>NZ_JBHWHV010000091.1:16826-29934 GCF_042732375.1 Streptomyces sp. NPDC059785
GGCCCGCCCACCCACACTCGCGTGGTTACTAAGCCGGGAGGCGCCCGCCGCCCATCAGTCGACGCCCCGGGCGGCCCGCCCGGGCGCGTCCACCTGCCACTTCCTTTCGATTCATGCCTGCGGAGGGTGGATTTTCGTGAGTCGCACTACAGAGAATCACGCGGTCCTGGAGGTCCACATTCCATGGCTGCGTACCACCACCGTGTGCGTAGGACTGGCTCGTGGCAGCTCGGACGACGCGCCGGGTCAGGCCGGCGCGGCCCACTTGTTCGAACACCTCGTGATGTCCGCCCGGGGCAGCGGCGCTGCGCTGACCGACTTGGTCGAGGAGCGCGGCGGCACGGCCAATGCCAGCTCGGGCAACGAGATGACCCTCTACTACGCACGAGTCGCCAACGCCGACGCCCCGCACATCGCGGCGGAACTGTGGCGGGCGGTGAGCCGACCGAAGATCACCGAAGCCGACCTGGCCCGGGAGAAGAGCGTCGTCGCCCAAGAGATCGCCACCGCCCGGGCGGACGGCAGCGACGTCGTCCAGGACGCTTTCCTGGCCGACCTGTTCGGAAGTCACCCGCTGGGCAGGCCGGTCGCCGGTTCGCCCGAGGACATCCGGCGTTTCGGCCTGCGGGACGCCGAGCGACTGCGCGACGCAGGCCTGCCACGGCACTGCATCGCCGTTGTCGGCGGCGCCGACCCCGACCGGGTCCGCGCCGCTCTTCCGCCCGAGGCCCTGCTCCCCAAGAGCACCCTGCGCCCGTTCCGGCCGCCCGAGTCCCGCCCGGCCGGCGACGCGTCGGCGACGGCCTTCCCGCAGGACGAGGATTTCGTCTGGGTGGTGGTGGGCGGCAGGGCCGTCCCCGCCCGGCACCCCGGACGGGCCGCGTACTCCGTCCTGGCCTCCCTCCTCGGCGCCAGCCCGGCCTCCAGCCTCTACCGGGAACTGCGGGACGGCGCCGGGCTCGCCTACACCTTCCAGGCATGGCCCTCCCACTACTCCGACGCCGGCGCGTGGCGGGTGATGATGGGAGTGGAGACCGGCAACGCCCCCCAGGCCGTGGGCATCGTCGAAGGGCTCCTCCACCGCGTCGCCCGGAAGGGACCCACGGCCCGGGAACACCGCGTCGCGGTCGGGCAGGCCGTCGGGCAATGCCACCGCGACGCCGAGGACCCCTGGCAGCTCGCGATCGACACCGTCCTGCACAGTGGCGTCGGACAGCATCCGTGGAATCCCGAGACCGAGCGTGCGGCACTGGAACGGGTTTCGCCGGACGAGGTGCGCGCTGCCGCGGCCCATGTCGCCGACTCGCTGATCGTGACGGCGCGGGCATGACCGCCCGCGCCGCATACCTCCACGCCGCTGCGGAAGCCGGGGTTCTGTACCGTCACGCCGGCCTCACCGTCGTCGCCGACGCCGTCGCAGACCCGTTCACCGGTCGCCTGCAGTGTCTCGTGGAACATCTGGAAGGCCCCGCGGCGCCGTCCGGTACGGCGTTTGACCAGGACGCCCTGTACCGCTTCCTGCGGGAGCGCTGGCCCGAGTGCCGGGAGGCACTGGTGCGCAGCGTGACCCCGCTCGGAGCGCCGTTCACCCCCCATGTCACCTATGTGGTCCGGCCGTCGGCGCTCCGGCCGGAGAACGAACCGGCACCCGGTCAAGGACTTGACGCCCCGGTGTCCAGTCGCGGACACGGACACGGGGACACACCGGATCGCGGGGATGTCTCCGTCCGGTCCGAGGAACCACAGGACCGAAGCGTTGTCGGCTCCATGCTCGCGGAGGCCTTCGAACGTGCGACTCGCCAGCATGGCCGGAGTGCCGACCGGGCGGCCGTGGCCGCTGCCGTCGCCTCCGTCCTGGGGACACCAGGACGCGTCACCTATGTCGCCGAGCGCGCGGGGAAGGTCGTCGGACACGCGACCCTGCTGACCGACGCCACGGACGACGTGACCGGCACGGAGTACGTCGAACTCCTGGACGTCCTCGTGCGCCCCCTCGCCGACCGGGCGGCGCAACGACGGCTGGTCGAAGCCGCTTGTTCGCACGCCGCGCACAGCGGACGACCGTTGCTGGGCAATGTCGTGCACACCGCCGACGCCCCCGGCCATGCCGAGCGCGTTCTCGCCGCGTTGCGCCGCGACGGCTGGCAGCTCGCACACCACTACTTCCTGGCCGAGTTCCAGGGCCCCGGAGACTGACATGCCCACCGAGATCTGCCTGATCCGCCACGCCGCCTACGAGCGGTTCGACGAGCGCCGTTCCGCCGACGGTCGCTGGGACCCGCCCCTGTCCGAGGAGGGCGCCGCACAGGCCGAGGCGCTCGCCGGCCGCCTTGCCGCCTTCGGCTGGGACCACCTCCTGAGTTCCCCCTTGCTGCGCGCCCGTGGTACCGCCGAGAAGATCGCCACCGCCTGCGGCCTGACGGCCGAACAGCGCCTGTCCTGGGCGGAGTTCTTCAAGGGCACCCTGGAGGGGATCTCCCCACCGGACGCCGTCAGCGACACGCACGACGATCATTGGCGGAACGGTGCCTGGCGGGCGTGGCCCGGCGGGGAGACCCGCGTCGCCTTCCGAGCCCGCGTTCTCGACGCCCTGCGCGCCTGTCCCCAGGGCGCCCGCACCCTGGTCGTCACACACGGCGGCGTGATCAACGAGGTGCTCTGCGCCCTGCTGGACAGCCCGCCGCGCACCGTCTTCCGGATCGATCTCACCGGCGTCACCCGAGTCGGGCGCAAGGGCGACCACGCCTCGGTGGCCTGCGTCAACGACACCTGGCACCTGGAGGACTCCCTGTCCATGCCGCTGACCGTCCTGGCGTCGAAAGGAAAAGTGTGATGCTCGACCTCGCCCGGCTCTACGACGCCGCGGGCCTCGATCCGGACGAGCCCGTCCGGCGGCTGGCCCGTTCCCTCGGGTTCCAGCTGGCGCCCCTGGTCCTGAGCGTCGCCGTTGCCGAAGGACATGCGGCCGGCCCGCAGACCACCATGTTCCTCGACCGGCAGCGCCGACGCGCACGCGTCTACGCCGACGTGGTGACCCTCCTGCGCGATGAAGCCGATCCGGTGGTCCTGAAAGGACCCGCCCTGGGGGCCCTCTACCCGCCGGCTCTGGTGCGGCCGGTCGGCGACCTGGACCTGGTCATCCCGGTCGAGGAGCGGCTCTGGGCGGCGGCCCTGAAGCTGATGGACGTCTACGGGGCCGCACCGTCGGTGTTCACCCTCATCCGCGACCAGGGCGCCGAGCACTGCTTCCTCGGGCTCACCTGGCCTTCCGACGACCCGCTGTCGGAAACCGACCTCGAGGTCGAGATGAGCACCTTCGCCTACGCCGGAGACCAGGCGGGTATCCCGTTGCGCGTGGCATGTCCCCCGTCACCGGCGCTGACCCAGCTGTTCGCCGTCGTCGAGGAACGCACGCAGTCACCCTTCACCGTCAAGAGCGCCCTGGACTGTGCGGTCGTCCTGGCCGCCCATCCCGGGTTGCTCACGGAGCCACGGACGGAGAACGCCGTCCATGAGTTCCGTATCGCGCCCGAGCTGTGCGAACTCCTCATCCACAGCGCGAGTCTGACCGGCCTGTCCGTCCCCGCACGGCTCGACGCCCTGGCCGCACAGGAGCTGGCGCGCAGGACCGCCGCCGGGGTCACGGATCCTCCGGGCGCCCTGCCGGACGGTCGCTGGACCGCCGCGGACAACGTGCGCTTCGGGGTCCTGCTGCATCACGCCCGACGCCCCGGCACCGTCCGGCGGTCCGGCGGCCCCGCACCCGGTGGCGAACTCCTGCACACCCCCGTCGGCGACTACCTCATGCTGAGCGGTACCGACGTGGACGCCCCCGACGTGGAGGCCGCGCGCCGGATGAGCCTCGCCGCCATGAGTGGCCCGACCCCCGCACCGGCGGTCTGAGATGACCGCGATCGACATCACCGACCTGCGCAGGGTGTTCGCCAAACGCCGGCAGCCCGACCACACCGCTCTCGACGGTGTCGACCTCCGCGTCGACACGGGCGAGGTGTTCGGACTCCTGGGACCCAACGGCGCCGGCAAGACCACACTGTCCCGCATCCTGAGCACCCTGCTGCTGCCCACCTCCGGCCGTGTCCTCGTCTGCGGACACGACGCGGTGAGCGAACCACGCGCGGTCCGTGCCCGGGTCGGACTGGTGCTGGGCGGGGAGCGAGGCCTCTACGGGCGGCTGTCCGCACACCGCAACCTGGAATACTGGGCTGCGCTGTGCCGCGTGCCACGCCGTGTCGCCCGTGAGCGCATCGACTGGCTGCTGTCCGACCTCGGCCTGGCCGACCGCGCCCACGAACCGGTGGAGTCCTTCTCCCGCGGCATGCTTCAACGCGTCCATCTGGGACGAGCCCTGGTCGCCGACCCCCCGGTGCTCATCCTCGACGAACCCACCAGCGGAATGGATCCCAACGCCGCGGCGGCCTTCCGACAACGGGTCCGCGCGCTCCGCGACGCCGGCAAGACCGTTCTGCTGACCACCCACGACATGGCGGAGGCGGAGGAACTCTGCACCAGGGTCGCCTTCATCGACCGGGGCCGCATCCTCGCCACCGACAGCCCCGCCCGGCTGGGACTCGCCCTCGACGCCGTCCAGACCATCACCGCCACCCACGCCGTCCCCCGACTCGCCGAACGTCTCCGTGCGCTTCCGGGCGTCGGCTCGTGCACCACCGACGAGGCCGGGACCCTGACCGTCACGGTCATGCTTCCGGAGGCCGTCGCCCCCGTGCTCGCCGAACTCGCCGCAGCGAAGGCCCGCGGCATCAGCACGCACAGCCCCGGCCTGAACGACGTCTATCACTCCCTCATCGCCGACCGGGACTTCGCACTGTGAATCCGGCTGCCGACCTCGCCGCGGTCACAGGTCCCTCCCTGCGGATGCAGGCACACCTGCTGCTGCGCCGCCCCGGCTCTCTCGCACCCCTCCTCGTCAACCCCTTCTATGTCGTCGTGCTGTTCAGCGTGGTGGCGCCCCGACACCCCTCCGCCACTGTGCTGACGAGCATCGGCCTGACGGCGTTCGTCATGGCGGCGTGGGGCCACGCGATGTTCACCGCGTCCCACGTGATCGACGAGGAACGCTTCGGCGGCGCACTCGAGATCAACCTGACCGCCCCGTCCGGCTACCTGGTCTCGCTGATCGTTCGCATTCTCACCGTCACCCTGGCCGCCGCGCCGATCATGGCCGAGGTCACAGCGATCGGCTGGCTCACACACGGCACCGTGCTCGACATACGCCGCCCCTGGCAGTTCTGCGCAGCCGTTCTGGTCTGCCTCGTCGGCTGCGCTGCCGCGGCCCTGCTGCTCGGAGCACTGCTGTTGCTCGTCAAGGGCGCCCGCACCCTCCAGAACGCCGTGACCTACCCGTTCTATCTACTGGCCGGTCTCGTTCTCCCGCACTCCGTGCTCCCCGTGGGCATCCGTCAGCTTTCCGACTTCTTCTTCCTGACATGGGCGGTCCGCGGACTGCGGGCCGCCGCCGCGGGGTCCGCGGGCGGCTGGACGGACCTGGCACTGGCATCCGTCCTCATCACCGCCCAGGCCGCGGCCGGAACCCTGGTCCTGCACCGGGTCGTGCAGCGGCTTCGACGAGGAGAGGTGTCGCTGCATGGCTGACACGCTGGCCGCCTGGTGCGACGTGGTGCGGATCGGACTGCTGAGCAGCTTCGAGGACTACCGGCGTCTGTTCACCTGGCGCTCCTGGCTTCTCGGCTGGCTGTCCCGGCTCGTCGCCCAGGTGCTCTTCTTCGCGATGCTGGCCCGCTCGGTCGGCAGCGTGGGCGACGAACACTACATAGCGGTCGGCAACGCTCTCGTGCTGGCCCCGCTGGGTGCGCTGGGAGTCGTCTCCTCCACTTCGCTGGAACGTCGGCTGGGTACCCTGCACCTGCTGCTGCTCTCCCCGACCGACCCTCTCGTGGTTCTCGTCTCGCGCGGCCTGTACTGGCTGTTCGACGGTCTGCTCACCTCCCTGGTCACCCTCGGGCTGGTCTCGGTGATCCTCGACCTCGACGCCCAGCGGGGCACCCTTCCCCTCATCGTGCTGGCTCAACTGGTGCTGGGGGGCTCCACCTACGCGATGGCCGTAGCACTGAGCGGACTGAGCATCCGCTGGCCGGAGGCCCGGACCTTCGTCACCAGCACGGTGACGATCGCCCTGCTCTCCGGCACCGGGGTCAACGGCGCGGTGCCCGGTGGAGCCCTCGGCTCGATGCTGCACGTCCTCCCGGTGACCAACGGCCTGCCGGCCGCGCGCGCCGCCGTGGCCGGCGCCCCGACGACCCCGTCCGTCCTCCTGCACCTCGGAGCGGAGTGCCTGGTTGGCCTCGGCTGGCTCGTCGTCGCCCACATCACGGTCGTCGGCTCCGTCCGCCGCCAGGTCCGCTCCGGTCGGCTCACGGCCATGAGCTGAGAGTCTGTGCCTGCTCGGTCCCGCCGTCGCGCGCCTCGGTGTCGCCCGCGCCCTGGACCGCAGTACGGGCAGCTCGCCGCCGTAGTGGCCCTGGCAGCCATCGAAGCGGTCGTCGCCGGCCGGTGGCAGCACACCTGCCCAGCCGGCGGGTTCCACGCTGAATGATCGAGCGGGCCTTCTACCATGCCTCACAGGAATCCCGCGAGAAGCTCCAAGAGGCGTCGGCGACCTGCGAACACATCTGGCTGACCAGCGCCGGCCTGATCACCTGAGGCATCCGCCACGGACCCGGATGTCAGTCGTCAGCCGTCAGCCATCAGCCGTCCACGATCTGCAGGATGCCCTCCTGGACGAGCCGGCTCAGCAGTACCTCGGCGTTGGGGCCGGTGGCGGTCCGCAGCTGTGCCGGGCGGACCGGCGCACCGGCGAGCAGCAGGCGTACGTCGTCGGCGATCGCGGCGGGCAGCCGGACGTCCTTGTCGTCGACCGAGACCACGTACTGGTCGCCGGTGTGGCGGGCCCGCACCACGATGCCCGGTGCCCTGCGCACGGTCCGGCCGGACCCGGCAGTCGTGCCGTCCGCCGCGGCCACCATGGACAGCAGCCGCCCGGCGTGCGCGGAGCGGAACTCGTGGCGCCAGAACCGCTCCCGCGCCCAGGCGACCATCTCCTGGTACGGCGGTACCTGCGTGACAGCGGGGCTCAGCGGGTCGGGCGCGCCGGGCCGGGCGAACCCGGCCGGCAGCACCCGCCGCCACGGCAGCTGCTCCCGCTCGGCGTGCCGGCGCACTGCCGTGCTGAGCGCGTCCTTCCAGGTCACGGCCTCGATACCTAGGGTGATGTGCAGGCTGGTGTCGGCGCGGCTGCTGACGGTGTGGAGGTAGCCGCGCGGCAGGTACATCGAGGTGCCCGCGGCCAGTACCCCGTCGAAGTGCGTGGTGGACGGGCCCAGCCGCTCGGCGGTGTTGTGCTGGCTGCTCAAGGGCAGCGCGACGGTCGGCTCCTCGATGAGCCAGTGCTTGGAGCCTGCGATCTGCAGGGTGAACAGGTCATGGGTGTCGTAGTGCCGTAGATGGCCGGTCGTGCCGGGCGGGGTCAGGTAGGCGTCGGCCACCACCCGGTGGCTCAGTACCGCGGACAGTTCCTGGCAGAGCCGGCGCAGCGGCGGCCACCAGCGGTGCAGCCCGTGCAGCACCAGGGTGGCGCCGGCGCCGAACGCGTCGAGCACCCGGCCGGGGTCGGCGAGCGGGCCGGTGCCGTTGTCGCGGTAGTACACCAGCCGTTCGGCCGGGAGGGCCTGACTGGCGTCGACCGCGTGCAGGGTCTGCACGGCGACCGGGCCCTCGGTGAGTATGCGGTCGAAGTCCTGAAGGGTCATCAGGTCGGCGAAGGCGTCCGCGGGCCCGCCGGTGGCGATCAAAGGTGTGCTCTCCCAGTGCCGCGCGAAGAACGCGTCCGGATCGCCGACCACGCGGGTCAGCGACTGCCGGCCGGCCGCGAGCAACTCGTTCAGGCCGAACCACTCGATGCCGTCCCTGATGCCGTCCCCGGTGCCGTCTCCGGTGGCGTCCCCGGTGGCGGCGGGTGCCGGGCTGGTGAGAGAGGTCTCCATGAGGTGCCTTCCTGGTGCGGGCCTGATCAGGTCTGATGCGGGCCTGGGCAGGGTTGGTTCGGATCTGGTTCGGATCTGATTCGAGTCTGGTCAGGGCTGGTTCGGGTCTGGCCAGGCCCGGTGTGGGTGGGTCAGTCGATCAGCAGTGCCGCGTCCCAGCCGGTGGCTGGATCAGCGCGGTGCAGGTGGGCGTGGAGTGCCAGGGCGGTGCCCGCGGCACCCTCCAGGAAGCCGGCCCGGTCGCGCGCCAGGTGGACCTCGCCGGGGGAGTCGAGGGCGAAGCCGAACGGGGCGTCCGGCCGGAACCGGCACAGTACGGCGTCGGCCACGGCGTCCAGCCGGTCGGCGAAAGCGGCGGTGGTTGCCGCGTCCCGGGCCATGAGCTGGGTGATCCGCAGCAGGCCGGCCCAGCCGTGGCAGAGACCGGTGTTGGTCATCGGGTGCGGGCCCAGGGTGCGGATGAGTACCGCGCCGAGGGCGTCCAGGCCGGCCTGCGACCAGTCGGGCCGGCCGTAGACGCGACCGGCCAGCTGCAGGGCGCGGGCGATGCCGGTCGAGCCGTGGCACCAGCCGGCCCGGGGACGCGGCTGCCGCACCAGCCCACCCGTCAGCTGCTCGTGCAGGCTGACCTCGCTGGGCCAGAACGGCCCGGCCTCGTCGTACTGCCGCCAGTGGAGCAGCCACTGGGCCATGCGGTCCGCCGCGTCCTGGGCACCGGGCACGCCCGTCCCGTGACGGGCCGTCAGGGCGAGCAGGGCCAGCGGGCCCGCGATGCCGTGCGCCATGCCCAGGCGGACCCGGTCGCGCGGGCCGTCGTCGCCACGCCACCAGCCGGGCAGCTCGGTCCCGTGGGCGGGCACGGGCTCGGCGAGCCGGACCAGGCGGCGCAGGACCGCATCGAGGGCGCCGCGGTGCTCCCGCCGGCCGTTGAGCAGGCAGCGGCCCAGCCCGGCCAGTCCGCTCAGCACCTCGTACCGGGGCGGGGTGGAGGGCGCGGTGGCCAGCACCCGGACGTGTGTGAGGACGGCCTGGTCCAGGCGGCTCAGCAGGGTCGCGTAGTCACCCGGTCCGTGGGCCGCGGCTCGGGCGGCGAACGCGAGCGCGGCCGGTCCCTCGTACAGCCCGGTGGGCAGCCGCGGCGACCAGGACGGCGCCCCGGCCGCGACCAGATGCGCATGAGCGGTGGTCCGCGCGGCGGTGTCGGCGCGTCCCAGTTCCGCATGCAGCAGCGCCACCCCGCAAAACCCCTCGATCAGCGACGATGCCTCCCAGGGTGCCCGCGCCGGGCCGTCCGCGTACCTGTCGGTGTTTCCGGCCGCGACGGCGATCCGCTCCACGGCACGGGGGTCGGTGAGCCTTCGGGCGACGTCGGCGATCACATGGGCGGCATCGGGGCCGGTTCGCACGCCCTGCGGGCCGGCGAGCGGCCTGGCGACCGGGGGCGCCGCCTGTGCCGCCTCGGGCGGCGGCGACGGTACGGCGGGTGGCGGCGACGGTACGGCGGACGGTTTCTGACGGTACGTCATTGGGCGAACCGCCGCTTGTCCAGGACCGCCTGGACCGCGCCGCGAGCGATGGCGTGGCTGCGGTGCTCGGCCTCGCGGTCGATGCCCGCCAGGCGGTTGTGGTGCATGTGCAGCACGCTGCTCAGCACCGTCTCGGCGGGCTGCGAACCGGCGAGCAGCGAACCGCCGGACCGCGAATCCCCAGGCTGCGGGCCGTCGGACCGCGAACCGCCGGAGTGCGAACCGCCGGGCTGCGGACCATCGGACTGCGGGCCGCTGGGTTGCGAACTGCCGGGCTGTGAACCGCTGGGCTGCGCCGCGAGCCGTGCCGCGTACCGGTGCAACGCCTCGGCGCGGCGGGTCCAGCTGTCGGTGATCGCCTGGCCGCCCGGGGTCGCGGCGAGCCGCTCCCACCGGCCACCCGGGTCGGCGAGGTCGAGTGCGGCCCGGCGGTGCGGGCGGAAGACCGCGCGGTCCTGATGGGTGGCGCGGGTCTCCAGCAGCCAGGCAGGACCCGGGCCGCCGATGGCCGGTCCGTTGAGGTGGTGCAGGATGTCGAGGTAGTTCAGCGCGACCAGCAGCACCGGATCAAGCCCGGCCGGACCGGCTGGACCGACCGTTCCAGCCGGTCCAGCCGACCGTTCCTGACGCACCGTCAGCTGCGTCAGCACCGACTCGCTGTCTGCCTGGAACACCTCCTCGGCGAGCGCGAGCGCCGCGGGGCCGCCGTACCGCTCCACTTCAGGCTCGTAGGTGTCGAGCACTATCCGGCCGCACAGCCGGGCGGACCGCAGTTCCGCCGCCCACGCGCCGAGTACGGGCAGCAGTCGGCCGGCGTCGCCCGGCTCGCCCGCGAACAGCCGTAGCCGCAGGTGCGGTTCCGGGTCGCGGTAGCGGATGAAGAACCAGCGCCGCAGTGCGGAGCCGGAGGCCGCCAGCAGGTGGGGGAGCCGGTGGACGAGGATCTCGTCCTGGCGCTGCTCACTGCTGTACAGCTTGGCGTAGAGCCAGCCGCTGCCCGGCGGTCGGGCCACGTCGCCGGCCGCGCGCACGACGGGCACCACCGCGCGCCGGGCGGTTCCCTTGCGGCCGGCCGGGGTGTGCGGTGCACGGGCCGTCAGAGGGAAGACCACCTCGTGGCTGTGAGCCCCCCCGTCGCCCGCCAGCCAGCCGGGGGCGGCGGTGCCGCCGGGCACTTCGAAGAGCACGGCCGCGGACCGGCTGCGCTCCTGCCGCAGGGTTCTGGCGTGCGCGGCGCTGGTGAGGTCGAGCTGCAGGTAGCGGTCGCCGTCGGCGAGGAGCACCTGCTCGGGGACCCGCCAGCGCTGCCGCCAGTCGTCCAGGGCCCGTCGCCACTCGGCGTCGCCGAACCAGGCCTCCTCGAAGAACGGCTCGTCGGTGCGCCAGCGGGCCGCGGCCAGTACGGTCCGCCCGTGGCGCACCCGAGGCAGGCAGGGCAGCACGTCAAGGCTGCCCCAGGTCCACGGCTCCCAGGACCGGCGGCCGCTGAGCGCCACCTCGGACAGGAACCGGGCGAGGTTCGGCGCGTGCGCCCGCATGTTGAGCATGTGGAACGCGGCGGGCGTGATCTCCCGGCCCAGCGCTGTGCTGACCAGCGCCAGCCGGTCCGGCCAGGCGCACACCGCCAGGTCGCGCAGGCCGAGGACCTTCGGATCGCCGCGGTCGGCGAAACCGCCGACCGTGATCCGGTGGTCGAGCTGGTTCGGCACCTGGCTGACGTTGCCGGCGCGCAGCCAGGCCCCTTGCAGGCTCAGTTGCGCCGCTATCGGCGCGTCGGCGTCGGCATCGGCATCGCTGTCTGTGTCGGTGTCGCCATCGGTGGCCGGGGCGAGCAGTCGGCGAGTGTCCGGGCCGAGCAGGTGGGCGAACCGGCCGGCCATCGCCCCTGCCAGGCGGGAGCCGCTGGTCCCGGACAGCCAGAGGGTGAAGTCCCCGGCGGTCAGCGCGGGCAGGTCCGCGGCAACGACCCGGCCGCACAGTTCCATCGACGGCAGCGCAGGCTTGGCGTCCTTCGCCTGGATCCGCCCGATCACGTCCTCGTCGAGAACGATCTCTCGGGAACCCGTCGACTGAGCCCGGCTCACGAGCGCGGCCATCACCTGATCACGCCGGCGTTCGGCGTCCCCCGGCCGGTCGGGGACAGCGGCCCGGCCGCTGCGAGGGTGCCGGTAGCCGGCCGGGGCGCCGAGTCCGATGTCGGGATCGAGGAGTTCCTCGAGCGGCACCAGGCGTCCGACGCCGTACCGCTCCAGGAAGTCGGCGTGGTAGCGGCGCAAGTGGGCTGGTTCACCGCCGCCCGGTGCCAGCCGCCACAGCAGGTCCGCCGCCCGCTCGGCCTCGCGGGCCACCGCGGTGGGGAGCCGGACCCGCGCGTCCACGGCGAGGTCCACGTGCAGGGGCCGCTCGGTGGTCCGCAGCGCCCGCATGCGGCGGGCGGCGGTCGCGAGCGCGCCGCCGTCGTCCGTGGCGGGGGCCGCGGCGTAAGCGCGCAGCGCGTCGTGCACACCGGCCAGCGCGGGCAGTTCGGCGAAGTAGGGCACCTCGCGCAGCCGCTCGACGGCGTGGCCGAGCGGATCCGGCTCCGAGTCCGCGGGGCGCAGGTCGGTCAGCAGGATGTCATGGGTGATGAGTTGCTCGATCAGCCCGTCGACAGCCGCCTGCGGTGCCTGGGGGAAGGCCACGGCCAGTCGGGCGGCGAGCGCCGCTCCGGTCACCGGGTGTTCCGTACACCGCAGGGCCGCGGCGACGGCCGAGGTGTGACGCAACGTCAGCTCGGTGGTGTCCTCCGTGAACGGCCGCTCGCCGGTGATGTCGGGTACGTAGGGCACCACCAGGCGGTCGCCGCGCACGAAGCACAGGTCGTTGGCCGCGAGCCGCAGGTGCCGCCAGATCTCCGGACGGCGCTCCCAGCGGGCCAGCAGCGGCAGCAGCCAGGAGGCGTCAGGGCGGACGGCCTTGCGGTGCCGGTGTCCCAGCCGCGCCACCGCGTCGTCGCCGACCTCTGCCAGCGCGACCCCGGCCAGCAAGCCGAACGGGGTGGGACGGGTGGCCATCCGGATCAGATAACGGTTCAGGGATCCGGCCGTTCTGCGGATCCGCGCCTCGTCCCGCTCGGTGCCCGCGGCGACCTGCTCCACGGCGGCCGCCAGTGAGGCGCTGGCGGCGGCCACCGCGCCGCGCACCCGCGGATCGGCTGCCAACTCGCGTACCTGGGCGCGCACTTCGGCCGCACTGGCGTCGGGGTCGGCGTTCAGGGCGTGCCGGGTCTGCTGCGCCGCGGCGGCCGCGGCCGGGAGCGCGGCGACGCGCAGCAGGACGGTGTCGTGGCACGAGTAGACGGTGGATTCGGTGCCGTGCTGCTGTTCGGTGCCGTGCTGCTTCATCCGCTGGTCTCCCCGCTGCTCCACGTCCGGTCGCGCCTTCCGCCCGGACGGCCCTGCCCATCTGCTCGCGCGCGGTCCGGCCGGCGGGGGGGGCCTCCGGGCGGGCCGCACTCCCTTTAGCGACACAGCCCTCGACGCCGCGCTCGCCGTGGGGCGAGGT
>NZ_JBHWHV010000092.1:0-29085 GCF_042732375.1 Streptomyces sp. NPDC059785
ACCGCCCTGGCCACTCCGGGGGGGGGCGGGCGCCCCGGCGAGGGCGGATCCGCCCGCCGCCCCCGAAAGTCCGAGAAGCAGCACTCGCGTGAAGCTGCGTACCCACTCCGCGTCAGCCGGCTCCGCGCTCACCAGCGTGCGGTGCACCACCGCCCCCGCCACCACGTCGAAGATCAGGTCCGCGGTGCGGGCCGCCGCCCCGGGGTCCTCCTCGGGCGGCAGCTCGCCGCGGGCCTGCGCGCGCGCCCGGCCCTCCAGAACCAGCCGTTTCTGGCGGTCCACGATCGAGGTCCTGATGCGCTCGCGCAGCGGCTCGTCCCGGGTGGACTCGGCGACGACCGCCATCAGGGCCGTCTTCGTCTCCGGGCGGTCCAGGATCGCCGCGAACTGGAGCACCACGCCCTCGACGTCGGCCGCCAGGCTGCCCCGGTCGGGCAGCCGCAGCTCGTCGAAGAGCACGGCGACGGCGTCCACCACGAGTTCGTTCTTGCCCGCCCAGCGGCGGTAGAGCGTCGTCTTCGCGACCCCGGCCCGCGCCGCGACGTCCCCCAGCGTCAGCTTCGACCAGCCCAGCTCGACCAGAGCCGCGCGGGTGGCCTCCAGGATCGCGGCGTCCGCGGCGGCACTTCGCGGGCGCCCCGGACGTTGAGCGGGCTGGCGACTCTGCATGTCAGCGACCATATCCGGCCGTTGTGTGAAGTCGTGAGGGAGATCACCGGGAGAACGCGTACGGCACTCCCCCGGGGCAGTTACGCTACGACCCGTAGCGAAAGCGTGCGCGGGCGGTTGCCGCGCGCGGGCGACGACCACAGGTACCGGGTGGGGACCCGGTGCCGCCGCCGGTGCCGGACGGGGATCCGGTGCCGATCATCATGCACGAGAGGCCGGTCCGGCCGCCCGTCGGACCCGGCTTTCACAACGCTTTTCACAGCCGCGCGCGGAAGGGGGAGGATGTACTCATGCAGCCACGGAACATGTCCATGAGCGGAGTCGTCGACCTCGCCGCGGTGAAGGCGGCCCAGGAGGCCAAGGCGAAGGCGGAACAGGCGCGCGCCGAAGCCGCCAGGCAGGGCGGCGGCGGGGCGGTGAGCCCCGCGAGCCTCGTCATCGACGTAGACGAGGCGGGTTTTGAACGCGACGTACTCCAGCGCTCCACCGAGGTACCGGTGGTCATCGACTTCTGGGCCGAGTGGTGCGAGCCGTGCAAGCAGCTCAGCCCGGTCCTGGAGCGGCTGGCCGCCGAGTACGACGGGCGCTTCGTCCTCGCCAAGATCGACGTCGACGCCAACCAGATGCTGATGCAGCAGTTCGGGATCCAGGGGATCCCGGCCGTCTTCGCGGTGGTCGCCGGGCAGGCGCTGCCGCTCTTCCAGGGCGCGGCGGGCGAGGCGCAGATCCGCGGGACCCTCGACCAGCTGGTCCAGGTCGCCGAGGAGCGCTTCGGCCTCACCGGCCTGACCGTCGACCCGGACGCCGCGCCCGGTGAGGCCCCGGTGGCCCACGAGGTGCCCGCCGGGCCGTACGACGCGCTTCTCGAGGCGGCCGTGCGGGCGCTGGACGCGGGCGACCTCGGCGGCGCGGTGCAGGCGTACAAGAACGTGCTGAGCGACGACCCGGGCAACACCGAGGCCAAGCTCGGTCTTGCCCAGGCGGAGCTGCTCCAGCGGGTGCAGGGCGCGGACCCGCAGCAGGTGCGCAAGGACGCCGCCGAGAAGCCCGCGGACGTGGCGGCCCAGATCGCCGCCGCCGACCTGGATCTGGTGGGCGGGCACGTCGAGGACGCGTTCGGGCGGCTCGTCGACGCGGTGCGGCGCACGGCGGGCGACGACCGGGACGCCGCGCGGCTGCGGCTGCTCGAACTCTTCGAGGTGGTCGGCGCCGACGACCCCCGTGTGACGGCGGCGCGCAGGGCCCTCGCACGCGCCCTGTTCTGACCTGTTCCTAAACGCTCGGACATGTGATGCCGGAGTGAAAGATTCGGCCGCGACGGGTCACAGCGGCCGCGCTTTACCAAAACTTGGTAATCGCGGCCGCTGTTACTCGTAGTAAGTCAAACGCGTTTTCCTGTCCAATTCTGTCCGTGAATCAACCTCTTTGCCGCACCCTCCGGTGCCACCCTGTGTTGTCTGTCGATGCCGTCCGGTCGTTGTTCGGTTATCCCGCCGTTACTAGCGAGTAACGAACCCCCTTGTGCGGGCGGCCAGAATGCACCACGATCGGCGACGCTCGGTCCATTGCCGTATCCCGACAGCCAGTCGGGCCGACGGGTCTTCTGGGTCCCCACCGAGTAGAGGCGGCAGCAGTGGTGCCGGCTCTCGGACAGGGGGGTCTCTGCCTGATCGGCGGAGCCTGTCCGGCAGGTTGTGCGTGATGCGTGTCAGGCGCGACCAGTGGTTGTCGCTCGGGGGTGATCGCCGGTGGTTCGGGTGCGATGGCGCCCGCGAGTACAGGCGCTCTCCTTCCCGAGGACGTAGCACTTCTCCCATCCCTGCCCGGCTGAGCCGCCGACAAGGGGCAGTCAGGGCCAGGAGATGTACGTCCGAGAAGGAGGAAATATGGAGTCCCAGGTGCGTGGCGGGACCAGATGGAAGCGGTTCGCGGTCGTGATGGTGCCCAGCGTGGCCGCCACGGCAGCGATAGGTGTCGCCCTTGCGCAGGGCGCTCTCGCCGCGTCGTTCAGCGTGTCGGGCCAGTCGTTCAAGGTGACGGCTGAGCAACTGACGGGCTACAACTTCGTGCAGTACGGAGCCGTCGACGCGGGGTACACCCTCGACGGCAAGAAGACGGCGCACCCGGTCGCGGTCTCGGCGTTCAAGAACGCCTCGATCACCGACATGTGCCAGTCCGTGGTCACCCCGGACATCCCGCTCATCGGCACCATCACCCTCAAGCTGTCCGCCGGTACGGGCGGCAAGGCGGTCGAGGCCGAGAACCTGTACATCGACGTCGAGGACCTCCAGGCGAACGCCACGTTCTCGAACATCGACATCGGCGTCGCCGCCAAGGACGCCGCCAAGGGTCCGGGCATTGCCAAGGGTGACCAGGCGAACCCCTACGGGTTCGCGCAGCAGGCGGACAAGGCCGTGCTGACCGACGTGAAGCAGACGGCGTGGGCGACCACCGCCGGAACCTTCAAGCTCAGCAACCTCAAGATGTCGCTGTCCAAGGGCACCAACGAGTGCTACTAGGCACTCGCAGGGCGGGTGAGGGGGCAGCGCCGCCTCACCCGCCCGCTCCTTCTCCGTAGTACGCGAACTTTTCACGGCAACGCCGTTCCAGGGAGCTGTTTTCGATGAGCGCCGAGACTCCTGCCGCGCGCGGCCACTTCACCGACTGGCGGCTGCGGTTCCGAGACTGGCGGGGCGGCCGTCCGTTCTGGGCCGGTCTGTTCGTCCTGCTCGGTGGCTTCCCGATCATGTACTTCCCGTACGCGAACCTCCACATCGGTCACCTGACGCTGGCCATGGCGACCACCGGGGGTGCCGGCTCCCTCATCATCGGCGTGCTCCTGGTGGTGCTCGGGATCAGCCTGTGGTTCCAGCGGCACGTACGGACCTTCGCGGGGGTCGCCGCGATCCTGCTGGCCCTCGTCTCCATCCCGGTGTCCAACCTCGGCGGCTTCCTCATCGGCTTCCTGTTCGCCCTGATCGGTGGCGCGATGGCCATCGCCTGGGCGCCGGGCGAGCCGCCGAAGCAGGCCGCCGGGACTGCGCAGAAGACCGGCCCGGGTGCGCCGGACAGCGTGCCGCCGGGGACCGCGGACGGGGCGGGCGAGCCGAATGACCTGTCAGGAACGAGCCCGGCCAACGGGGCGAACGGGAGGCACAGTGCCGGCTGACGAGGCGACCCGCGCGGACTCTGCGGGGGTCCGCGCGAGAACCGGACCGCGGCACGCCGCACCCAGAAAGCCGCTGTTCACCAGGATCAACGTGCCGGCGGGCAAGGCGATAGCCATCGCGGCGATGCCGACGGCGGTGCTCATGGGAATGGGCCTGACGCCGACCCTCGCCAACGCGGACGACCACGCGTCGACGTCGTCCAAGAGCCTCACGGCCGACGAGTACCAGGCCTGCGTGGAGGCGCTGGACGGCGACGACAAGGACGCCTCCGCCTCCCCGTCGCCCTCCGCCAGTGCCTCGTCCTCCGCCGACGAGGCGGAGCCGACGCCCTCGGCCTCCGCGGGCTCCTCGGACGGTTCGGGGTCCTCGGACTCCGCGGGCTCCCCGGACGACGCCTCTTCGCCGGATTCAGGTTCCGACGACGAGGCGGAGGCCACGCCCACCCCGTCCGCGAGCAAGTCCGCCGAGAGCGGCGACAGCGCCACCGCGACGCCCTCGGCGTCCGAGAGCAGCAAGAACCCGCTCGACCCGCTGGGCATCGGCGACGCCCTCAAGGACATCCTCACGCCCGACGAGAAGGAGAGCGCGAGCGCCACCCCCACGCCGTCCGCGTCCTCCTCCGCCGCCGCGGACGAGTCCGGCTCCGACTCGGCCTCGGACTCCGTGAAGGAGACGACCGACAAGGTCACCGACACGGTGAAGGACACGGTCGACGAGGCCGGCAAGACGGTTGAGGACACCACCGACGAGGCGAAGGACGCGGCCGGGGAGGCCGCCGAGGCGGCCGAGTCCGCGGCGGCCTCGGCCACCCCGTCGCCGAGCGCGAGCTCGAGCACGGACCCCGGGGACTGTCCGGCCGCCACCGACGAGGAGGGCGGGGTCGAGAAGGTCGCGGCGCTGCCCGACGACCCCTGGTACCTGGACGCCAGCTCGCTGTTGCTCAAGGGCGCCGACTACCAGGGCGTCGTCAAGGTGAAGACCGCCAACGGCACGGTCAAGGAGGTCCTGAAGTACGTGATCTCCGACGGCACCGACATCGGCGACCTGCACCAGACCGTGAACGACAAGCAGGCCGGCAAGACGTACCACGTCCAGGCCGGCGCGGGCACGACCTCCACCATCCGCGACGGCAAGACCGTCATGTACACCGAGAGCATCTCCGGAAACCTGCTCGGCCTGATCCCGGTCACGTTCAGCCCGGAGAACCCGCCGCCGCTGAACATCCCGCTCATCTATTTCACCAAGGTGAAGGTCGTGCAGGCCGGTCAGTTCGGCGGGACGCTGACCATCCCCGGGCTGCACCAGTACACCACCGACTGACGTACCCCACAGACCCGTCCGGGAGCCGCACAAAGGCCGCGGCCCGGTCCGCACCGAAGAGGTGAGGACCGGGCCGCGGCCGTATGCGCGAGCGGGACCGGGTCAGGCGTCCGCGCCGCCCAGGTGGTGCACCCGGACCATGTTGGTGGTGCCGGAGACGCCGGGGGGCGAACCCGCGGTGATCACGACGATGTCGCCCTGGCCGAAGCGGTTGAGCTTCTGCAGCTCGGAGTCGACCAGGTCGACCATCTCGTCCGTGCTGTTCACGAACGGGACGACGTGGGACTCGACGCCCCAGCTCAGCGCGAGCTGGTTGCGGGTGCCCTCGTCGGTGGTGAAGGCCAGGATCGGCTGGGCCGCGCGGTAGCGGGACAGGCGGCGGGCGGTGTCACCGGACTTGGTGAAGGCCACCAGGCCCTTGCCGCCGAGGAAGTCCGCGATCTCGGCGGCGGCACGGGCCACCGAACCGCCCTGCGTCCGCGGCTTCTTGCCCGGGACCAGCGGCTGGAGACCCTTGGAGAGCAGCTCGTCCTCGGCCGCGACGACGATCTTCGACATCGTCTTGACCGTCTCGACCGGGTACGCGCCCACGCTCGACTCGGCCGACAGCATGACCGCGTCCGCGCCGTCCAGGATCGCGTTCGCGACGTCGGAGGCCTCGGCGCGCGTCGGACGGGAGTTGGTGATCATCGACTCCATCATCTGGGTCGCGACGATCACCGGCTTGGCGTTGCGGCGGCACATCTCCACCAGCCGCTTCTGCACCATCGGCACCCGCTCCAGCGGATACTCGACGGCGAGGTCGCCGCGGGCCACCATGACGCCGTCGAAGGCCGCCACGACGGCCTCCATGTTCTCCACCGCCTGCGGCTTCTCCACCTTGGCGATGACGGGGACCCGGCGGCCCTCCTCGTCCATGATCTTGTGGACGTCGTTGACGTCGTGGGCGTCCCGCACGAAGGACAGCGCGACCAGGTCGCAGCCCATCTTCAGGGCGAAGCGCAGGTCCTCGATGTCCTTCTCGGACAGGGCGGGCACGTTGACGGCCGCGCCGGGCAGGTTGATGCCCTTGTGGTCGGAGATGACGCCGCCCTCGATGACGACCGTCTTGACCCGGGGGCCGTCGATCTCGACCACGCGCAGCTCGACGTTGCCGTCGTTGATCAGGATCTGGTCGCCCTTGGAGACGTCGCCGGGCAGGCCCTTGTAGGTGGTGCCGCAGATCGTCTTGTCGCCCGGGACGTCCTCGGTGGTGATGGTGAACTCGTCACCGCGCACCAGCTCGACGGGGCCCTCGGCGAAGGTCTCCAGGCGGATCTTCGGGCCCTGGAGGTCGGCGAGGACACCGATGGCGCGGCCGGTCTCGGCGGCGGCGGCCCGGACCCGGTCGTAACGTGCCTGGTGCTCGGCGTGGGAGCCGTGGCTGAAGTTGAAGCGGGCCACGTTCATGCCCGCCTGAATCATCGCGACGAGCTTCTCGTGGGTGTCGACCGCGGGGCCGAGGGTACAGACGATTTTCGAACGGCGCATGGGGCGATCCTATCGGTTTGTTTCGCTGCGGAATATTCCGGCTGGCGGAAGATACAAAGGGGCGGGGCGCCGCTCAGGTGAGATCGTTCGACGGCGCCGGGGACGGCTCGTGACCGGCCCCCACCAGTGCGTACGTCTGCGTGGCGATCTCCAGTTCCTCGTCGGTCGGCACCACGGCCACCGCGACCCGCGCGTCCTCGGGGGAGATGAACCGCGGCCGGTCGGACCGTACGGCGTTCAGCTCGCCGTCGACCGCGAGGCCGAGTCCTTCCAGGCCCGCCACGGCCGCTTCCCGCACCGGGGCGGCGTTCTCGCCGACCCCGGCCGTGAACGCGATCGCGTCGACCTTCCCGAGCACCGCGTAGTAGGCGCCGATGTATTTCCTCAACCGGTGGATGTAGATGTCGAAGGCGAGCCGCGCCCGCTCGTCCCCCTCGTCGATCCGGCGGCGGATCTCCCGCATGTCGTTGTCGCCGCAGAGGCCGACCAGACCGCTCCTGGTGTTGAGCAGCCTGTCGATCTCGTCCATGGACATGCCGCCGACCCGGGACAGGTGGAAGATCACGGCCGGATCCACGTCTCCCGACCGCGTACCCATCACCAGCCCCTCCAAAGGCGTCAGCCCCATGGAGGTGTCCACGCAGCTGCCCCCGCGCACCGCGCTCGCCGACGCGCCGTTGCCCAGGTGCAGCACGATCACGTTCACCTCGGACGGGTCCTTGCCCAGCAGCTTCGCGGTCGCGCGGGACACGTACGCGTGGGACGTCCCGTGGAAACCGTAGCGGCGGATGCGGTGCTCGTCGGCGATCTCGACGTCCAGCGCGTAGCGGGCCGCCGACTCCGGCATCGAGGTGTGGAAGGCGGTGTCGAAGACGGCCACCTGGGGCAGGTCGGGGCGCAGCCGCTGGGCCGTGCGGATGCCCGTCAGGCTCGCCGGGTTGTGCAGCGGGGCCACCGGGATCAGCCGCTCGATCTCGGCGAGCACGGCGTCGTCCACGACGGTCGGGCGGGTGAAGTGCTTGCCGCCGTGCACCACCCGGTGGCCGATCGCGGCCAGCTCGGGGGAGTCCAGGCCGAGCCCGTCCCGGGACAGCTCCCCGGCGACGGCCTTCAGCGCGGCCCCGTGGTCGGCGATCGGCTCGGTCACCTCGCGGGGCTCACCGCCCGCGAGCAGCGGGGTGTGCCTGAGCCGGCTGGTCCGCTCGCCGATCCGCTCGACCAGGCCCACGGCCAGCCGGCTGCTGTCGCGCATGTCGAGCAACTGGTACTTCACCGACGACGAGCCGGAGTTCAGGACGAGGACACGGGTGGAGCTCACGCGGTGGCTGCCTTGTCGGTGGAGGTGGAGGCGGAGGCGGGAGTGGGGGACTGGGCCTGGACGGCGGTGATCGCGACGGTGTTCACGATGTCCTGCACGAGGGCACCGCGCGACAGGTCGTTGACGGGCTTGCGCAGACCCTGGAGGACCGGGCCGACGGCGATCGCGCCGGCCGAGCGCTGGACGGCCTTGTACGTGTTGTTCCCGGTGTTCAGGTCCGGGAAGATCAGCACGGACGCCTGGCCCGCGACCTCCGAGCCCGGCAGCTTGGTGGCCGCCACGGACGGCTCCACGGCGGCGTCGTACTGGATCGGGCCCTCGATCTTCAGGTCGTCGCGGCGCCCGCGCACCAGCTCGGTGGCCTCGCGCACCTTGTCGACGTCCGCGCCGGAACCCGAGGTGCCGGTCGAGTACGACAGCATCGCGATCCGCGGCTCGACGCCGAACCGCGCGGCCGTGGCGGCCGACTGCACGGCGATGTCGGCGAGCTGGCGGGCGTCCGGGTCGGGGTTGACCGCGCAGTCGCCGTAGACCAGCACCTTGTCGGCGAGGCACATGAAGAAGACGGAGGAGACGATGCTCGCGTCCGGCTTGGTCTTGATGATCTCGAAGGCCGGGCGGATGGTCGCGGCCGTGGAGTGCACGGAGCCCGACACCATGCCGTCGGCCAGGCCCTCCTCGACCATCAGGGTGCCGAAGTAGTTGACGTCCGCGACGACGTCGTACGCCAGCTCCACCGTGACGCCCTTGTGGGCGCGCAGCGCGGCGTAGCGCGCGGCGAAGGCGTCCCGCAGCTCCGAGGTCGCGGGGTCGATCAGCTGGGCGGCGCCGAGGTCGATGCCGAGGTCGGCGGCCTTCTTGCGGATCTGGTCCACCGGGCCGAGCAGCGTCAGGTCGCACACGCCCCGGCGCAGCAGCACCTCCGCGGCGTGCAGCACCCGCGGCTCGGTGCCCTCGGGCAGTACCACGCGGCGCCGGTCGGAGCGGGCCTGTTCGAGCAGCTCGTGCTCGAACATCATCGGAGTGACGCGGTCGGTGCTCGGGGCGGAGACCCGGTCGAGCAGGTCACCGGTGTCCACGTACCGCTCGAAGAGGCCGAGCGCCGTCTCCGCCTTGCGCGGGGTGGCGGCGTTCAGCTTGCCCTCCATGGCGAACAGCTCGCCGGCGGTGTCGAAGGAGCCGGTGCGCACCGCGACCACCGGGGTGCCGGGGGCCAGGCGGGCGGCGAGCGTGAGCACCTCGTCGCTGGGCCGCTCGTCCAGGGTGAGCAGCACGCCCGCGATCGGCGGGGTGCCTGCGCTGTGCGCGGCGAGGGCGCCCACCACCAGGTCGGCGCGGTCGCCGGGCGTCACGACCAGGCAGCCGGGGGTCAGCGCGCCCAGCACGTTGGGCAGCGTGGCGCCGCCGAAGACGAAGTTCAGCGCGTCCCGGGAGAGCCCCGAGTCGTCGCCGAGCAGCACCGTGCCGTCGAGTGCCTGGGTGATCTGGGAGACGGTCGGCGCGGACAGCGCGGGCTCGTCCGGGATCACGTAACAGGGCACCGGGAGGCGGGAGTCGAGCCGCCCGGCTATCCCGGCGCGGTCGGCGGGGGCGACCCGGTTGGTGACCATCGCGAGGACGTCGCAGCCGAGCCCTTCGTAGGCGCGGTAGGCGTTGCGGGTCTCCGCGAGCACCGACTCCGACGTCTGCTTGCGGCCGCCCACCACCGGGATCACGCTCGCGCCGAACTCGTTGGCGAGGCGGGCGTTCAGCGCCAGCTCGTCGGGGAGCTGGGTGTCGGCGTAGTCGCTGCCGAGGACGAGGACGATCTCGTAGTCGCGGGCGACCGCGTGGAAGCGGTCGACCAGGGTGGACACCAGTTCGTCGGTGCCCCGCTCGGCCTGGAGCGCGGACGCCTCGTGGTAGTCCATGCCGTACACCGTGGCCGGGTCCTGTGCCAGGCGGTAGCGGGCGCGCAGCAGCTCGAAGAGCCGGTCGGGGCCGTCGTGGACGAGCGGCCGGAAGACCCCCACCCGGTCGACCCGGCGGGTCAGGAGCTCCATGACCCCCAGCTCGACGACCTGGCGGCCGTCGCCGCGGTCGATTCCGGTCACGTACACGCTGCGCGTCACGCGTGTTCTCCGTTCCTCGAACCTCGAAAAATATCCCGCTGGGGGAACAGCCCGCTGTGGGGAGCAGAACCCTCTTGACAATACCTGCGCGGCTGGATAAGGCGCCCGTCAGGGTGGGGGTGCCGGCGCGACGCGCGGGACGCCCGTGGCCCTTGGCAGTGCTGGGGCGGGCGGAAGCGGCATCGCCCCGTGGGGCGTGAAACAATCGGACTGGCTCACACGTACCAGACAGCGAGCAGGAGACAGAGCACGATGCGCATCGGAGTTCTCACCGCAGGCGGCGACTGCCCGGGCCTGAACGCAGTGATCCGGTCGGTCGTGCACCGAGCGGTCACCCACTACGGGGACGAGGTCATCGGCTTCGAGGACGGCTACGCGGGCCTGCTCGACGGCCGCTACCGTGGTCTCGACCTCAACGCGGTGAGCGGCATCCTCGCCCGCGGCGGCACCATCCTCGGCTCCTCCCGGCTCCAGCGCGACCGGCTCCGCGAGGCGTGCGAGAACGCGCAGGACACGGTGCGCGAGTTCGGTATCGACGTGCTCGTCCCGATCGGCGGCGAGGGCACCCTGACCGCCGCCCGGATGCTCTCCGACGCGGGCCTGCCGGTCGTCGGCGTGCCGAAGACGATCGACAACGACATCTCCTCCACCGACCGCACCTTCGGCTTCGACACCGCGGTCGGCGTCGCCACGGAGGCGATGGACCGCCTCAAGACGACCGCCGAGTCCCACCAGCGCGTCATGGTCGTCGAGGTCATGGGCCGGCACGCGGGCTGGATCGCCCTGGAGTCCGGCATGGCCGCCGGCGCGCACGGCATCTGCCTGCCCGAGCGCGCCTTCGACCCCGCCGACCTGGTGCGGATGGTCGAGGAGCGGTTCTCCCGCGGCAAAAAGTTCGCCGTCGTCTGCGTCGCCGAGGGCGCCCACCCCGCCGAGGGCACCATGGACTACGGGCACGGCGCGATCGACCAGTTCGGGCACGAGCGCTTCCAGGGCATCGGCACGGCCCTCGCCTACGAACTGGAGCGGCGCCTGGGCAAGGAGGCCAAGCCGGTCATCCTCGGCCACGTGCAGCGCGGCGGCACCCCGACCGCGTACGACAGGGTGCTCGCCACCCGGTTCGGCTGGCACGCGGTCGAGGCCGCGCACCGCTCCGACTACGGCAGGATGACGGCGCTGCGCGGCACGGACATCAAGATGGTGCCGCTCGCCGAGGCGGTCACCGAGCTGAAGACGGTGCCCAAGGACCGCATGGACGAGGCGGAGTCGGTCTTCTAGCAGGACTCCCGGACCGCGCTCAGCTCGTGCTGCGCTCGACCGTCGACCAGAAGATCTCGACGATCCGGTCCATGAAGTCCTGCCCGGCGTCGGCCGCCGCACCGGCGGCCGGACCGGCCGCCCAGCTCAGCGTGGCGACCGTCTGCCCCTGGTAGTCCGTGTGCAGCTCCTGGAGGGCGTCCTCCAGGAGCCGCCGGTTCAGCGGCACCATCTTGCCGAGCGGCCGCACGTACGCCTGCCAGCGCGTCGTCACCGCGGCGCGCAGCAGTTCCCGCAGCTTGCGGTCGCGGCCGGTCACGGTGATGAAGTCGGGCAGCGACAGGTCGAGCAGATCGGCGAGGGCGGACGACTGCCGTTCGTTGCCCCGCCACTTGCCGGTCTCCTCCATCCGCTGGTACGCGAGGAGTTCGAGGCCGACGGCGCGGGCCACGTCCTCGGGCGCGAGCCCGCGGGCCACGCGGTGCTCCCGCAAGGTCCGCGGAGCGCCGATGAGTTCACCGGGAGAACACCACAACACGCCCGCGAGCGCGGTGAGTTCGGGTCCGGTCGGGGTGGTGATCCCGCGTTCCCAGGCGACCACGAGATCGGGCGTGACGTAGGGCAGTCCGTACGAGGCGCGCATTCCGTAGGCGACGTGCTCGGGTCCCATGCCGAGCCCGGCGCGCAGTCTGCGGGCGGCAGGGGCGTTGAAGGGCGGGGTGGGCTGCTGAGCGGGCGGCAGGTGCACGCGCTCAAGCTAGGGGCGCGGGGCTGCGGTGACTACGTTGCGTTCGGCCACAATCACAGATTGTAGGAACATACGGTTTCGGCCGTGGCCGGAGGTGATCGCTCTCCCTCCGGCGCCCTGACCGGCCGCTGCCCGCTCCGGCGCCCGCGCGGTCCGTACGGACCTCCCGGGGGTCGCCCGTCCGCGAAGGGCAAGGTGAACGGGCATATGCGCGGCCGGTGCGCCGTGCGCGGCCCGCGGATCCGGCGCCGGAGGGAGCGATTCCAGCCGGTGCCGGGGCGCCGCGCCCGCCCGGCTCCGCAAGCGGGCCGGTCGGACGGGCCGGAGGCGGGTACCGGCCGCGGGCGGCCGGCCGCGGCGCATTTCACCCCTTGACCGCCCCGCCCAGCGCGAAGCCGCCGCCCAGACGGCGGGCGACCAGCACGTACAGCAGCAGCACCGGCGTCGAGTAGATCACCGAGAACGCCGCGAGCTGCCCGTACACCACCATGCCGCGGTTGCCGAAGAAGTCGTTGATGCTCACGGAGGCGGGCATCTGGTCCGGGCTGAGCAGCAGCATGAACGGGACGAAGAAATTGCCCCACATCATCACGAAGGAGAAGACCGTCACCACGGCGACGCCCGGACCCATGAGCGGCAGCACGATCCGGACCAGCGACTGGAGCGAGGACGCGCCGTCGGTCCAGGCCGCCTCCTCCAGCTCCTTCGGCACCCCGTCCATGAAGTTCTTCATCAGCCAGATGGCGAACGGGAGCTGGGAGGCGGCGAAGAAGAAGATCGTGCCCTGCATGGTGTCGATCAGGTCCACCTGTACGAACAGCGCGTACACCGGGACCATGATCGCGGTGATCGGCAGGCTCGTCGCGAAGAGGATCGTCAGCAGGAACGGGCGGTTGAGGCGGGAGCGGAACCGCGACAGCGGATAGGCGGCGAGCGCCGCGCACACCACCGTCAGGAGCGTCCCGCCGCCGCACAGGATCAGGCTGTTGAGCAGCGGTGTGAAGGTGATGTCGCTGTTCAGGACCGCGTCGAAGTTGTCCAGGGTGACGCCGTCCGGGACCCGCACCCGCAGATCGGCGTGCGGGTCGAGGGCGGACAGGACCACCCAGGCCAGCGGCAGCACGAACGCGGCGGCCACCACGAGCAGCCCCGCGTCCGCCGCGAGCCGCCGGCCGGTGCGGCGCGAGGCCGCCGTACCGCCGGTACGCCAAGGCGTGCGGGTGTACCGGGTCGTCCGGGTGCGCCGGGTCAGCAGTGCCATCTCACACCTCCGTCCGCAGCAGCCGCAGGTACACCAGGGAGAACAGGGAGCCGACCACGAGCAGCAGCAGGGCCACCGCGGTGCCGTAGCCGATCATGCTGTTCTGGAACGCCTGCTCGTACATGAACAGGGGCAGCGTCTGGCTCTTGGCGCCGGGCCCGCCCCTCGTCATCACCCAGATCAGCCCGAAGACCGACAGGGTCTGGAGGGTGTTCAGCATCAGGTTGGTGCCGATCGAGCGGCGGATCATCGGCAGCGTGATGTGCCACATGCGGCGCCAGCCGCCCGCGCCGTCGACCTCGGCGGCCTCGGTGATCTCCTGCGGGATCTCGTTCAGGGCCGCCGAGTAGACCAGCATCGAGAAGGCCGTGCCGCGCCACACGTTCGCGAACGACACCGCGAGGATCGGCAGGGTGAACAGCCAGTTCTGCTGCGGCAGATGGAGCCAGTCCAGGATCGCGTTCAGGGTGCCCTCGCGGCGGAAGAAGGCGTAGAGCAGGAAGCCCGCCACCACCTCGGGCAGCACCCACGCGGTGATCACGATCCCGCCGACCACCGTACGGACCGGCTTCGAGGCCCGCCGCATCAGCGAGGCCAGCGCGAGCCCCAGGGTGTTCTGGCCGATCAGCGAGGACAGCACGGTGAACACCAGGGTCAGCCAGACCGCGTTCAGGAACGCGTCGTCCTGGAACGCTCTGCGGAAGTTCTCCAGACCGACGAAGGAGGACTCGGCCTGCCCGGTGAGCTGGAGGTCGGTGAAGGCGATCCAGGCGCAGTAGCCGATCGGCCCGGCCAGGAAGAGCAGCAGCAGGACGACGGCGGGGGAGACGGGCAGCGCGCGCAGAAGGGAGCGGCGCAGCCCGCCCCGGCGGCGCGGGGAGCCGGTTTTCGTGACGGACGGGCGGGCCGGGACCGGCGGCCGGACCGCCCGGGTGCCGAGGCTCACTTGCGGATCACTTGGTCGTCGGTCACGGTCTTCAGGTTCTCGTCGTAGCCGCTCGCCGCCTCGCTCACGGTGGCGTCACCCGTCGTCACGCCCTCCATGGCCTCCTGGATGGCGGTGGAGACCTTCGGGTACGCCGGGTACGCGGGCCGGTAGTGGGTGGACTCGACCAGGTCCGTGAAGAACTTGATGCCGGGCTGCGCCTTCACGTACGCGGGGTCGGAGGCGACGTCCTTGCGCACCGCGATGCCGGAGTTGGCGATGTACCACTTCTGGGCGTTCGCCTTGGTCTGCATCGTCTCGATGAACTTGAAGGCGAGGTCGGGGTTGGTCGCCTTGGCCGGGATCGACCAGGTCCAGCCGCCGGACATGCTCACCTTGCCGGGCGCCTGCCCGGTCCGGGTCGGCATCGCGGCGAGGCCCAGCTTCTGCGACCACTCGGGCCACTCGTGCCCGGCGCCCTCCTGCCAGTCCTGAGGCAGCCAGCTGCCGTCCAGGTCGATGCCGAGCTTGCCGCCGGGCAGCAGTTCTCCGCGCACCTTGGTGCCGAAGTTGGGGTCGAGGGCGTCGGAGACCTCGGGGCCGAGCTTCTCCTTGTAGACCGTCTCCACGAACCGAAGGGAGTCCTTGAAGCCCTGGCTGCCGGTGATCCACTTCTTGCTGGAGGCGTCGTAGAGCGGGTCCGTCTTCCCGTCGTTCGTGCCGTACAGGAGCATCTCGAAGCCCTGCATGGTGGCGCCCTCACCGGCGGGCTTGCCCGTGTACACGTTGAGCGGGACGACGCCCGGGACCTTTTTCTTGATGGTGCGGGCCGCGTCGAGCACGTCGTCCCACGTCTTCGGCTGCCAGTCGGCGGGCAGCCCCGCCCTGGCGAAGACGCCCTTGTCGAACCAGAGCCCCCGGGTGTCGGTCCCGTCCGGGACGCCGTACGTCTTGCCGTCCTCGGCCTTGGCCGCCGACTTGGCCGTGTCGATGAACTGGCCCCAGTCCTCCCACTTGTCCAGGTACGGATCGAGAGGCTTCAGATAACCGCTGGTGATGTCCGAATTGATGAGGAAGGTGTCCTCGTAGACCAGGTCGGGGGCGGTCTTCGGGGAGCGCAGCATCTGCTGGAGCTTGGTGTAGTACTCCGCGTCCGGGGCCTTGATCGGAACGAACTCGACCTTCTTGCCGGGGTTGGCCTTCTCGAACTGCTTCTTGATGCCGTCGAGATAGGTGTCCATCACCTTGACGGAGTTGTCCGTGGACTGCTTGAAGGACACCTTCACCGTGTCCGGGTCGCTGCCGGAGCCGCTGCCGCAGCCGGCGAGGGCACCGCCGGCGGAGACGGTCAGCAGGGCGGAGAGCAGCAAAGAGGTGGGAGTACGGAAGCGGGCGGCGGTGGGGCGCACGGGCACGACCTCCTACTGGCCGACGTCGTTGTGGCCGAGTCTGTCTGCCCGGTGAACGTAGGAGGCGTTCGTATGTCAGGTCAATGACCTTGCAGCGTCTTGCCCGGGCGGCCTCCCGGAGCACGCCCGCGCGGAGTCGGTGCCGGTCACCGGCGTGCGTACCGTCGTGGGGCCCGGTGCCGACCGCGGTGTCAGCGGGGCGAGCCGGACCACCGGTAGACCAGTTCGGGGCGGCCGACCTGTCCGTACAGGGGTCTTCGGCCGGCCCGTCCGGTGTCGACCAGGTGTTCCAGATAACGCCGGGCGGTGATACGGGATATCCCGACCGCCTCCGCGACACCGGCCGCCGTCAGACCCTCCGCGCAGTCCCGCAGCGCACGCGTCACCCGTTCCAGGGTCGGCGCGCTCAGCCCCTTCGGCAGCGCCGCGGGTCCCGGCGCCCGCAGGGTGGCCAGCGCCCGGTCCACCTCGTCCTGCCCGCTCGCCTCACCGGCCGCCGCGTGGAACTCGGCGTACCTGACGAGACGGTCCCGCAGGGTGGCGAAGGTGAAGGGCTTCAGCACGTACTGGACCACCCCGAGCGAGACCCCCTCCCTGACCACGGCCAGGTCCCGCGCCGACGTCACCGCGATCACGTCGGCGTGATGCCCGGCCGCGCGCAGCGACCTGGCGAGCTGGAGCCCGTGCACGTCCGGCAGGTGCAGATCGAGCAGCAGCAGATCAACCGGCATCCGGTCCAGGGCGCGCCGCGCCTCCGCGCCCGTGTGCGCCTTGCCGACCGCCGTGAACCCGGGCACCCGCCCGACGTACATCACGTGCGCGTCGGCGGCGACGGGGTCGTCCTCCACGACCAGGACGCGGATGGGCTCGGTCATGCGTCGCCTCCAGGCAGGGCGTGCTGGGCGCAGTCCGGCGCGGGTTCGCGCGGGCCTGCGGTCCCGGCCGCGCCGGGACCGGCCGGGGCCTCCTCGTCGGGGGCCGCGGCCGAGGACACCGTAGGCAACGGGATCCGCGCCTCGAACTCCGCCCCGCCCCCGGCGGCCTCCGTCACCCGCAGCGTGCCCTCGTGCCGCCGCACGGTCTGCCGCACCAGGGCGAGGCCCAGACCGCGGCCCCCGGGCCCGGCCGGCTTGGTCGACCAGCCGCGCTCGAAGACCTCCTCCGCGTGCGCCGGGTCCACCCCGGCCCCGGTGTCGGAGACCCGCAGCACGAGATGGGCGGCCGCGGTCGCCGTACCCGTCCCGTCGGCGAAGGCGGTCACCGTCACCCGCGCCCCCGTCGAGCCCTGCGCCGCGTCCACGGCGTTGTCGATCAGGTTCCCGAGGATCGTCACCAGGTCGCGGGCCGGGAGCGAGGACGGCAGCAGGCCGTCGTCGAGCCGGCTGTCCTGAGACACCACCAGCTCCACGCCCCGCTCGTTCGCCTGCGCCGCCTTGCCGAGCAGCAGGGCCGCGAGCACCGGCTCGCCGACCGCCGCCACCACCTGGTCGGTGAGCGCCTGCGCCAGCTCCAGCTCGGCCGTGGCGAAGTCGACGGCCTCCTCGGCGCGGCCCAGCTCGATCAGGGAGACCACCGTGTGCAGCCGGTTGGCGGCCTCGTGCGCCTGCGAGCGCAGCGCCTGCGTGAAGCCGCGCTCCGAGTTCAGCTCGCCCATCAGGGACTGCAACTCCGTGACGTCGCGCAGGGTGACCACGCTGCCCCGGCGCTCGCCGCCCGACACCGGCGAGGTGTTCAGGATCAGCACCCGGGTGGCCGTCAGGTGCACCTCGTCCGTACGGGGCTCCGAGGCCAGCAGGGCGCCGGTGAGCGGCGCGGGCAGCCCGAGTTCGGCGACCGAACGGCCGACGACCTCGCCGCTGACGCCCAGCAGCTCCCGGCCCCCGTCGTTGATCAGCGCCACCCGGAACTGCCCGTCGAGCATCAGCAGACCCTCGCGCACGGCGTGCAGCGCGGCCTGGTGGTAGTCGTGCATCCGGCTCAGCTCGGTGGCGTTCATGTTGTGGGTGTGGCGGCGCAGCCGGGCGTTGGCGACGTACGTGCCGACGGCGCCCAGCGCGAGCGCGCCCGCCGCGACCCCGAGCAGCGCCGCCACCTGGTCCTGGACCCGGGCGGTGATGACGTCGACCCGGATGCCCGCGCTGACCAGGCCGACGATGCGCCCGTCGTCGGTGATCGGCACGACGGCCCGCACCGAGGGGCCCAGGCTGCCCGTGTACGTCTCGGTGAACGCCTCGCCGCGCAGCGCGCGGGCGGTGTGCCCGAGGAAGTGCTTGCCGATCAGTGTCGTGTCGGGGTGCGTCCAGCGGATCCCCCGCGGATTCATGATCGTCACGAAGTCCACCTCGGTGTGGCTCAGCACCTCGGTGGTGTACGGCTGGAGCAGCTTCGTCGGGTCGGAGGTGCGGATGGCCGCGCGCACCGACGGGGCGTCCGCGACCGAGCGGGCCACCGCCTCGGCCTGCCGCCCCGCCGCGTCCTCGGCCTGGCTGCGGTCGCTGACGTACGTGAAGAGCGCGCACCCCGCGACGACGACCGCGATCAGCACGGCCTGCATGGCGAAGAGCTGGCCGGCCAGGCTGCGGGGCCGGGGGACGTGGGGGAGACGCATAACGCCAGTCTGCCTCCGGGGGTAAGCGTGAACTAAATGAACGGAAGGGTGACGGCCCTCACGTGCTGGGAGATAGTCACCGCAGCCCGGGATGGTTCTCCCGGCCCCGAAGGACCGGGTGCGAGACCAGGTCCGGCCGCGACCGGCCCCCGGTCCGGTCACCGTCAGGGGCCGGCCGCCCGGACGCCCCGGACGTGAGCCGCACGCCGGAATGATGCCGACGACGTCGTCAAGGAGGGCAGCCGTGAGCACCAGCACACCCGGAACGGCACCTGCCGCACCCGCTGCCAAGAAGCGGGACCGCACCCACTATCTGTACATCGCGGTGATCGCCGCAGTGGCTCTCGGTATCGCCGTCGGGTTCGCGGCGCCGGACTTCGCCAAGGAGCTCAAGCCGCTCGGCACGGGCTTCGTGGCCCTGATCAAGATGATGATCTCACCGATCATCTTCTGCACGATCGTGCTCGGCGTCGGATCGGTCCGCAAGGCCGCCAAGGTCGGCAAGGTCGGCGGCCTCGCGCTCGGCTACTTCGTCGTGATGTCCGTCGTGGCGCTGGCCATCGGCCTGGTCGTCGGCAACATCATCCACCCCGGCAGCGGAATGCACCTGACCGAGTCGGTCAAGGGCGTCGGCCACGACGCGGCCGAGGAGGCCGCCGAGGGCCCCGTGGACTTCGCGCTCGGCATCATCCCGAAGACCCTGGTGTCGGCGTTCACCGAGGGCGAGGTGCTCCAGACGCTGCTGGTGGCGCTGCTCGTCGGCTTCGCACTGCAAGCCATGGGCCGGGCCGGGGAGCCGGTGCTGCGCGGTGTCGAGCACATCCAGAAGCTGGTCTTCCGGGTGCTCGCCATGATCATGTGGGCCGCGCCCGTCGGTGCCTTCGGCGCCATGGCGGCGGTCATCGGCGAGACCGGCATGGACGCCCTCAAGGCGCTCGCCACGATCATGTTCGGCTTCTACATCACCTGTCTGCTGTTCGTGGCCGTCGTGCTCGGCCCGCTGGTGAAGCTGGTGGCCAAGGTCAACCTCTGGCACCTGCTGAAGTACCTCGGCCGGGAGTTCCTGCTGATCGTCTCCACCTCGTCGTCCGAGTCCGCGCTGCCGCGGCTCATCGCGAAGATGGAGCACCTGGGCGTCAGCCGCCCGGTCGTCGGCATCACCGTGCCGACCGGCTACTCCTTCAACCTCGACGGCACCATGATCTACCTGACCATGGCCTCGCTGTTCATCGCCGACGCGCTGGACCAGCCGATGGGCATCGGCCAGCAGATCGGCCTGCTGCTCTTCATGATGGTCGCCTCGAAGGGCGCCGCCGGTGTCTCGGGATCCGGTATCGCCGTCCTGGCCAGCGGCCTCCAGTCGCACAAGCCCGCGCTGGTCGACGGCGTCGGCCTGATCATCGGCATCGACCGCTTCATGAGCGAGGCCCGCGCCGTCACCAACTTCACCGGCAACGCCGTCGCCACGCTGCTGATCGGCACCTGGACGGGCGAGGTCGACAAGGAGCGGGTGGACCGGGTGCTCGCCGGCGAACTGCCCTTCGACGAGAAGACCCTGCTCGACGACGGCCACGGCACCGGGCCCGCCGTGCCCGAGCAGGGCGGCGAGAAGGAACTGGCGAAAGCCTGATCCCGTACGACCCGAAAGCCTGATCCCGTACGACTTCCCCTGAGAAGGGGCGAGGCTAGCGCTCCCCCCCCTGCGCCTGCCCGCCCTGAGAAAGAAACACCGAGCGGCCGGTCTCCTCCCCTGCGACCGGCCGCTCGGTGCGTTCCACCCCTCGGCGCGTTCCACCGCGATTGTCCGTGCCGCTCTTTCCCTCTCCCGCTGTTGCCTTGACGCCGAGGTCAAGGATTACCGTCGGGGACATGCGAATCGGCGAGCTGGCGGCGCGGGCCGGGACGACCACGCGGACCCTGCGGTACTACGAGTCGCGGGGGCTGCTGCCCGCCCGGCGGGGCGAGAACGGCTACCGGACCTACGACGAGCAGGACCTGAGACTGCTGCGGCAGATCAGGACGTTGCAGGACTTCGGGTTCGACCTGGAGGAGACCCGCCCCTTCGTGGAGTGTCTGCGCGCCGGACACCCCGAGGGCGACTCCTGCCCGGCGTCCCTGGCCGTCTACCGCCGCAAGCTCGGCGAGCTGGATGCGCTGATCGGCGAGTTGCAGGCGGTACGGGCGCAGGTCGGCACCCAACTGGAGAAGGCCGAGCGGGCGCGCGACGAGCTGGCGGCCGGTGCGGAGGTTCCGGGCGGCCCGGAACCGGTGTGTGAACTGGGAGGACGGACACAGTGATCAGGGCAGCGGGTGTGGCCGAGGTGACGGACGACGACTTCGAGACGGAGGTTGTGGGGGCGGAACTGCCGGTGCTGGTCGAGTTCACCGCCGACTGGTGCCCGCCGTGCCGGCAGATGGGTCCGGTCCTCAGCGACCTGGCCCGCGAGGAGGGCGACCGGCTGAAGGTGGTCCAGCTGGACGTGGACACCAATCCGCGGACCACTCTCGCGTACGGGGTGCTGTCGATGCCGACCTTCCTGGTGTTCCGGGCCGGCGAGCCGGTGAAGTCGATGGTGGGCGCCCGCCCCAAGCGGCGCCTGCTGGAGGAGCTCGCCGAGGTCGTCTGAGGCGGCCCGCCGCCACCGCCCCGAACACAAGAAATCCCCCGAGCAATTGCGCTCGGGGGATTTCTCTGCGTATATTCAATGGTTCGCGACTTCACGAGAATTCAGTCGCGGAGAAGTTCACTGGACTCAGTATATCCGGCCAGGAGTGGAATTGTCAAACAGCGAAACTCGCGACGATTTTCCAGACAATGAATTGCGGCACGAGCAGGAATTCATCGACGGGCTGTACGCGCGGGTGGACGCCCTGCGCGGCGACACCGAGGCGTCCGTCACGGACGCGCTGGGGCAGGGCAACACCCCGATGCAGGCCCGCCTCGAACGGGACGTCCTGGTCGCCGAACGCTCCGGCCTGCTGGCCGCGCTGAACGCCGTGGACGGCTCGCTGTGCTTCGGCCGCATCGATCTCTCCGCCGGTCCCCGGCGCACCCACCACATCGGCCGCATCGGCATCCGCGCCGACGACGCCGAGCACACCCCGATCCTGATCGACTGGCGGGCCCCGGTCGCCCGCCCCTTCTACCTCGCCACCGGCCACACCCCCATGGGCCTGCGCCGCCGCCGGCACATCAGCACCGAGGGCCGCCGGGTCACCGCCCTGCACGACGAGATCCTCGACCTCGGCGACCAGGAGCGCACCGGCCACGAGGACCCGACCGGCGACGCCGTGCTGCTCGCCGCGCTAAACTCCGCGCGCACCGGCCGGATGGCCGACATCGTGCAGACCATCCAGGCCGAGCAGGACCGCATCATCCGGGCCCCGCACCGCGGGATCATGGTTGTCGAGGGCGGCCCCGGCACCGGCAAGACGGCCGTGGCGCTGCACCGGGCCGCGTTCCTCCTCTACGAACACCGGGAACTGCTCGCCAAGCGGGCCGTCCTGATCGTCGGCCCCAACCCCGCCTTCCTCGGCTACATCGGCGAGGTGCTGCCCTCGCTCGGCGAGACGGGCGTCCTGCTGGCCACGGTCGGCGAACTGTTCCCCGGGGTGCGGGCGACCGCCGCCGACACCCCTCAGGCCGCCGCCGTGAAGGGCCGCGCCGGCCTGGCGGACGTCCTGGCCGAGGTGGTGCGCGACCGGCAGGCGCTGCCCGACCCGGTGATCGCCATCGAGCACGACCGGGACGTCCTGATGCTCGACGAGGGCCTGGTACGGGTGGCCCGCGAGCGCGCCCGGGAGGCGAAGCTGCCGCACAACGTGGCGCGCGAGCACTTCGAGGGCTACGTCCTCAACGCCCTCACGGACATGGTCGCCGAACGCATCGGCACCGACCCGTACGACGGGACGAACCTGCTGGACGCGAGCGACATCACGCAGATCCGCGACGAGCTCGCCGAGAACCCCGAGGTCTGGTCCGCCGTCGACCAGCTGTGGCCCCGGCTGACCCCGCAGCGGCTGGTCGCCGACTTCCTGGCCGCGCCCGAGGGTTACCTGCCGGACGCGGATGCCGCCGCGATCCGCCGCCCGGTGACCCGTGAGTGGACCGTCGCCGACGTGCCCCTGCTGGACGAGGCCGCGGAACTGCTCGGCGAGGACGACCGGGTGGCACGGGCCCTCGCCGAACGCGAACGGGACGTCCAGGTGGCGTACGCGCAGGGTGTCCTCGACGTCTCCTACGCCTCCCGCACGTACGAGTTCGAGGACCAGCACGACGAGGAGTCGGAGGTGCTGTCCGCGCACGACATCATCGACGCGGAACGCTTCGCCGAGCGCCAGGAGGAGGCGGACCACCGCAGCGCCGCCGAGCGCGCGGCGGCCGACCGTACCTGGGCGTTCGGGCACATCATCGTCGACGAGGCGCAGGAGCTGTCGCCGATGGCGTGGCGGCTGCTGATGCGGCGCAGCCCGACCCGCTCGATGACCCTCGTCGGTGACCCCGCGCAGACGGCCGAGGCGGCCGGCGTCGGTTCCTGGGCGGACATCCTCGCCCCCTATGTCGAGGACCGCTGGGAGCACACCCGGCTCGGCGTCAACTACCGCACGCCGTCCGAGATCATGGAAGTCGCGGCGGGCGTGGTCCGGGCCGAGCGGCCCGGCTTCGAGGCGCCGCGCTCCGTGCGGTCGACCGGGGTACGGCCCTTTGTGCGGGCCACCGACGATCTGCCCGGCGCGGTGGCCGCGGCCGTCCTGGAGCTGGCGCCTGCGGAGGGGCGGCTCGCGGTGATCGCGCCGCGTTCGCTCCACCGGGCGCTGGCCGCTGTGCTCGACGGGGTGACGGCGGGCGCGGAGCCCGACCTGACCCTGCCTGTCGTCCTCCTCGACCCCCGGCAGGCCAAGGGGCTCGAGTTCGACTCCGTACTGGTGGTGGAGCCGTCGCACTACGGCACGAGCGATCTGTACGTCGCCCTGACCCGGGCGACGCAAGCACTCGGCGTGCTGCACACGGGCACCTTGCCGGCGGGGTTGGTGTAGCCGGGCTTTTCTTCGCCCCCTCCGCCCCTTCCCTCTCCCGTACCTCTGGGGGCTGCCGCCCCCAGACCCCCGCTTCGGCCTGGACGGCCTCGTCCTCAAACGCCGGACGGGCTGAGAAATAGCCCCTCCGGCGTTTGAGGAGCGGGGGTCCGGGGGACCCTAGGCCGGGCGGAGCCAGACCGTGGACAGCGGCGGCAGCGTCACCCGCACACTGGCCGGACGGCCGTGCGCCGGCTGCGCCTCCGGCTTCACCGGATCCGGATTACCGACGCCGGAACCCCCGTACACCGCGAGGTCGGTGTTCACCACCTCGTGCCACGCGGGCACCTCCTCCGGCACCCCCAGCCGGTACTCGTGCCGCACCACCGGCGAGAAGTTGGACACGGCCAGCAACGGCGCCCCGCCCGCGTCGAAGCGGAGGAAGGCGAACACGTTGTCCTCCGCCGCGTCACCGGCGACCCACGCGAACCCGGCCGGATCGGTGTCCCGCTCCCAGAGCGCGGGCGTCCGCCGGTACACGGCGTTGAGATCGCGGACCAGATCGCGCACACCCCGGTGGTCCGGCTCGGCCCCGTACGACGGGTCGAGCAGCCACCAGTCCGGCCCGTGCGCCTCCGACCACTCCGCGCCCTGCGCGAACTCCTGCCCCATGAAGAGCAGTTGCTTGCCCGGGTGCGCCCACATGAAGCCGAGGTAGGCGCGCTCGGTGGCCCGCTGCTGCCACCAGTCGCCGGGCATCTTCGACACCAGCGACCGCTTGCCGTGCACGACCTCGTCGTGCGAGATGGGCAGCACGTAGTTCTCGCTGTAGGCGTACACCATCGAGAAGGTCATCTCGTTGTGGTGGTACTTGCGGTGCACCGGCTCGTGCGCGAGATATCCGAGCGAGTCGTGCATCCAGCCCATGTTCCACTTCAGACCGAAGCCGAGGCCGCCGAAGCCGCCGGGCCCGGTGTGGTGGGTGGCGCGGGTGACGCCGTCCCAGGCGGTGGACTCCTCGGCGATGGTGACGACGCCGGGGTTGCGGCGGTAGACGGTGGCGTTCATCTCCTGGAGGAAGGCGACCGCGTCCAGGTTCTCCCGGCCGCCGTGCACGTTGGGCGTCCACTGGCCCGGCTCGCGCGAGTAGTCGAGGTAGAGCATCGAGGCGACGGCGTCCACGCGCAGGCCGTCGATGTGGAACTCCCCGCACCAGTACAGGGCGTTGGCGACCAGGAAGTTGCGCACCTCGCGGCGGCCGTAGTCGAACTCGAGGGTGCCCCAGTCGGGGTGCGCCGCGCGCAGCGGGTCCTCGTGCTCGTACAGCGGACGGCCGTCGAACTCGGCGAGCGCCCAGTCGTCGCGCGGGAAGTGCGCGGGCACCCAGTCCATGAGCACGCCGATCCCGGCCCGGTGCAGGGCGTCGACCAGGTACTTGAAGTCGTCCGGGGTGCCGAGCCGGGCGGTGGGCGCGTAGAAGCCGGTGACCTGGTAGCCCCAGGAGCCGCCGAAGGGGTGTTCCGCGACCGGCATGAGTTCCACGTGCGTGAAGCCCAGGTCGGCGACGTACGCGGGGAGCTGCTCGGCGAGCTGGCGGTACGTCAGCCCCGGTCGCCAGGACGGCAGGTGGACCTCGTACACCGAGAACGGCGCCTCGTGCGCGGGCCTGAGCGCCCGCTCCGCCATCCAGTCCCCGTCGTGCCACTCGTGGTGCGAGGCGTACACGACGGAGGAGGTGTCGGGCGGGGCCTCGGTGTGCCGGGCCACCGGGTCGGCGCGCAGCGTCCGCGACCCGTCGGGCCGGGTGATCTCGAACTTGTACAGTTCGCCCTCGCCGATCTCCGGCACGAACAGCTCCCACACCCCGGAGGAGCCCAGCGAGCGCATCGGGAAGCCGGTGCCGTCCCAGTAGTTGAAGGTGCCCGCGAGCCGTACGCCGCGCGCGTTCGGCGCCCACACCGTGAAGCGGGTGCCCGTCACACCCTGGTGCGTCATCGGCTCGGCGCCCAGCGCCGTCCAGAGCTGTTCGTGCCGGCCCTCGCCGAGCAGATGCAGATCGAGCTCGCCGATCGCCGGCAGGAACCGGTAGGCGTCCTCGGTCTCCTGCACCGTCCCCTCGTAGTGGATCACCAGGCGGTAGCCCGCCGGGACCTCGCGCAGCGGCAGCAGCCCGGAGAAGCAGCCGTCCCCGTCGTCGTGCAGCTCCGCGCGCACGTCCCCGGCGACGACGGCCACGGACAGGGCGTACGGACGCAGCGCGCGGAAGGCGACACCGCCCGGCACCGGGTGGGCGCCCAGGACCGAGTGCGGGTCGTGATGGGTACCGTCCAGCAGCCGCTCACGGTCCCAGGGAGCGAGGGCGGCGGCATCGGGCGAGACCGCGGGGCCCGGCAGGACGACGCCGGGCTCCGGCGGGACGGAGGCGGACTCCGGCACGTCCTGCGGCACGGACGCCGGTGCCGGCACGGGCCCCGGCGCGCCCTGCACCGGCTCCGGTACGAACTCCGGTACGGTCTCGGGCGCCGTCGACGCCTCCGCCTCGGGCCGGGTCTGCGCGGGCACCTTGACGGTGACCTCGGTCCCGCCCTTCCGCCCGGCCGCCGTCTTCTTGGCGGTCGTCTTCTTCGCCGTGCTGCTGGCCGCGGCGGTCCTGGCCGCCGTCTTCCTGGCCGCGGTCTTCTTCCCCGCCGCTCCCGGTGCCGACGTCTTCTTCGCGGCCGCCTTCTTCGCGGCCGTCTTCTTGGCGGCGCTCTTCTCCGCCGCCTTCCCGGCCGTCTTCTGAGCCGTCTTTTCCGCTGTCTTCTTCGCGGTGGCCGTCTTCTTTCCCGCCGCCTTCTTGGCGGCGGCCGTGCTCTTCGCGCTCGCGCCGGTCTTCTTCGGGCTGTCCTCGGACGGGGGACGGGGGGTCACGGGCAGGGCCTCCTCGGCAAGGGTGAGGTGGGAGGTTGGGGGTTCGGTGCGCGTTTCAGGGGGTGCCGTCGTCCGCGGCGAGACGGGCGATCGCGGCCATCGGCACCGGCAGCCAGTCCGGCCGGTGCCGGGCCTCGTACAGGACCTCGTAGATGGCCTTGTCCGTCTCGTACGCGCGCAGCAGGACCGGATCGGTACGCGGATCGCGCCCGGCGACCTCCGCGTACCCGTTGCAGTAGGCGGCCCGGCAGGCGTCGGCCCATCCCGCCGGGCGGGACTCGGCCGAGTGGGCCGCGTAGTCGAACGAGCGCAGCATCCCGGCGATGTCGCGCACCGGGGGCTGCGGCATCCGCCGCTCGGCGAGCGGCTTCGACGGCTCGCCCTCGAAGTCGATCAGCGACCAGGCGCCGGACGGGGCGCGCAGACACTGGCCGAGATGCAGGTCGCCGTGTATGCGCTGGGCGGTCCAGGTGTGGCCCTCGGCGGCCAGCGCCGACAGCGCCTCGAAGGCCGACCGCAGCCCGGGGGCGTACGGACGCAGGGTGGGCACCGCCTGCACGGCGGCCTCCAGGCGTTCGGTCATGCCGTCGACGATCAGTTCGAGCTGGGGCTGCCCGACGGTGAGCGTGGGCAGTGCGCGGGCGAGCGCGGTGTGCACCTCGGCCGTGGCCCGGCCGAGCGCGCGGGCCTCGGCGCCGAAGTCCCGGCCCCGCGCCAGCTCCCCGAGCGCCAGCTCCCAGCCGTCCGCCGCGTCCCGCAGGAACGGCTGGAGCACGCCGAGGACACAGGTCTCCTCGGCGAGCCCGGCGAGCATCCAGGCCGTCGGGGCCGGCACCCGCGCGCAGCCCTCGCGGGCCAGCGCCAGCGGCAGTTCGAGGTCCGGGTTGATTCCGGGCACGATCCGGCGCAGCAGCTTGAGGATGTACGTGTCGCCGTACACGACCGAGGAGTTGGATTGTTCCGCGGTCACCAGGCGGGGGGTGAGACCGCCGCCGATCTCCTGGCGCGGGTCCCGTTCGAAGCGCAGTACGCCGATCCGGGCGCCGGTGCGCAGCGCTTCGAGGAGCACCTCGGCCGACCGCGCGTCGTGCAGCGCCTCGTACGCCGTCCGTCCGGCCAGCGGCCCGTCGTCGAGATGGCCGATGAGCGCGGGGGCCAGCCGGGGCGGCAGCGCCTCGCGGACTCCTATCAGCAACTGGTAGCAGTCCCCGGGGCGCGGCACCGCGCCGGTGGTCGGGGCGAGCGGCTGGTGGGCCCGCAGGAGCAGGTGGAAGAGGGCCGACGGGGCACCGGGCGGCAGCAGTTCGGTGGCCGCCACCAGGGTGAATCCGGTGACCGGTCGGCCCTTGCCCGCGAACCAGCGCTGTCGTGGCAGCCATTCCCGCAGCAGTGGATCGAGGGACGCGATCAGCTCGGGGCGTGCGACGGTGGCCGTGACAGGGTGGGTTGCGGCTTCCGACATTGCGGCGCGTCCTTTCCCCGGAGTCGGGGTGTTACTTCTGCGTGCCCCGGGCGGGCCGGGGAAAACCGCCCCGCCCGGGTTCTGCTCGGCTGCTACGCGGCGTCCTTGCGGAGCCGGAACCAGTAGAAGCCGTGACCGGCGAGCGTCAGCAAGTACGGCAGTTCGCCGATGGCCGGAAAGCGCACTCCGCCGATCAGCTCCACCGGATGCCGCCCGTTGAACGCGCTCAGATCGAGCTCGGTGGGCTGGGCGAAGCGGGAGAAGTTGTGCACGCACAGGACGAGGTCGTCCGCGCCCTCCTCGGTCGAGGGGGCCTCGCGCAGGAAGGCGATGACGGCCGGGTTGGAGGACTGGAGTTCGGTGTAGGAACCGAGCCCGAAGGCAGGATTCTGCTTGCGGATCTCGATCATGCGCCGGGTCCAGTGCAGCAGTGACGACGGCGAGGACATGGACGCCTCGACGTTGGTCACCTGATAGCCGTAGACCGGGTCCATGATGGTCGGCAGGTACAGCCGGCCCGGATCGCACGAGGAGAAGCCCGCGTTGCGGTCCGGGGTCCACTGCATCGGGGTGCGCACCGCGTCGCGGTCGCCGAGCCAGATGTTGTCGCCCATGCCGATCTCGTCGCCGTAGTACAGGATCGGCGAGCCGGGCAGGGAGAGCAGCAGCGCGGTGAACAGCTCGATCTGGTTGCGGTCGTTGTCCAGGAGCGGGGCGAGCCGCCTGCGGATGCCGATGTTGGCGCGCATCCGCGGGTCCTTGGCGTACTCCGCGTACATGTAGTCGCGTTCCTCGTCGGTGACCATTTCGAGGGTCAGCTCGTCGTGGTTGCGCAGGAAGATGCCCCACTGGCAGTTCGACGGGATGGCCGGGGTCTTGGCGAGGATCTCGGAGACCGGGTAGCGGGACTCGCGGCGGACGGCCATGAAGATGCGCGGCATGACCGGGAAGTGGAACGCCATGTGGCACTCGTCGCCGCCGGAGGGGAAGTCGCCGAAGTAGTCCACGACGTCCTCGGGCCACTGGTTGGCCTCGGCGAGCAGCACGGTGTCCGGGTAGTGCGTGTCGATCTCCTTGCGGACCCGCTTCAGGAACTCGTGCGTGGCGGGCAGGTTCTCGCAGTTCGTGCCCTCCACCTGGTACAGGTACGGCACCGCGTCCAGCCGGAACCCGTCGATGCCCAGGTCCAGCCAGAACCGCAGCGCGGAGATCATCTCCTCCTGCACGGCCGGGTTCTCGTAGTTCAGGTCCGGCTGGTGGGAGAAGAAGCGGTGCCAGTAGTACTGCTTGCGCACCGGGTCGAAGGTCCAGTTCGACGCCTCGGTGTCGACGAAGATGATGCGGGCGTCCTGGTACTGCTTGTCGTCGTCC
>NZ_JBHWHV010000093.1:0-24427 GCF_042732375.1 Streptomyces sp. NPDC059785
CTCCCGTACGAACCGTACGGGAGCCCCTTCGCCGAAGGTGAGGCTCTTCTAGCCGCCGAACTCCTGAAGACCCTTCAGCGCCTGGTCGAGCAGCGCCTGACGGCCGTCCAGCTCGCTCTGGAGCTTGTCGGCCTTCGAGGCGTTGCCCTGCGCGCGCGCCGCGTCGATCTGGCCCCGGAGCTTGTCCACGGCCGCCTGGAGCTGGCCGGTCAGACCCTCGGCACGCGCGCGTGCCTCGGGGTTGGTCCGGCGCCACTCGGCGTCTTCGGACTCCTGGAGCGCCCGCTCCACCGCGTGCATCCGGCCCTCGACCTTGGGCCGGGCGTCCCGCGGCACGTGGCCGATGGCCTCCCAGCGCTCGTTGATCGAGCGGAAGGCGGCGCGGGCGGTCTTGAGGTCCTGCACCGGGACGAGCCGCTCGGCCTCCTCGGCCAGCTCCTCCTTCAGCTTCAGGTTCTCCGCCTGCTCCGCGTCCCGCTCGGCGAACACCGAGCTGCGGGCCGCGAAGAAGACGTCCTGGGCGCCGCGGAAGCGGTTCCACAGGTCGTCCTCGTGCTCGCGCTGGGCACGGCCCGCGGCCTTCCAGTCCGTCATCAGCTCGCGGTACCGGGCCGCCGTCGGACCCCAGTCGGTCGAACCGGACAGCGCCTCGGCCTCCGCGACCAGCTTCTCCTTGGCCTTGCGGGCCTCCTCGCGCTGCGCGTCCAGCGAGGCGAAGTGCGCCTTGCGGCGCTTGGAGAACGCCGAGCGCGCGTGCGAGAAGCGGTGCCACAGCTCGTCGTCCGACTTGCGGTCGAGCCGGGGCAGCCCCTTCCAGGTGTCGACCAGCGCGCGCAGCCGCTCGCCCGCCGCCCGCCACTGGTCGCTCTGTGCCAGTTCCTCCGCCTCGGTGACCAGGGCCTCCTTGGCGTGCCGCGCCTCGTCGGACTGCCTGGCCCGCTGCGCCTTGCGCTCCTCACGGCGCGCGTCGACCGTCTCGACCAGCTTGTCGAGCCGCGTACGCAGGGCGTCCAGGTCACCGACCGCGTGGTGCGCGTCGACCTGCTCCCGCAGATGCCCGATGGCGGTCTGGGCGTCCTTCGCCGACAGGTCGGTGGTCTTCACTCGCTTCTCGAGGAGGCCGATCTCGACAACCAGTCCCTCGTACTTGCGCTCGAAGTAGGCCAGCGCCTCCTCGGGGGAGCCGGCCTGCCAGGAACCGACGACCTGCTCGCCGTCGGCCGTACGCACGTACACGGTCCCCGTCTCGTCGACGCGGCCCCACGGGTCGCTGCTCACAGCGCCTCCTCCACATGATGCCTGCGGAGGGCTTGCGCACCCCCGGGCATCGTCCACAGTTTCGTCACGGCCAACATAGGCGACCGGCGGGGCGGCTGTCCGCATCCCGCGCGACCGAAATTTCGCAGTTGGCGGTCAGGATTTCGTCACGGTCAACTTGTTGATCACGACGGTCGCGTTGGGGGCGCCGTCGCCCTGGCCCGTGCTCTCGCCGGCGGCCGCGATCTTCTTGAGCACCTTCAGGCCGGACTTGGACACAGTTCCGAACGGTGTGTAGCTGGGCGGAAGCTGACTGTCCTGGTAGACGAGGAAGAACTGGCTGCCGCCGGTGTGCGACTCGCCCGTGTTCGCCATGGCCACCGTGCCCGCCGGATACACGTTGTCCTTGAGGCTCTTGTCCTTCAGGTTCTCGTCCGGGATCGTGTAGCCCGGTCCGCCGCTGCCGGTGCCCTGGGGGTCGCCGCACTGCAGGACGTAGATGCCCGAGGTGACCAGCCGGTGGCACTTGGTGTGGTCGAAGAAGCCCTTGCCCGCCAGGAAGTTGAACGAGTTCACCGTGTGCGGCGCCGCCGACGTCTTCAGGTCGAGGTCGATGTCGCCGCAGGTCGTCGCCAGCTTCATCGTGTAGTCCGCGGACTTGTCGATGGTCATCGCCGGCTCCTTCTTCCAGCTCAGCGACTTCACCTTGCCCTTCGCGGCCTTGTCGCACGGGTCCGGCGCCTTGCTGGTCGCCGAGGCGCTGGGCGTCACCTCCGCGCCGGCGTTCTCCTTCTTGTCGTCGTTCTTGAAGACCCCGGTCGCGTAGGACACGACGCTGCCCACCACGACGACCCCGAGGACCGAGGCGACCACCGCGTTGCGTGCGCGCGCCTTGCGCCGCGCCGTGGTGCGCCGCTGCTGCTGTCGCAAGAACTTCTCCCGGGCGAGCTGACGCCGCCGCTGTTCCTGGCTGACCACCGGGTTGTCTCCTCATGCGTCTCGTGCGTCGAGTGGGAGGCGTGCGTCGTACGAGCCGACCGCCTGCGTGTGCCCCGTACCGTATATGGGTTAGCTGAGGAAACGGCAGCGCCGGTAGGCTCTGATGTGCAGCCACCCGCCGCCGTACAGCCTCTGTACGGCACAAACGAAGGACGATCGTGCTCATTGCCGGGTTCCCCGCAGGGGCCTGGGGGACCAACTGTTACCTGGTCGCCCCCGCCGCGGGTGAGGAGTGCGTGATCATCGACCCGGGCCATCAGGCCGCCCAGGGAGTCGAGGACGCGCTCGCCAAGCATCGGCTCAAGCCCGTCGCGGTCATCCTCACCCACGGCCACATCGACCACACCGCCTCGGTCGTCCCGGTCTGCGGAGCGCACGGCGTACCGGCCTGGATCCACCCCGACGACCGGTACATGATGAGCGACCCCGAGAAGGCCCTCGGCCGCTCCATCGGCATGCCGCTGATGGGCGAGCTGACCGTGGGGGAGCCGGACGACGTCAGGGAGCTGGCGGACGGCGCCGAGCTGGACCTCGCGGGCCTCGGCTTCTCCGTCGCGCACGCGCCCGGCCATACCAAGGGGTCGGTGACCTTCCGGATGCCCGAGACCGCGGACGTGCCGTCCGTGTTCTTCTCCGGGGATCTGCTCTTCGCCGGCTCCATCGGACGCACCGACCTGCCCGGCGGTGACATGGCCGAGATGCTCGACTCGCTGGCCCGCGTGTGCCTGCCGCTCGACGACTCGACCGTGGTGCTGTCCGGCCACGGCCCCCAGACGACCATCGGCCAGGAGCGCGCCACCAACCCGTATCTGCGGCAGGTGGCGGCGCCCGGCCAAGGGAGCGCCGACGCTCCCCGACGAGGAATGTGACGAGACCTTTCCGTGAGCACCTTCCAGGCCCCCAAGGGCACCTACGACCTGATCCCGCCGAACAGCGCCAAGTACCTCGCCGTCCGCGAGGCGATCGCCGCCCCGCTGCGCGCCTCGGGCTACGGCTACATCGAGACGCCCGGCTTCGAGAGCGTCGAGCTGTTCGCGCGCGGTGTCGGTGAGTCCACCGACATCGTCACCAAGGAGATGTACGCCTTCGAGACCAAGGGCGGTGACAAGCTGGCGCTGCGCCCTGAGGGCACCGCCTCCGTGCTGCGCGCCGCCCTGGAGGCCAACCTGCACAAGGCGGGCAACCTCCCCGTCAAGCTCTGGTACTCGGGCTCCTACTACCGCTACGAGCGTCCCCAGAAGGGCCGCTACCGCCACTTCTCGCAGGTCGGCGCCGAGGCGATCGGCGCGGAGGACCCGGCGCTCGACGCCGAGCTGATCATCCTGGCCGACCAGGCGTACCGCTCGCTGGGCCTGCGTGACTTCCGCATCCTGCTGAACAGCCTCGGTGACAAGGAGTGCCGCCCCGTCTACCGTGCCGCGCTCCAGGACTTCCTGCGCGGCCTCGACCTGGACGAGGACACCCTGCGCCGCGCCGAGATCAACCCCCTGCGGGTCCTCGACGACAAGCGCGACAGCGTCCAGAAGCAGCTCGACGGCGCCCCGCTGCTGCGCGACTACCTGTGCGACGCCTGCAAGGCGTACCACGAGGAGGTGCGCGAGCTGATCACGGCCGCGGGCGTCTCCTTCGAGGACGACCCCAAGCTGGTGCGCGGCCTGGACTACTACACGCGCACGACCTTCGAGTTCGTCCACGACGGTCTCGGCTCGCAGTCCGCGGTGGGCGGCGGCGGCCGCTACGACGGGCTCTCCGAGATGCTCGGCGGCCCCGCGCTGCCGTCCGTCGGCTGGGCCCTCGGCGTCGACCGCACGGTCCTCGCACTGGAGGCGGAAGGCGTCGAGCTCGAACTCCCCGCGGCCACCACGGTCTTCGCGGTGCCGCTCGGCGACGAGGCCCGCCGCGTGCTCTTCGCCAAGGTCAACGAGTTGCGCAAGGTCGGCGTCGCGGCCGACTTCTCGTACGGCGGCAAGGGCCTGAAGGGCGCCATGAAGAACGCCAACCGCAGTGGGGCGCGCTTCACCATCGTGGCCGGGGAACGCGACCTCGCCGAGGGCGTCGTCCAGCTCAAGGACATGGAGTCCGGCGACCAGACCCCCGTCGGCGTCAACGAGATCGTGGCGGAACTGGAAGCACGGCTGGGCCCGCGGGCCTGACCGCGCAGATAACGCGGACACGGGGCGGGGCGCCGGACGGGCGCCCCGCCCGCCTCACTCCAGCAACCCGAACCGCATCGCGCTCGTGACGGCTGCCGTGCGGTCGGTGACCCCGAGCTTGCCGAAGGCGCGCAGCAGGTGGGTCTTGACGGTCGACTCGCCGATGAACAGGCGGCGGCCGATCTCCGCGTTGGTGTGGCCCTCCGCCACCAGGCGCAGTACGGCGGTCTCCCGCTCCGACAGGCGCGGACGTTCCGGTCGCGTCCGCAACTGGTCGACCAGCCGGGCCGCGACCGCCGGGGCCAGCACGGTCTCGCCGCGCGCGGCGGCCCGCACCGCCTCGGCCAGCTCATCGCGCGGCAGGTCCTTCAGCAGATAGCCCGCCGCACCCGCCTCCACCGCCCGCAGGATGTCCCGGTCGTCCTCGTAGGTGGTGAGCACGACCACCCGGCACTCCAGCCCCGCCTCGGTCATCCGGGCGATCGAGTCGACGCCCCCGCCGCCGGGCATCCGCAGGTCCATCAGCACGATGTCGGGGCGGAGCTCCGCGGCCAGCGCCTCCGCCCGCGGTCCGCTGGAGGCGTCGGCGACCACGTCGAGATCGGGCTCGGCGCTGAGCATCGCGCGCAGCCCCTCGCGTACGACGGGATGGTCGTCGGCGAGGACGATCCGGATCACGGTGTGCATGAGGCGCTCCCCGCGGCTGCTACCGGCGGCACGGGCAACCGGACGGTGACCGCCGTGCCGCGCCCCGGCGCGCTGGTCACCCGGACCGTGCCACCCGCCTCGGCGGCCCGCGCCCGCAGCCCCGCCAGACCGTAGCCGTCGGTCGGCGCCGCCGGGTCGAAGCCGCGGCCGTCGTCCCGTACGGACACGGTGAGCGTCTCGTCGCCGTAGCCGAGGGCGATGGTGACGGCCGGTGAACTCCCGGCGTGCTTGCGGCAGTTGGCCAGGGCTTCCTGGCAGGCGCGCAGGATCACCACCTCTGGCCCCGCGGGCAGCGCGCGCACGGGCCCGGTCACCTCGACGGCGGCGTCGTGGCGGGCCGCGAGCCGGCGCAGGGCGTCCGGCAGCGACGCGCCGTCCAGGTCCGCGGGCGCGCCCCCGGCGACCAGCGCCCGCGCCTCGGCGAGGTTCTGCCGGGCGGTGCGGGCCATCAGCGCCAGATGGCGGCGGGCCTGCGGCGGATCGTCGTCCATCTCGGTCTCCACCGCCTGCGTCAGCATCAGCAGGCTGGTGAAGCCCTGCGTCAAAGTGTCGTGGATCTCCCGGGCCAGGCGCTCGCGCTCGGCGAGCGCGCCGTGCGCGGCGGAGAGCCGGGAGAGTTCGTGGCGGCTGGCGTCCAACTCGGCGATCAGTTCGGCTCGTTCCTGGCTCTGCTCGATGATGCGGATCACCCAGCTTCCCACGGCCACCGAGAAGACCAGAGTGACCAGGGAGGACAGCGCGTTGGAGAACACGTCCCGGCCGCCGGGCCACCACAGCAGCGCCCAGCCCGCCACCGGCGCGACATTGATCACGGTGACGGCGGCCAGGGCCAGGCGCATGCGCAGCGCCATGAAGCACTGGGCGACGAGCGCGAAGGTGATCAGCCGGCTCTCGCCGACCAGGACCGCGGCGGGCAGGAACAGCAGCAGCGCTCCCGCGAGGTACCGGACGGCCCGCCGTTCGCCGGCCGGGTCGCCCCGCATGACGGGGCGGCCCACCAGCACGTACCAGGGCACGAGCGGCACCAGCAGCGCCGCCGCGACGACCGGCCAGGGCTGCCCGTCCGGGCAGTCCGCGCCCAGCACGAACACCAGGGTGGCCACCCAGACGACGGCGAAGTACGAGTCCCAGAGCCGGAACGAGCGGTCCCAGGTGTACGCGTCGGGCGCCCCGGCCCGGCCGCTCATCCGTCGCGCCGGTTCTTCCACCGGAAGGTCAGCAGACACAGCAGCAATCCTCCGGCGCACCAGGCCGCGAGCACCAGAGCGATGCGCCCGTACTCCCAGCTTCCCGCGGGCTCCAGCATCCGCGCCGACTCCGGCAGGAACACGCCCCGCAGCCCCTGGCACATCCACTTCAGCGGGAAGAGCGCACCGATGCCGAGCAGCCAGCCCGGGATCGTGCCGACCGAGATGTACACCCCGGAGATGAACTGGAGCACCAGGAACGGCAGGACGACCACGGAGGTGGCGCTCGCGCCGGACCTCGGGACCGAACTGATCGCGATGCCCAGCAGGGCGCACGCCGTCAGCCCGAGCACGAAGATCCAGCCGAAGGCGAACCACTTCCCGGCCCCGGCGGGCAGCTCCACGCCGTACAGCGTGACGCCGACGGCGAGCATGACGGCCGTCTCCAGGATCGCGGTGACCAGGACCAGCCAGACCTTGCCCAGGAAGTACGCGGCCGGCGGCATCGGTGTGCCGCGCAGCCGGCGCAGCACCTGCTCGTCCCGCTCGACCGCGATCGAGATGCCGAGCGACTGGAAGCCGGTGGTCATGATGCCGGCCGCCATCATCGCCGGTACGTAGAGCTGGGAGGCGGTGACACCGGTCCCGGCGACGCTGTCGCGGAAGATCGACGCGAACAGGAACAGGAGGACGACCGGGAGGGCCAAGGAGAACACCGCCTGGTCGCGCCGCCGGAAGAACTGCCTCAGCTCCAGGGCGCCCCGGTGCATCCCGAGCCGCCAGGCCCCGGGGAGCCGGCCGCTGCCCGTGGCGCCGCGCGCCCGTACGGCCGTCGCCGTCATGCCGTCGCCTCCTGCTCCCGCTGCCGCCCGTGCCGTGCGGCGGACCTGTCCTGCTGCTCCCGCCCGTGCCGTGCGGCGGACCGGTCCCGGCCGGTCGGCGGTGCCTGCCCGGCGGCCCGGTCCTGCCCGGCTGCCTGGTCCTGGCCGGCGGCCCGGTCCTGCCCGGCTGCCCGGTCCTGGCCCGTCAGCCGGAGGTAGACGTCCTCCAGGGTGGGCCGGCTCACCCGCAGCCCCGGGATCTCGCCGTCGAAACGGCTCAGCAGACCGGCCACCGTGAGCGTGGGCGTCCCGGTGTGCTCGGCGCGCGGCGTGCCGTCGGGCTCCGTCCACTCGACGGTCGCGCCGGTGCCGTGCAGGCGGCGCAGCTCGGCCGGCCCGCCCTCGGCGACCACCTGGCCCCGCGCGACGACGGCGAGCCGGTCGGCCAGCGCCTCGGCCTCCTCCAGGTAGTGCGTGGTCAGCAGGATCGTCGTGCCCTCGTCGGCCAGCGCGCGGATCAGCTCCCAGAACCGTCTGCGGGCCGCCGGGTCGAACCCTGTCGTCGGCTCGTCGAGCAGCAGCAGGTCCGGGTCCCCGATCACCCCGAGCGCCACGTCGAGCCGGCGCCGCTGACCGCCCGAGAGCGCGCTGCTGCGCCGGTCGGCCTGGTCCGCCAGACCCACGAGGCCGATGACGGCGCCGGGGTCACGGGGCGCCGGGTAGAAGCGGGCGAAGTGCCGTACGGTCTCGCGGACCGTCAACTCCGCGGGCGCGGATTCGTCCTGCCGGACGATGCCGATCCGCGAGCGCCACGCGCGCGTGGGCGACGCCGGGTCCGCGCCGAGCACCCGGACCTCGCCCGCGTCCCGGGCGCGGTCGCCCTGGAGTATCTCCACCGTGGTGCTCTTGCCCGCGCCGTTCGGCCCGAGCAGGCCGAACACCTCGCCGTGCCGGATGCCGAGGTCGATGCCGTCCACGGCGGTCACGTCCCCGTACCGCTTGCGCAGTCCCCGTACGTCCACCGCGAGTCCGTCTCCGTGTGCTGTCATGCGGGCAAGACTCGCGGCGAACCGAACGCTCCGGGACAGCCGTGCGTACCTCCTTATGTCCATCGAACGGTGGACACGACCTTCCGTGCGGCACAATGACCCTGCCCGCAGCTCACCTTTCACTAGTGACGGAATCGGCGTGATGAGCAAGACGACAGTCAAGGACAGCGTCTCCAGCGACCCGGAGCGCGTCGACGCCCCAAGGACGGTGGGCGGCAGCCGCGCCCTGGCCCTGCTGCTGGTGATCACCGGCGCGGCCGGTCTGCTGGCCGCGTGGGTCATCACGATCGACAAGTTCAAGCTGCTCGAGGACCCGGGCTTCGTGCCCGGGTGCAGCCTGAACCCGGTCGTCTCCTGCGGCAACATCATGAAGAGCGACCAGGCCGCCGCCTTCGGGTTCCCGAACCCGATGCTCGGCCTCGTCGCCTACGGCATCGTGATCTGCGTCGGCATGAGCCTGCTCGCCCGCGCCACCTTCCCGCGCTGGTACTGGCTGACCTTCAACGCGGGCACGTTGTTCGGCGTGGGCTTCTGCACCTGGCTCCAGTTCCAGTCGCTGTACCGGATCAACGCGCTCTGCCTGTGGTGCAGCCTCGCCTGGGTCGCCACGATCCTCATGTTCTGGTACGTGACCTCGTTCAACATCCGCAACGGCTTCCTGCCCGCGCCCCGCCCGCTGAAGAACTTCTTCGGCGAGTTCACCTGGGTCCTGCCCGTGCTGCACATCGGCGTCATCGGCATGCTGATCCTGACCCGCTGGTGGGACTTCTGGACGAGCTGACCCCGCCAGGGCCCCGGAGGACCGGGGCCCGCGGCGTTGTCAGTGCGGTGACATAGGGTTTTGGTGTGGAGCCCGACCTGTTCACCGCCGCAGCAGAAGAACGCCAGGAGAAGGATCCGTCCGGCAGCCCCCTGGCGGTGCGGATGCGCCCGCGGACCCTCGACGAAGTCGTGGGCCAGCGCCATCTGCTCAAGCCCGGTTCACCGCTGCGCAGACTGGTCGGCGAGAGCGGCGGCGGCCCCGCGGGACCGTCCTCGGTGATCCTCTGGGGCCCGCCGGGCATCGGCAAGACGACCCTCGCGTACGTGGTTTCCAAGGCGACGAACAAGCGCTTCGTGGAGCTGTCGGCGATCACCGCGGGCGTCAAGGAGGTGCGCGCGGTCATCGACGGCGCCCGCCGCGCCTCCGGCGGGTACGGCAAGGAGACCGTCCTCTTCCTCGACGAGATCCACCGCTTCAGCAAGGCCCAGCAGGACTCCCTGCTTCCCGCCGTGGAGAACCGCTGGGTGACCCTGATCGCCGCGACCACGGAGAACCCGTACTTCTCGGTGATCTCGCCGCTGCTGTCCCGCTCGCTCCTGCTCACCCTCGAACCGCTCACGGACGACGACATCCGCGGCCTGCTGCGCCGGGGGCTGACCGAGGAGCGCGGCCTCAAGGACGCCGTCACTCTGCCCGAGGACACCGAGGGGCACCTGCTGCGGATCGCCGGCGGCGACGCCCGCCGGGCGCTGACCGCCCTGGAGGCCGCGGCCGGCGCCGCGCTCGACAAGGGCGAGCCGGAGATCACCCTCCAGACCCTGGAGGAGACGGTCGACCGCGCCGCCGTGACGTACGACCGTGCGGGCGACCAGCACTACGACGTCGCCAGCGCCCTGATCAAGTCCATCCGCGGCTCGGACGTGGACGCCGCCCTGCACTATCTGGCGCGGATGATCGAGGCCGGCGAGGACCCCCGCTTCATCGCCCGCCGCCTGATGATCTCCGCCAGCGAGGACATCGGCCTCGCCGACCCGAACGCACTGCCCCTCGCGGTCGCCGCGGCCCAGGCGGTCGCGATGATCGGCTTCCCCGAGGCCGCGCTCACCCTGAGCCACGCCACCATCGCCCTCGCCCTGGCCCCCAAGTCGAACGCGGCGACCACCGCCATCGGCGCCGCCATGGAGGACGTCCGCAAGGGCCACGCGGGCCCGGTCCCGCCCCACCTGCGCGACGGGCACTACAAGGGCGCCGCCAAGCTGGGCCACGCCCAGGGCTACGTGTATCCGCACGACCTGCCCGAAGGCATCGCCGAGCAGCAGTACGCCCCGGACGCCATCAGGGACCGCGAGTACTACACCCCCACCCGGCACGGAGCGGAGGCCCGGTACGCGGACGCGGTGGAGTGGACCAGGAACCACCTCGGTCGCAAGCGGTCCTGAGCGGCCTGTAGACTTCCCGGAGCGCCGAGTCCCGTGCCGTCAGAGCGGGACACCCGGCCGGAACCGGTCTTCCGGAGGACACCGTCCTTCACCGACCGGCTCCAGGAGCGTCGCGCACCGTCGATCGGTGTCGCGGGCAGCCCACCACCACCCGGACCTCCGGGAGCGGTCGGTGGGCCACTCGCGTGCTGCACATAGTGCCCAGACCAGGGGAGCGGCTGCCCGGTGGGTCCCCAGCGGACCCGACGGGATTCCCCGGCTGCGGATGCGACCTCCCTCGACACTGACAAGCCGGTAACCAGAAAAGGAAAACAGTGGCGAACCAGTCCCGCCCCAAGGTCAAGAAGTCGCGTGCCCTCGGCATCGCGCTGACCCCGAAGGCCGTCAAGTACTTCGAGGCCCGCCCCTACCCGCCGGGTGAGCACGGCCGCGGCCGCAAGCAGAACTCGGACTACAAGGTCCGTCTGCTCGAGAAGCAGCGTCTGCGCGCGCAGTACGACGTGTCCGAGCGCCAGCTCGTCCGCGCCTACGAGCGTGCCGCCAAGACGCAGGGCAAGACCGGTGAGGCCCTGGTCATCGAGCTCGAGCGCCGTCTCGACGCGCTGGTGCTGCGTTCGGGTATCGCCCGCACGATCTACCAGGCCCGCCAGATGGTCGTCCACGGCCACATCGAGGTCAACGGCCAGAAGGTCGACAAGCCGTCCTTCCGCGTCAAGCCGGACGACGTCGTCATGGTCCGCGAGCGCAGCCGTCAGAAGCCGCTGTTCGAGGTCGCCCGCGAGGGTGGCTTCGCCGCCGACGGCGAGACCCCGCGCTACCTCCAGGTGAACCTCAAGGCCCTGGCGTTCCGCCTGGACCGCGAGCCGAACCGCAAGGAGATCCCGGTGATCTGCGACGAGCAGCTCGTCGTCGAGTACTACGCCCGCTGATCACCTCACGGACGTAGCACCACCCGCGCGATCAGCCCGCCGTCTCCCCGCCCTTCCGGGTGGGCGAGGCGGCGGGCTCTCGCGTGTCCGCCGCATCCTTGTCCGCCGCTTCCATGCCCGCGGTCTCGCCCACGGGGGTCGCCGGCACTCCGCGCGGCGACGGGACCGCGCCGAGCGGCCGGGCACCGGCCCCGCCGAGCGCCCGGGCCACCGCCGCCTCGCGCCCCAGCAGGGCCCCGGCCCGTACGGCGGCCTCGTAGCGCTCGTCGCCGAGCCGTCTCCTGGCGGTCGTCTCGCAGCGCTGGTGCGGGGCGTTGTAGTGCGCCGAACCGAACAGCGGCAGGCCCACCGACGGCCACAGCCGGGACGCCGCGCCCTGGAGCAGCGCCGCCTCGGCCGGATCGCCCTCCTCCGCCGTGACCAGCGCGAGCAGCTCGATCCCGAGGACCGTGCCGAGCAGGTCGCGGAAGGCGTGGCCGATGCCGATGCTCTCCCGCAGCAGCTCACGGGCGCGCGCCGGCTCGCCCGCGGTCCACGCTCCGTAAGCCAGGACGTACAGGGCGTACGCCATCGCCCACCGCTCGCCGTGGTCCTCGCAGACCTGGCGCACGTCCTCGCACAGCGTCATCGCGACCGGCAGCTCGCCCTGGAACGCCATCGCCATCGCCAGCTCGACCTGGCCCATCAGGACATTGCTGTTCAGCTCGCCGATCTCGTGGTAGCGGTCGAGCGCGGAGCGCAGCAGGGCCTCGGCGCGCGGCATGTCGTCCGTGACCAGCGCCAGACAGCCGGTGCGGTGCTCGGCGTAGGCGAGGGCGGCCGGGTTGCCGGTGCGTTCGGCCTCCTCGCGGCAGGTCTGGAGCGCGGCGAGCGCCGGCACCACGTCGCCCTGGAGCACGGCGACGTAACCGAGCACCCACAGCGCCTTCAGCCGCGACTGCTCGCAGACCTGGTCCTCGCCGTCCAGTTCGAGGCCGCGTTCCAGCCAGTGCCGGCCCTCCGCTAGACGGCCGCAGCCGACCCAGTAGAACCACAGGCTGGCCGCCAGGTACTGGCCGAGGTGCGCGTCGTCCGGCTCGGTCAGGGAGTGCTCGAGCGCGCACCGCAGATTCGGCAGCTCCGTCTCGATGCGGACCGCGATCTCGTCCTGCCGCGGCGAGAACCAGTCCAGCTCGCACCAGGTGGCCAGGCCCATGTACCAGTCGCGGTGGCGGCGGCGCAGCCGCGTCGCGTCGCCCGTCGCCGCCAGCCAGTCGGCGCCGTAGGCCCGGACCGTGTCCAGCATCCGGTAGCGCACGCCGACGGCCGTCTCCTCCCGGGACAGCACGGACTGGGCGAGCAGCGCGCCGAGCACGTCGAGGACGTCCTCGGCCGGCAGCCCGTCGCCGCTGCACACGTATTCCGCCGCGTCCAGGTCGAACTGCCCGGCGAACACCGTGAGGCGCGACCACAGCAGCCGTTCCGCCGGGGTGCACAGCTCGTGGCTCCAGCCGATCGCGGTGCGCAGCGTCCGGTGGCGGTCCGGCGCGTCGCGGCCGCCGCCCGTCAGCAGCCCGAACCGGTCCGCGAGACGGGTCAGCAACTGGGCGGGGGAGAGGACGCCCAGCCGGCCAGCGGCCAGTTCCAGGGCGAGCGGGATGCCGTCGAGGCGGCGGCACAGCTCCAGGACGTCGGACCGGTTGCCGTCGTGGACGGCGAAGCCGGGGATCCGGGCCGCCGCCCGTTCGGCGAGGAGCCGCACGGCCTCCGGCTCGGGCAGTGGCGCCAGCGGCAGCAGCCGTTCGCCCGCGACGTCGAGCGGCCGCCGCCCCGCGGCGAGCACCCGCAGCCCGGGACAGCCGCGCAGCAGCTCGCCGACCAGCGAGGCGCACGCGTCCACCAGGTGCTCGAACCCGTCGAGGACCATCAGGACGCGGCGCCCGGCGAGATGCCCGAGCAGCATCTGCCGCGGGGAGCGCGCGGTGTGGTCCGTCAGACCGAGCGCCTCGGCGACCGCGTACTCCACGAACTCCGCGTCGCGCACCGTGGCCAGCTCCACCCGCCACACCCCGTCCCGCGGTGCGGTGCGCGCCGCCGCATGCGCCGCGAGCCGGGACTTGCCCACACCGCCCACGCCCGTGACGGTCACCAGCCGGTGCTCCTGAACCATCCCGGCCAGCCGCGTCAGCTCGGCCGAGCGCCCCACGAACGCGTTCAGTTCCACGGGGAGGTTGCCCGGACGGGAGGGGGACGAGATGCCGGGGCGGCGAGAAGGCTGCATGGGACACGGAGCGTACTGACCCATGCGCGTTCCGTACAATCGGTTCGTCCTTGTCCGGACACGTGAGCCGGTGACGCGGTGCCCGGACACGGGAGCCGGTAATGCGGTACGGAGCCACGGCCACGGCGCGATAGGCTCGTGGGACTGAATCTCTAGGGTCCGAAGCCGAACGCGCGTCGTCGCGCGTCACACACGTCATCAGGGAGCGGGTGCACACAGTGTCCGGTGGAGAGGTGGCCGGAATCCTGGTGGCCGTTTTCTGGGCGATCCTGGTCTCGTTCCTCGCCGTCGCGCTGGCGAGGCTGGCCCAGACGCTCAGGGCGACCACCAAGCTCGTGGCGGACGTGACCGACCAGGCCGTCCCGCTGCTGGCCGACGCCTCCGCGGCGGTGCGCTCCGCACAGACCCAGATCGACCGGGTCGACGCCATCGCGTCGGACGTCCAGGAGGTCACGTCGAACGCGTCGGCGCTGTCGACGACGGTCGCGTCCACCTTCGGCGGCCCGCTGGTGAAGGTCGCGGCGTTCGGCTACGGAGTGCGCCAGGCCCTCGGCGGCCGGCGCGCGGAGACCGTGTCCCCCAAGTCGCCCCGGCGCACCGTGATCGTGGGCCGCACCGTCCCGTCCGCGCGACGGGGAAAGCGGAAGAAGGACTGACGCAGCGATGTTCCGCCGTACGTTCTGGTTCACCGCGGGCGCAGCCGCCGGTGTGTGGGCCACCACCAAGGTCAACCGCAAGCTCAAGCAGCTCACCCCCGAGAGCCTCGCGGCGCAGGCCGCGAACAAGGCGATCGAGGCGGGCCACCGGCTCAAGGACTTCGCGCTCGACGTCCGCGAGGGCATGGCCGAGCGGGAGGCCGAACTCGACGAGGCGCTCGGCCTGAACACCACGGCCGGCCCCGAAGCACTCCCCGCCCCACGGCGCTTCGCCGCCCTGGAGAACCGCACCAACCCGAAGTACGCCGACAGGACGACGTACTCGTACAACCGGAATGAGGACCACTGATGGAGTCGGCCGAGATTCGCCGCCGCTGGTTGAGCTTCTTCGAGGACCGCGGTCACACCGTCGTGCCTTCGGCGTCGCTCATCGCGGACGACCCGACTCTGCTCCTCGTCCCCGCGGGCATGGTCCCCTTCAAGCCGTACTTCCTCGGCGAGGTCAAGCCGCCCTTCGACCGCGCCACCAGCGTGCAGAAGTGCGTGCGCACCCCTGACATCGAAGAGGTCGGCAAGACCACCCGCCACGGCACGTTCTTCCAGATGTGCGGGAACTTCTCCTTCGGCGACTACTTCAAGGAAGGCGCCATCACCTACGCCTGGGAGCTGCTCACCTCGCCCCAGGACAAGGGCGGTTACGGGCTCGACCCGGAGCGCCTGTGGATCACGGTCTACCTCGACGACGACGAGGCCGAGGCCATCTGGCGCGACAAGATCGGCGTCCCGGTCGAGCGCATCCAGCGCCTGGGCAAGAAGGACAACTTCTGGTCCATGGGCGTCCCCGGCCCGTGCGGTCCGTGTTCGGAGATCAACTACGACCGCGGCCCCGAGTTCGGCGTCGAGGGCGGCCCGGCCGTCAACGACGAGCGCTACGTGGAGATCTGGAACCTGGTCTTCATGCAGTACGAGCGCGGCGAGGGCACCTCGAAGGAGGACTTCGAGATCCTCGGCGACCTGCCGAGCAAGAACATCGACACGGGCCTCGGCCTGGAACGCCTCGCCATGATTCTGCAGAACGTGCAGAACATGTACGAGATCGACACCTCCATGGCCGTCATCAAGAAGGCCACCGAGCTGACCGGCGTGCAGTACGGCGCCGCCCACGGCAGCGACGTCTCCCTGCGTGTGGTCACCGACCACATGCGCACCTCCGTGATGCTCATCGGCGACGGCGTCACGCCGGGCAACGAGGGCCGTGGCTACGTGCTGCGCCGCATCATGCGCCGTGCCATCCGCAACATGCGCCTCCTCGGCGCCACCGGACCGGTCGTCCAGGAACTTGTCGACACCGTCATCGAGACGATGGGGCAGCAGTACCCGGAGCTGGTCACCGACCGCAAGCGGATCGAGACCGTCGCCCTCGCCGAGGAGAACGCCTTCCTCAAGACGCTGAAGTCCGGCACCAACATCCTCGACTCCGCCGTCGAGGAGACCAAGGCCGCGGGCGGCACCGTACTCGCCGGCGACAAGGCCTTCCTGCTCCACGACACCTGGGGCTTCCCGATCGACCTCACCCTGGAGATGGCCGCCGAGCAGGGCCTTTCCGTGGACGAGGACGGCTTCCGCCGTCTGATGAAGGAGCAGCGGGAGCGCGCCAAGGCCGACGCCCAGACCAAGAAGACCGGCCACGCCGACCTCGGCGCCTACCGCGAGATCGCCGACACGGCCGGTGCCACCGACTTCATCGGCTACACGCAGACCGAGGGCGAGACCAGCGTCGTCGGCATCCTGGTCGACGGTGTCTCCTCGCCGGCCGCCTCCGAGGGCGACGAGGTCGAGATCGTCCTGGACCGCACGCCGTTCTACGCCGAGGGCGGCGGCCAGATCGGCGACACCGGCCGCATCAAGACCGACGCGGGCGCCGTCATCGAGGTTCGCGACACCCAGAAGCCGGTCCCGGGCGTCTACGTGCACAAGGGCGTCGTTCAGGTCGGCCAGGTCACGGTCGGCGCCAAGGCCGAGGCCGTGATCGACGTACGCCGCCGCAAAGCCATCGCCCGTGCCCACTCGGCCACGCACCTCACGCACCAGGCGCTGCGCGACGCCCTCGGCCCGACGGCCGCCCAGGCCGGTTCCGAGAACCAGCCCGGCCGGTTCCGCTTCGACTTCGGCTCCCCGTCCGCCGTGCCCACGGCCGTGATGACGGACGTCGAGCAGAAGATCAACGAGGTGCTCGCCTACGAGCTGGACGTGCACGCAGAGGTCATGGGCATCGACGAGGCCAGGAAGCAGGGCGCCATCGCCGAGTTCGGCGAGAAGTACGGCGAGCGGGTCCGCGTCGTGACGATCGGCGAGTTCTCCAAGGAGCTGTGCGGCGGTACGCATGTGCACAACACCGCGCAGCTCGGGCTGGTGAAGCTGCTCGGCGAGTCCTCCATCGGCTCCGGGGTGCGCCGTATCGAGGCCCTGGTGGGCGTCGACGCCTACAACTTCCTCGCCCGGGAGCACACGGTCGTCGCCCAGCTCCAGGAGCTGGTCAAGGGCCGTCCCGAGGAGCTGCCGGAGAAGGTCTCGGCCATGCTCGGCAAGCTGAAGGACGCCGAGAAGGAGATCGAGAAGTTCCGCGCGGAGAAGGTCCTCCAGGCCGCCGCGGGGCTGGTCGAGTCCGCCAAGGACGTCCGCGGTGTCGCCCTGGTCACCGGCCAGGTCCCGGACGGCACGACCGCCGACGACCTGCGCAAGCTCGTCCTCGACGTGCGCGGCCGCATCCAGGGCGGCCGGGCCGCCGTGGTCGCTCTGTTCACCACTGTGAACGGCAAGCCGCTGACGGTCATCGCCACCAACGAGGCCGCCCGCGAGCGCGGTCTCAAGGCCGGTGACCTGGTGCGTACGGCCGCCAAGACGCTCGGCGGCGGCGGTGGCGGCAAGCCGGACGTCGCCCAGGGCGGTGGCCAGAACGCGGCTGCCGTCGGGGACGCCGTCGGGGCCGTCGAGCGGCTTGTCGGCGAGACGGCCAAGTAGGAATCGGCCGAAGATGCGCAGAGGACGTCGTCTCGCGATCGATGTCGGGGACGCCCGGATCGGGGTCGCCTCGTGCGACCCCGACGGGATCCTCGCGACCCCGGTCGAGACCGTGCCGGGACGTGATGTCCCGGCGGCCCACCGCAGGCTGAAAGCGCTGGTCGAGGAGTACGAGCCGATCGAAGTCGTGGTCGGGCTCCCGCGTTCCCTGAAGGGGGGCGAGGGCCCGGCCGCGGTCAAGGTGCGTGCCTTCGCTCAGGAGCTGGCGCGCGGCATCGCGCCGGTGCCGGTACGTCTTCTCGACGAGAGGATGACCACGGTGACGGCGGGGCAGGGCCTGCGCGCCTCCGGCGTGAAGTCCAAGAAGGGCAGGTCGGTCATCGACCAGGCCGCCGCGGTCATCATCCTGCAACAGGCCCTTGAGTCCGAACGGGCGTCTGGCCGAGCACCGGGCGAGGGCGTCGAAGTGGTCATCTGATCGCGATACTGTAACGTTCCGCGCGATGTGGTGGTGTTCGAACAGCCGCCGCACAGCAAGAGGCGGAGCGGAAGCCGGGCGGGACCCGCACAGCAGCCGTCGCCTCGCGGCTCTAGGGGATCGATGACTGAGTATGGCCGGGGCCCAGGCTCCGAACCGTGGCATCCGGAGGACCCGTTGTACGGGGACCACGGATGGGGAGGGCAGGCCGCCCACGACGGCCAGCCCCCCTACGGCGGCCAGCCGCAGCACTACCCGCAGCAGCCGCAGCAGCCGCAGTACGGCGACTGGGGCACCGGAGCACAGCCCGGATACGACCAGGGCCACCAGCAGTACGGCGATCAGAGCCACCAGCACTACGGCGACCAGGGCGGACAGCTGTACGACCCGTCGCAGCAGCAGCAGCAACAACAACAGCAGCAGTACCAGGGGCAGGGGTATCCGCAGTTCGCCGGGCAGGGGCATCCGCAACATCCCGGGCAGCACCAGCAGTACGCCCAGCAGGGTGGTCAGGGCTACCCCCAGCAGCACCAGCAGGGGGGCTACGGCGGCGAGGCCCACCCCCAGGTGGCGTATCCCGCCGACCCGGCCGACCCCTACGGGAGCCAGGACGCCGCGTACGCCGGCGAGCAGCCCGATTTCTACGACACCCCGGACGCGTACCCGCCGCCGGAGCCGCCCGCCAGGCGGCGCGCCGAACCGGAACCGCGCACCGACTGGGATCCCGGGCCCGACGAGGGCGAGCACGCCTTCTTCTCCGGCGAGGACGACGAGTCCGACGACGAGGCGGACGGGCGGGGCGGGCGGGGGGACAGGCGGGGCCGGGGCGGCGGCAAGGGGAAGAAGCGCCGCAGCGGCTGCGCCTGTCTCGTCGTCGTCCTGGTCTTCGGCGGCGGCATCGGCGGCGTCGGGTACTTCGGCTGGCAGTTCTACCAGGATCGTTTCGGCGCGGCGCCCGACTACGCGGGGGACGGCACCGGGGAGACGGTGACGGTCACCATCAAGAAGGGGGCCGGCGGCTACGCCATCGGCCAGGCGCTGAAGGACGCGGGCGTCGTCAAGAGCGTCGACGCGTTCGTCGCCGCGCAGTCCCAGAACGCCAACGGTGACAAGATCCAGGCGGGCGCCTACACCCTCGAGAAACAGATGTCGGCAGAAAGCGCTGTCACGCTGATGCTGAGTCCGAAGAGCAGGAACAACCTCACCGTCTACGAGGGCGAGCGCAACGCGACGGTCTACACCGCCATCGACAAGCGTCTCGGTCTGGACAAGGGCACCACGAAGGACGTCGCCGAGAAGAAGTGGAAGTCTCTCGGCCTTCCGGACTGGGCGAACACGGACAAGGACATCAAGGACCCGCTGGAAGGTTTCCTTTACCCGTCCACCTATCCGGTGTCGAAGGGCATGAAACCCCAGGAGGTCCTCGAGCAGATGGTGGACCTGGCCAAGGAGAAGTACGCCGAGCTCGGCATCCAGGCCAAGGCCGGCAAGCTCGGTCTCGACAACCCGCTCCAGGTCCTCACCGTGGCGAGCCTCGTGCAGGCCGAGGGCAACAACAAGGCCGACTTCGAGAAGGTCGCGACGGTCGTCTACAACCGGCTCAAGCCGAACAACACGGAGACGTACGGCCTGCTCGACTTCGACTCGACGGTGAACTACCTCAGGGGTGAGTCCAAGCTGGCCACCGGCTCCGTCAACCAGCTCCGGCAGATCGACGACCCGTACAACACGTACAAGATCAAGGGGCTGCCGCCCGGGCCGATCGGGAATCCCGGGCAGGTGGCGATCGAGTCCGCGCTGAAGCCGGCCAAGGGCGACTGGTACTACTTTGTGTCGCTGAAGGACAAGACGCTGTTCGCCGTGACGAACGAAGAGCACAACCGCAACCGTGAGAAGTACCTCGAGGAACAGCAGGAGCAATGAGCGGCACCGCCACCGACAGCAAGCGCAGGGCAGCCGTCCTGGGGCATCCGATCGGGCACTCCCTCTCGCCGGCACTGCACCGCGCCGCCTACGACGAGCTGGGACTCGACGGCTGGTCGTACGACCGCTTCGAGGTGGACGAGCAGGCGCTGCCCGGCTTCTTCGGGGACCTCGGCCCCGAGTGGGCGGGCCTGTCGCTGACCATGCCGCTCAAGCGCGCCGTCATCCCGCTGCTCGACGAGGTCAGCGAGACGGCGGCCTCCGTCGAGGCCGTCAACACCGTCGTGTGCACCGAGGACGGGCGGCGCCTCGGTGACAACACCGACATCCCCGGGATGGTCGCCGCGCTGCGCGAGCGCGGGGTCGAGGAGGTCGGCTCCGCGGCCGTCCTCGGCGCCGGTGCCACCGCCTCCTCCGCCCTGGCCGCGCTCGCCCGGATCTGCACCGGCGAGGTCGTCGCGTACGTGCGCAGCGCCGCCCGGGCCGCCGAGATGCGGCAGTGGGGCGAGCGGCTCGGCATCGAGGTCCGTACCGAGGACTGGGCGCACGCCGAGCGGGCCTTCGAGGCGCCGCTCGTGATCGCCACCACCCCGGCGGGCACCACGGACGCGCTCGCCGCCGCCGTGCCCGAACGGCCCGCCACCCTCTTCGACGTGCTGTACGAGCCCTGGCCCACCGTGCTCGCCGCGCGCTGGTCCGCGTACGGCGGTGCCGTGGTCAGCGGGCTCGACCTGCTCGTGCACCAGGCCGTGCTCCAGGTCGAGCAGATGACCGGCTGCCCGGCCGCGCCCGTGGAGGCCATGCGCAAGGCGGGCGAGCACGCCCTCGCCACCCGCTGAGCGCCCGGCCCCTCCGCCCCGTCCCGCCTGATGGACCTGCGGCCGGTCCACGCGGCCGGACGTGGGAGGATCGGGGGTGGCGGGCCAGGGCCGCGCACCCGGTCGCGCCGACGCTGCACGCGAGGACGCGTGTACGCAGCAGCAGTACCAGGGCGCGAGCATGAGGAGCACCGTTGAGCAGGTTGCGCTGGCTGACCGCGGGGGAGTCCCACGGTCCCGCACTTGTCGCGACGCTGGAGGGCCTTCCCGCCGGCGTGCCGATCACCACGGACATGGTGGCCGACCACCTGGCCCGGCGGCGCCTGGGCTATGGGCGCGGTGCCCGGATGAAATTCGAGCGCGACGAGGTCACCTTCCTGGGCGGCGTCCGGCACGGGCTCACCCTCGGCTCCCCGGTCGCGGTCATGGTCGGCAACACCGAGTGGCCCAAGTGGGAGCAGGTCATGGCCGCCGACCCGGTCGACCCGCAGATCCTCGCCGACCTGGCGCGCAACGCCCCGCTGACCCGGCCGCGCCCCGGCCACGCCGACCTCGCGGGCATGCAGAAGTACGGCTTCGACGAGGCCCGGCCGATCCTGGAGCGCGCCTCGGCGCGCGAGACGGCGGCCCGGGTGGCGCTCGGCGCGGTGGCCCGCTCCTACCTCAAGGAGACGGCCGGCATCGAGATCGTCAGCCACGTCGTCGAACTGGCGGCCGCGAAGGCCCCGTACGGCGTCGTCCCCAAGCCCTCGGACGTCGAGAAGCTCGACGCCGACCCGGTGCGCTGCCTGGACGCGGATGCGTCGAAGGCGATGGTCGCGGAGATCGACCAGGCCCACAAGGACGGCGACACCCTCGGCGGCGTCGTCGAGGTCCTCGCCTACGGGGTGCCGGTCGGGCTCGGCTCGCACGTGCACTGGGACCGGCGGCTCGACGCCCGGCTGGCGGCCGCGCTCATGGGCATCCAGGCCATCAAGGGCGTCGAGGTGGGCGACGGTTTCGACCTCGCGCGGGTGCCGGGCTCGCAGGCGCACGACGAGATCGTGAACACCGGCGAGGGCATCCGGCGCTCATCGGGGCGTTCCGGCGGTACCGAGGGCGGGCTGACCACCGGCGAGCTGCTGCGGGTGCGGGCCGCGATGAAGCCGATCGCGACCGTGCCGCGGGCGCTGGCCACCGTCGACGTGGCGACCGGTGAGGCCACCAAGGCCCACCACCAGCGCTCCGACGTGTGTGCGGTGCCGGCGGCCGGGATCGTCGCCGAGGCCATGGTGGCGCTGGTCCTGGCGGACGCGGTGGCCGAGAAGTTCGGCGGCGACAGCGTCATCGAGACCGGCCGGAACGTGCGCTCCTACCTCGAGAACCTGGCGATCCGGTGAGCGAACCGGTGAGCGGCGCCCCGCTCGCACCACTGGTCGTCCTGGTAGGGCCGATGGGTGTCGGCAAGTCGACGGTGGGCGGGCTCCTGGCCGCGCGGCTCGGCTGCGCCTTCCGCGACACGGACGACGACATCGTGGCCGCCCAGGGACGCACCATCGCCGACATCTTCGTCGACGAGGGCGAACCCGCCTTCCGCGCCCTGGAGAAGCAGGCCGTGCACGCCGCGCTCGCCGAGCACGGCGGGGTGCTGGCGCTCGGCGGTGGCGCGATCCTCGACGAGGTCACGCGCGAACTGCTCGCCGGGCACCGTGTCGTCTACCTCTCGATGGAGGTCGAGGAGGCGGTCCAGCGCACCGGGCTCAACACGGCCCGGCCGCTGCTCGCGGTCAATCCGCGCCGGCAGTGGCGCGAGCTGATGGACGCCCGCCGCAGCCTGTACACCGATGTCGCCCACGCGGTCGTGGCGACCGACGGCCGCAGTCCCGAAGAGGTCGCCCAAGCGGTCCTCGACGCCCTGGAGTTGAAGGAAGCATGACGGAGCAGTCCGAACAGCCGGTCACCCGGATCCAGGTCGGCGGCAGCGCGGGCACCGACCCCTACGAGGTGCTCATCGGCCGGCAGCTCCTCGGTGAGCTCGGCGGTCTGATCGGCGACCGCGTCAAGCGCGTCGCGGTCATCCACCCCGAGGCGCTCGCCGAGACCGGCGAGGCGCTGCGCGCCGACCTCGCCGGGCAGGGCTTCGAGGCGGTCGCCATCCAGGTGCCGAACGCCGAGGAGGCGAAGACCGCCGAGGTCGCCGCCTACTGCTGGAAGGCGCTCGGGCAGTCCGGCTTCACCCGCTCCGACGTCGTCGTGGGCGTGGGCGGGGGCTCGACCACCGACCTCGCCGGATTCGTGGCCGCGACCTGGCTGCGCGGGGTGCGCTGGATCGCCGTCCCGACCACCGTGCTCGGCATGGTGGACGCGGCGGTCGGCGGCAAGACCGGCATCAACACCGCCGAGGGCAAGAACCTGGTGGGCGCGTTCCACCCGCCCGCCGGAGTGCTGTGCGACCTCGCCGCGCTGGACTCGCTGCCCGTGAACGACTTCGTGTCCGGGCTCGCCGAGATCATCAAGGCCGGTTTCATCGCCGACCCGGTGATCCTGGACCTCATCGAGGCCGATCCGGCCGCCGCGCGCACCCCGGCGGGGCCGCACACCGCCGAGCTCATCGAGCGCTCCATCAAGGTCAAGGCCGAGGTCGTCTCCGGCGACCTCAAGGAGTCCGGGCTGCGCGAGATCCTCAACTACGGGCACACCCTCGGGCACGCCATCGAGAAGAACGAGCGCTACAAGTGGCGGCACGGTGCTGCCGTCGCCGTCGGCATGCACTTCGCCGCGGAACTGGGCCGCCTCGCGGGCCGTCTGGACGACGCCACCGCCGACCGGCACCGTACGATCCTCGAATCGGTGGGGCTGCCGCTGAGCTACCGCTACGACCAGTGGCCCAAGCTCCTGGAGACCATGAAGGTCGACAAGAAGTCCCGTGGCGACCTGCTGCGCTTCATCGTCCTCGACGGCCTCGCCAAGCCCACCGTCCTGGAGGGCCCCGACCCGGCCGTCCTGCTCGCCGCCTACGGCGAGGTGGGCGAGTAACAGCGGCGTGGCCGCGGGCGAGTAGTACCGGTAGGGCCGCGTTGGCCCGATTCGCCGGTGCCCGCGGGCACTTCGACCCGTGCCCGGCCGTTCACACAACGACGGCCGGGGACGGTACCGTTCGGTAATGAGCGGGGTCCGAGCCCCGTTGTCAGCGCCCGAAGCCTGCGGCGAGCGAGCCGAAGGGGCGTGCCGGTGTCGAGAGGTCGAGCGCGCCAGGGCCCCAGGGCCGGGTGCGGCGGGTTCCCGGCACGAGCGCCGACGCCCCGGGGGCGAACCGAGCCCGAAGAACGAGACGGAGTGGCACCGGATGCAGCACGCAGTGGGAGCTCCGCTGCCGCCGCCCCACCAGCCGGGGCACGGACCGGCCACCGGCCGGCCACCCACGGGCCCCGCCGCGTCGGGTGCCCCGGGCCACCCCGGGCCCGCCGCGGGCCAGCACCCGCTCCAGGGACACCTGGGGGGACCGGCCGGGCAGCAGGCGGGAACTCCGGGACCGGCCGCTGAACAGCATCCGGGACTGCCGGGACTTGTCGCCGGGCAGCAGGCGGGAGCTTCGGGGCCGGCCGCTGAACAGCATCCGGGACTGCCGGGACTTGTCGCCGGGCAGCATGCGGGAGCTTCGGGGCCCGCCGAGCAGCACCCTGGACACCTGGGATCCGTCGCTGGGCAGCACGCGGGCCATCCGGGTCCGGCCGTCGAGCAGCCGGGGTATCCGGTGTCCCCTCCTGGGCAGTACCCCGGGCCTTCGGGAGCCGCTGCCGGGCAGTTCGCGGGTGCCCTTGGGGCGTCCGCCGGGCAGCATGCGGGAGCTTCGGGGCCCGCCGAGCAGCACCCTGGACACCTGGGTTCCCCCGCTGGGCAGCACGCGGGCCATCCGGGTCCGGCCGTCGAGCAGCCGGGGTATCCGGTGTCCCCTCCTGGGCAGTACCCCGGGCCTTCGGGAGCCGC
>NZ_JBHWHV010000093.1:24526-27956 GCF_042732375.1 Streptomyces sp. NPDC059785
CTGCCGGGCAGTTCGCGGGTGCCCTTGGGGCGTCCGCCGGGCAGCATGCGGGAGCTCCGGGGCCCGCCGAGCATCACCCCGGGCACCCGGGATCCCCCGCCGGGCAGCACGCGGGAGTTCCGGGAGCGCATCCCGGTCCGCCGCCCGCGCCCGTGCCGCCGCCCGCCCCCGGTTTCGTACCGCCGCCGGCTCCCGCCGCTCACCCCCAGCCGCAGGCGGCGCCGCAGTCACCGACGCCCGGGGTGCCTGCGCCCCACGCGCCTGCGCCGCAGCCACCCGCGCCGCACGTCCCCGCCCCGCAGCCACCCGTCCCCCACGCGCCCGCGCCTCAGCCGTCGCACGCGTCGGTGCAGTCGCCTCCCGACAGCACCGGGCACGTGCGGCTGCCGACCGGGGACCCCGTGGCCATGCCGAGTCCGCCGCTCGCCCAGGGGGCCCCCGACCCGGCGTCCACCACGCTGGCCGTGCTGCTCATCGGCCCCGCCGGAGCCGGCAAGACCAGCGTCGCCAAGTACTGGGCGGAGCATCGCCGGGTGCCCACGGCCCACATCAGCCTGGACGACGTACGCGAATGGGTGCGCTCGGGCTTCGCCGACCCGCAGTCGGGGTGGAACGACCACTCGGAGGCGCAGTATCGTCTCGCCCGCCGTACCTGCGGCTTCGCCGCACGGAACTTCCTGGCGAACGGCATCTCCTGCATCCTCGACGACGCCGTGTTCCCGGACCGCCCGGTCGTCGGCCTCGGCGGCTGGAAGCGGCACGTGGGGCCGGGCCTGCTGCCGGTCGTGCTCCTGCCGGGCCTCGAGATAGTCCTGGAGCGCAACGCCGAGCGCTCCGGCAACCGCCGCCTCACGGACGAGGAGGTCGCCCGCATCCACGGCCGCATGGCCGGCTGGTACGGCTCGGGCCTGCCCATCATCGACAACTCCCAGCTCGACGTGGAGGCCACCGCCCAGGTCCTGGACGAGGTGCTGGCCCGGTCCATCGCCAGTCCGCCGCAGTGGTGACCTCCGGCTCCGCGCCCGGCGCGGGCGCCGGGGTGTGACCCCGGGCGCCGCCCGGTCGGCCCCACTGGACCGGCGACATCCGGCCACCGCTCGTAGGCTCGGGGCATGTCAGAGGTGTACGCGGCCCGCCGGATGCGGCTCAGGGAGCGCTGTACGGCGGGCGGCAGCGCTGCGGCGCTCGTCACCCGCCCGGCGAACGTGCGGTATCTCGCGGGCGCGGCGCCGCACGGCGCCGCCCTGCTGCTCGGCGGGGACGAGGATCTGCTGATCTGCGGCTCCGTGCCGAGCGGCGACCCGGCCGAGGGACGTCCCGACGACGCGCTGCGGCTGCGGGTGCGGCCCGCGCCCGGCGGCGACACCGCCGTCGCGGCGGCCTCCCTGGCCGCCGGACAGGGCGTCGACTCCCTCGCCGTGGAGGAACACCACCTGACCGTGACCCGGCACCGGGCGATCGGCTCCGAGGCGCCCGGCCTGCGCCTCGCCGACCTCGGCTCGGCGGTGGAACAGCTCAGGGTCGTCAAGGACGAGGAGGAGATCTCGTTCCTGCGCATCGGCGCGGAGATCGCCGACCAGGCCCTGGGCGAGCTGCTCGAATCGATCCTGGTGGGCCGTACGGAACGGCATCTCGCGCTGGAGCTGGAGCGCCGGCTCGTCGACCACGGCGCCGACGGCCCCGCCTTCGCGACCTCGGTCGGCACCGGACCGAACTCCGGGCACCGCGGCCACCGGCCCACCGACCGCCGGGTGGAGGAGGGCGACTTCCTCTCCGTCTGCCTCGGCGCCGTCTACAAGGGCTACCGCTGCGAGATCGGCCGCACCTTCGTCATCGGCACCTCGCCCGCGGACTGGCAGATCGAGCTGTACGACCTGGTCTTCGCCGCGCAGCGCGCCGGGCGCGAGGCACTGCTCCCCGGCGCCGGCTACCGCGACGTGGACCGCGCGGCCAGGCAGGTGCTCGACTCCGCGGGGCGAGCGGAGGGACTGCCCGCGCTTACCGGCCACGGCGTCGGACTCGAAATCGACGAGGACCCGCAGTTGGCCCCGGCGGCCATGGGTAAACTGGACGCTTGCGTGCCGGTCACCGTCGAACCGGGGGTCCACCTCCCGGGCCGGGGCGGTGTCCGGATCGATGACACGCTCGTCGTGCGCCCCGAGGCGGACGGCGGACCCGAGCTACTCACCATCACGACCAAGGAGCTGCTCGCGCTGTAGCGCGTGTCTTCTGGTCGTCCACGTCAGTCCAGGAGATTCCGCAACCGTGGCTTCCACGAACGACCTCAAGAACGGCCTGGTGCTCAAGCTCGAAGGCGGCCAGCTCTGGTCCGTCGTCGAGTTCCAGCACGTCAAGCCCGGCAAGGGCCCCGCTTTCGTGCGCACCAAGCTCAAGAACGTGCTCTCCGGCAAGGTCGTCGACAAGACGTTCAACGCCGGTATCAAGGTCGAGACGGCCACTGTCGACAAGCGCGACATGCAGTTCTCCTACATGGACGGCGACTACTTCGTCTTCATGGACATGGAGACCTACGACCAGCTCATGGTCGACCGCAAGGCCGTCGGCGACGCCGCCAACTTCCTGATCGAGGGCTTCACCGCCACCGTCGCGCAGCACGAGGGCGAGGTGCTCTTCGTCGAGCTGCCGGCCGCCGTCGAGCTCGTCGTCCAGGAGACCGAGCCGGGCGTCCAGGGCGACCGCTCCACCGGTGGCACCAAGCCCGCCACCCTGGAGACCGGCCACCAGATCCAGGTCCCGCTCTTCATCACCACCGGCGAGAAGATCAAGGTCGACACCCGCACGAGCGACTACCTCGGCCGGGTGAACAGCTAACCGTGGCTGCCCGCAACACGGCCCGCAAGCGCGCCTTCCAGATCCTCTTCGAGGGCGACCAGCGTGGCGCCGACGTCCTGACGGTCCTCGCCGACTGGATCCGGCACTCCCGGACCGACACCCGGCAGCCGCCGGTGAGCGAGTACACGATGCAGCTCGTCGAGGGGTACGCCAAGAAGGCGGGCCGGATCGACGAACTGATCGCGCAGTACGCCGTCGGCTGGACGCTGGACAGGATGCCGGTCGTCGACCGCAACATCCTCCGCCTCGGTGCCTACGAGCTGATCTGGGTCGACGAGACCCCGGACGCCGTGGTGCTCGACGAGGCGGTGCAGCTCGCCAAGGAATTCTCCACGGACGAGTCGCCCGCGTTCATCAACGGTCTGCTGGGGCGGCTGAAGGAACTGAAGCCGACGCTCCGCCGGGACGTTTAGCGTTCCACTGTGAGTGCCGTGGTCTGCCGTCGGTCGGCCGCGGCGCCGTTGCGGCTGGGCGCGCAGTTCCCCGCGCCCCTTCAGGGCGCGGCCCCGGTCGGCGCCCCGACCGCACGGTGACTGACGCCGCCGCCCGGAACGCTGGAGGGCCCGCAGCACCTCGC
>NZ_JBHWHV010000094.1:0-25103 GCF_042732375.1 Streptomyces sp. NPDC059785
GGGGGGGGGGGGGGGGGGGGGGGGGGGGCCCCCCCCCCCCCCCCCCCGGCCGCCGGCCGCGTCCGGCCCTCAGCCCACCGTCCACTTCTGGTTGGCGCCGCCGCCGCACGACCAGATCTGAAGCCGCGTACCGTTGGCCGAGTTGTTGCCCGTCACGTCCAGGCATTTGTCGGCCTGCGGGTTGACTATGTCGCGGGCCCCGGTGACCACCCACTTCTGGGCGGTGGTGCCGTTGCAGTCCCAGAGCTGGACGGGCGTGCCGTCCGCCGTGCCGCCGCTGGTGACGTCGAGGCACTTGCCCAGGGCGCGGATCGTGCCGTCGGAGCCCACGGTCCAGTTCTGCGCGTCGGTGCCGTTGCAGTCGTAGAGCTGTACGGCCGTGCCGTTGGCGGTGCCCGCCTCCGCGACGTCCACGCACTTGCCGGCCAGGCCGCGGATCGGGGCGCCCGCCGCGGAGCCGCCGGACGTCACCGAGACCTGGTCGACGACGAGCTGCTGCGGGAAGGACGTGGAGCCGTCCGGGTCGCCCGGCCAGTAGCCGCCGACCGCCAGGTTCAGGATCAGGAAGAACGGCTTGTCGAACACCCAGCTCCTGCCGCCGAGGTCGGCGGGCGTGCGCCGCTGGTAGACCGTGCCGTCCACGGACCAGGTGAGGGAGTCCGGCACCCAGTCGACCGCGAAGGTGTGCTCTGGTCCGGACCGGAAACCGGGCCTGCCGAGCCGGGATCCGGATCCGGACTATGCGGTGTGGTCCTCCGCCCGGTCCGGGGCGGGCCGCCCGGCGGTCCACGAGGCGAGGATGCGCAGCGCGTCGTGCGAGGGCGTGCCCGGCTCGGCGGTCAGCACCATCAGGCGCTGCCCCGAGCCGTCGGGGCTGCTCCAGGTGTCGCAGTCGAGGGTCAGGTCGCCGACCAGCCGGTGCCGGTAGTGCTTGGTGCCGTAGGCCGAGCCGACCACCCGGTGCTCGGCCCACCAGATGCGGAAGTCGGCGTCCCGCACGGACAGTTCACCGACGAGCCGGGCCAGTTCGGGGTCCTCTGGGCCGGCCGCCGCCTCCATGCGCAGCGCGGCGACGGCGTCGCGGGCGTCGTGTTCCCAGTTCCGGTACAGGGCCCGGACGACCGGGTCGGTGAACAACAGCCGTACGTAGTTGCGCCGGTCCGCCGGTATCCGGGCGAAGTCGGTGTACAGGGCCGCGGCGGCCGGGTTCCAGGCCAGGATGTCCAGCCGCTTGCCGAGCGCCATGGCGGGGGTCTCGGCGAGCTGGTCGAGCAGGCGCCGCACGGCGGGCCGTACCCGCTGCGCGGGCCGCCGCCCGCGCGGGCGCGCGTCGGTCCGGCCGGCGAGTTCGTACAGGTACCGCTGCTGGTCGTCGTCGAGGCGCAGGGCGCGGGCCAGGGCGGCGAGCACGGACGCGGAGGCCCGGACCCGGCCCTGCTCCAGGCGCGTGTAGTAGTCGACGCTGATCGCCGCGAGCAGGGCGACCTCCTCGCGGCGCAGTCCGGCGACCTTGCGGCGGGAGTCGGTCTCGGGCAGGCCGCAGTCGCGCGGTGCGAGCTGGGCCCGGCGGGCCTTGAGGAACGCACCGAGCCGGGGATCGGATACCGGGGTCATGTCCTTGATTCTCACGCGGGCACCCGCGCGGCCGGCACCCGGGCAAGGGGGGCACGTTCTTTCCCGGGCGGAAACCTGTCTCTGTTGCCGGGGCCCGGCCTCGCCGAGGGTGGACGGCACAGCCCGAAGACACCGGAAAGGCAGCCCCCCATGACCGTGACCACCAGGACCGACGTCACCTTCGACAGCGCCGGCATCCCGCTCGCCGGGCACCTCTACGTCCCCGCCGGCCCGGACCGCGGACCGCGGCCCGCGATCGTCGTCGGCCACCCCGGCACAGGCGTCAAGGAACAGGCGTCCGGCCTGTACGCACGGCGGCTGGCGGAGCGGGGCTTCGTCGCGCTCGCCTTCGACGCGGCGCACCAGGGCGCCAGCGGCGGCGAGCCGCGCGGTCTGGAGGACCCCGCCCAGCGCGTCGAGGACGTCAAGGCCGCCGTCTCCTTCCTCACCACGCGCGGCGAGGCCGACGCCGGGCGCATCGGCGCCCTGGGCATCTGCGCCTCCGGGGGCTACGTCCTGGCGGCGGCGGCCGGCGACCACCGGATCCGGGCCGTCGGCACCGTCAGCGCGGTGGACGTCGCCCGCCAGTTCCGCCTGGGGGCCGACGGGACCCAGGACCCGGCCGTCTTCCAGGGCATGCTCGCCGCCGCGGCGCGGGCCCGTACCGCCGGGGCCCGGGGTGAGGAGCCGCCGGTCATGGAGCTGTTCCCGGAGACCGCCGAACAGGCCCGCGCGCTCGGCGGGGAGCACGGCGCCGAGGGCTTCGCGTACTACCGCACCCCGCGCGCCCGGCACGAACGCGCCGCGGCCTTCTTCACCTGGTCCAGCGTCGACAGGATGGCGATGTTCGACGCCTTCGCGGCCGTCCCGCTGATCGGCCCGCGGCCGCTGCTCATGGTGGCCGGCGGCCGCGCCGTCACCTCGTGGATGAGCGTCGAGGCGTTCCGGCGGGCCACCGGCCCCAAGGAGTTCCACTGGATCGACGGCGCGAGCCACGTCGACCTGTACGACAGGAAGCAGTACGTGGACCCGGCCGTCGACAGACTCGCGGGCTTCTTCGCGGACAGCCTCCGAGCCACCTCGGCCTGAAGGCTGTCACACGTCGTCAGCGGCGCTCGTGCTCGGTGCGCCTGCCCAGCAGACCGCGCTTGCGCCGGGGGTGCACCGCACGGCCGAGGCGCCGGCCGAGCAGCAGGTAACCGATCAGCGCGCCCGTCGTGTTGAGGATGACGTCGTCGATGTCGAAGGCACGGCCGGTGATCAGCGCGCCCTGCACCAGCTCGACCAGCAGCATGACGGCCGCGGTCAGGAAGGTGATGCGCAGCAGGCCCCGGGTGCGGGGGGCCAGTACGGGCAGCAGGACGCCGAAGGGCACGCCGAGGAGCACGTTGCCGCCGACCTGCTTGACGGCGTCGCGCAGGGCGGGCTGCGACAGATAGGCGTGCAGCGAGCGGCCCGGATGCATGTTGTTGTGCGTCAGCGCCTCCGACGCCGGGGACGGCTCGAGCGTCAGCCGGGCCAGCGCGGCGGCGAAGCCCACCATGGCCGCGAAGGCCAGCAGCATCACCAGCAGCCGCACCGGCAGCGGCAGTCCGCGCCGGGTCTCCTCGCTCGCCGCGGCCGCCCGGGAAGCGCGCCTGCTCCGGGAGGCCGTCGTATCGCGGGACGTCCGTTTGCCCCGGGGCGCCCGCTTGTCCCGGGACGCGGCCGACGACCGCCGACCGGTTTTCGCCAAGCGTGTGGAGCCTAAGCCCAAGGCCGTACGGGCCATACCGTCCTCCCGGTGCCAACTGCCGTCTTGAGAATCGCGGTTACCCGGGATGCCGCGGTCGATGCAAGGGTCTTCCGAAGGGGTGTGGAAGGCCCGTCCGAGGGCACTTCGAGCACCGGGCCGTTGCGCGTCGGCACCGTGCGGAGGTGCGGCGATGCTTGGATGGCGGAGCGACTGCGCGTAACGGATCTGTACGGGCGAATCAACCATCGGTGCCCCGGGAGGTGGCGTATGCGGCCGAGCACGGCGCTTCGGGCGGGGCTTGAGATCCTGGGGTGGTGGATCGCGCTCGGGGCCCTGTGGCTCGTGCTGATCACCACGGTGGACACCCTGGAGCTCGTGACCGGGGCGTCCGCCGCCCTGCTCGGGGCGGTCGCGGCACGGGCCGCGCGGCGGGCGGTGGGCGGACGGTGAACGGCTGGACCGGCACGGCGACCGCCGCGCTCGCCGCGGGGCTCGGGCCCGCCGTGTGGGGCGTGGCCACCGGACCGCTGCGCCGCCGCGTCGTGGCGCAGAACCTGTCCACGTCGCTCGCCTGCCCCTGTCTGCTCCTGCTCGCCCAGGGCTACGGCCGGCCCGCCTATGTCGACGTGGCCCTGGTGCTCGCCCTGCTGGGCCCCGTCGGCACGCTGGTCTTCGCCCGGCTGCTCGCCGGCGACCTGGCCGGGGACCCGCCGCGGGCCCGGACCCTGACCTGCGCGGTCGCCGCCTTCGGCGCCGCCGTCGTGCTCGTCCTGTGCGCGGTCACCGGGCCCGGCCGCGCGACGGTGAAGCTCCTGGTGACCGGCGTCCTGCTGGTCGGCGGGAACCTGGTCGCCTCCCGGGCCCTGGCCGGCGGCTACCGGGAGAGCGGCCGCGCGGGAGAGGAACAGCCGTGAACGATCCGCTCGTCGCCGTCGCCCTGCTGCTGGTCGCCGCCTCGGCGACCGCGGCCGTCGCGGTCCGCGACCCCGCGCGCCAGGCGCTGGTCCTCGCCGTCCTCGGCACCACCCTGGCCGTCCTGTTCACCGTCCTCCAGGCGCCCGACGTCGCCCTGTCCCAGCTCGCGGTGGGCTCCGCCCTCACCCCGCTGCTGGTACTCCTGTCGGTGCGCAAGGTCAGACGGCGCGGCCGCAAGGAGGAGGACCGGTGACCCGGCGCGCCCGGCTGCTGGTTGTCGCCCTCGGCGGCGCGGGCCTCGCCGTGCTCCTGGTCGCCGCCTGTCTGCGGCTGCCCGGCTTCGGCTCCACCCGGCACCCGTACGGGACGCGGGCCGTGCACGCCTCCCTCGCCCGGCACACCGCCAACACCATCGCCTCCGTCAACTTCGACCAGCGGGCCTTTGACACCCTCGGCGAGATGAGCATCCTCTTCGCCTCCGTGCTCGGCACCGTCGTGCTGCTGCGGCAGACCCGCGACGAACGGCGCGCCACGCCGGAACCGGAGGACGTCGCCCCGCCCGTGCGCCGCTACGCCCTGGCCGTCCTGCCGGTGGCCGTCGTCACCGGCCTGTACATCGTCGCCCACGGACAGCTCAGCCCAGGCGGCGGCTTCCAGGGCGGCGTGGTCGCCGCGACCGCCCTGCACCTGCTCTACCTCGGCGCCGACTACCGCGCCCTGGAACGCGTCCGCCCCACCGGCCTGTACGAGGTCGGCGACGCGCTCGCCGCCTCCGCGTACTTGGTGCTCGGCCTCGCCGGGCTGCTCGGCTCCACCGCTTTCCTCGCCAACACCCTGCTGCCGTACGGCACGTTCGACACGCTGTCCTCGGGCGGCACCGTCCCGCTGCTGAACGCGGCGATCGGCATGGAGGTGGCCTGCGCGGTCGTCCTGCTGCTCGCCCACTTCCTGGACCAGGCCGTGGAGATCGAGGAAGGGACCGGCACATGACCGAAGCGGAGAAGCGGGAAGTGGGCCGAGCGTGATGTCCGTGCTGCCCTACCTCGTCGCCGTGTGGATCTTCCTCGTCGGCGCCTACGGCCTCGCCACCAGCCGGAACCTGATCCACGCCGTGGGCTGTCTCGCCGTCTGCCAGTCCGCGACCTATGTCCTGCTGCTGGCCGTTGGCTACCGCGACGGCGCCACCGCGCCCGTCTTCTCCGACCTGCGGCCCGGCTCCCGGCCCGTCGTCGACCCGGTCGTACAGGCCCTCGCCCTCACCGACGTCGTCGTCGGCGCCACCGTCACCGCCCTGCTCCTCGCGCTCGTCGTCCAGGTCGCCAAGCGCCACGGCACCGTCGATCCGGACGAACTCAGGGAGCTGCGCGGCTGATGAACGACCTGCTGCCGCTGCTCGTCGCGCTGCCGCTGTGCGGCGCGGCGCTGCTCGTCGCCCTCGGCCGGGCCCTGCCCCGCACCGCCGCCGAGGCCGTCGGCCACGCGTTCTCGGCCGGCACCGCCGCCCTCGCGGTCGTGCTGCTGCTGAACTCCTCGCCCCCCATGGCCGAATGGGTGGGCGGCTGGGTTCCCAGGGGCGGGCACAGCGTGGGTATCGTCCTCGTCGGCGACGGCCCTGGACTCGGCATGGCCGCCCTCGCCTCCGTACTGACCGTCGCGGCCCTCGCCTATGCCTCCCGCTACTTCGACGACCCGCCGCGCCGCCGCGCGGGCTCCTTCCCCGCGCTGCTGCTGCTCTTCCAGGGCGGCATGTGCGGCTTCGCGATCGCGGGCGACCTGTTCGACGCGTTCGTCTTCTTCGAGCTGATGAGCGTCGTCGCGTACGCGCTGACCGGGCACCGGGTCGAGGAGCCGCGGCCGGTGCAGGGCGCGCTGACCTTCGGGGTGGTCACCTCCCTCGGCGCGTACGCCATGCTCATGGGCATCGCGCTGCTCTACGCCCGCACCGGCGAACTCGCCATGACCCAGATCGGGCGCGCGCTCGACCGGCACGGCGGACCCGACGCCCTGACCCTCGCCGCCTTCGTGCTCGTGCTGACCGGACTGCTCGTCAAGGCGGCGGCCGTGCCCTTCCACTTCTGGCTGCCGGACGCGCACGCCGTCGCGCCGACCCCCGTGTGCATGCTGCTGTCCGGAGTCATGGTCGAACTCGGCGCCTACGGCGTCTGGCGGGTCTACGGCACCGTCTTCGCCGGACCCGGCGGCATCCCGGCACCGGGACTGGAACGCGCCCTGGTCACGCTCGGGGTGCTCAGCGCCCTGCTCGGCGCCTTCATGTGCTGGCACCAGCGGCACATCAAACGGATGCTGGCCTACTCGACCGTCGCCCACCTGGGGCTGTTCCTCATCGGCATCGGCTCCCTCACCCCCGAGGCCGACGACGGGATCGCCCTGTACGTTCTCGGCCACGCCGGGGTGAAGGCTGCCCTGTTCGCCTGCACCGGCATCCTTCTCGACCGGTACGCCGACGTCGACGAGCACGCCCTGCACGGCCGGGCCCGGGCGCTGCGCGGGGTCGCCGTCCTGTTCGTCGCCGGCGGCCTCGGCCTCGCCGGGCTGCCGCCGTTCGGCACCGGGCTCGGCAAGGCGCTCACCGAGGAGGCCGTGGGCACCCCGCTCACCGCGGTGTTCGTGCTGGTGTCGGCGGTGACCGCGGCGGCCGTGCTGCGGGTGGCGGCCCGGGTGTTCCTCGGCCTCGGACCGCCGCCCCGGGACGACACCTCGTACGAGACCACCGGGACCGGCGAGGAGCCCGAGACCCGGCACCGGCTCACCCGTATCCCCGACACCATGACCACCGTGCCGGCGCTGCTGCTCGCCGGGGCGCTGGCCGTCGGGGCCGTGCCCGGCTTCGCGGCCGTGGTGGGGGAGGCGGTGAGCGCGGCCGGCTCCGGCGGCGCCCGCACCGTGCCGCACTGGACCGCGTCCGGCGTCGGCCTCGGACTGACCGCCACGGCGCTGGCCGTGGCACTGGCGGCGCTCGCCGTCAGCCGGCCCCGGCGGATCGGCCTGCGCTCCGTGGCGGGGCCGCTGCGCCGCCTGCAATCGGGGCACATCGGGGACTACGTGGCCTGGCTGCTCGCGGGCGCGGCCCTGCTCGGGGCGCTGGCGGCGCCGAGCGTCCTGAACGGCTGACGGCCGCCCGCCGCGAGCGACGTGCGACGGGCGGCCGTGGAGCCTTTGGGCTCCGGGCCGTCAGGCGGCGCCGTAGGTCACCTTCACCTCCTTGAAGCCCAGCGACCGCAGCAGGCCCTCGAGCATGGTTGTGGTGTTCTCCTCGGCGCGCGAGGTCAGCTTGCTGTCCTCGGCGGCCTCCCCGATGTGCTTCGACGCCAGGCGCTGCACGGCCCGTTCGTCGTTGGGGTTGTCGGAGAAGAAATCACCGAGCCGGTCCAGCAGACCCCGCTGCTTGGAGACGGCGTACGAGTGGTCGGGGTCGAGGGCGGGTTTGCCCAGGGCCGCGTGCGGCAGCCGGAGCGTGGCCGACGTGCGGTCCTCGTTGACCGACACGTCCTTCTTCTCGAGCCCGCCCAGATCGACGTACGCGTCGACGGAACCCGAGCCCACGTACAGGGTGCGGGTGCCGTGCAGCGCGTCGGGCAGGTACTTGGCGTCCTTCTCCAGGTCCACGACGACCTGGAAGTTGCCCGAGGCGGCGTCGTAACGGCTCATGTCCTGGATCGACTCCAGCAGTGCGGGTCCCGACCGGTCGTGCTCCTCCGTGCCGAACACGTCGCGCAGCCCCGGGAGCAGACTCAGGCCCCCGGCGACCAGCAGGACGAGCACCAGCACGACAGCACCGACCGCCTTGGCCCACGCGGGCATGCGCTTGATGGACGTCGTCATGTCGACGGCCCTCCTTCCTGCCCCTCCGGATGCCCGCCAAATGCCTTGACAGACAGGTCGGTTGGCCGATTGCCGACGGTGACGGGTCCGGGCGGGCCGTCTAGCGTGGTCCGCGTCCGCCCCGGCGTACCTGGAGTAACGGATGACCGACGACACCGCGGCCCGCGCGCTCTGCCCCATGCACCAGGTGACGTTCCCGGAAGCGGGGCCACCGAGGCAGGCCACCCTGGCGACCGGCACCCGGGTCTGGCTGGTCACCCGCTACCCGGACGTCCGCCACGTACTGATGGACCCCCGCTTCGACCGCCGTTCGCTGTACGCCGAGGACGCGCCGCGTCTGCTCGCCGTACCGAATCTGCTGGACGACCCCGACGGACTGCTGAACCAGGACGGGCCCGCGCACCAGCGGCTGCGGCGCACCGTGCAGCGCGCGTTCACGCCACGGGCGATCGCGCGCTGGCACCCCTGGGTGGCCCAGACCGTCGACGCGCTCCTGGACCGGTTCGCCGAGCAGCCGCGGCCCGCTGACATCATCGAGGGGTTCACCCGCCCGCTGCCGGTGTCGGTGATCTGCCGGCTCATGGGGCTCGACCACGTGGACGGCGAGCGCCTGCGGTACTGGGCCGACCACGCGCTGTCCGGCGGCGCGCACACGGCCGAGCAGGTACGGCGCGCGATGACGGAGTTCGGCGAGTTCGGCGCCGCGCTCGTCGCCGAACGGCGCAAGGCCCCGGGCGACGACCTCGTGAGCGAGCTGGTGGCCGCCGGGGACGCGGGCGGGGAGATCGACGACCGGCAGCTCGTCTCGCTGGCCTGCGGCCTCGTCGTGGCCGGTCACGAGACCACCATGACCTCGCTGGGCAACACCGTCGTCTACCTCCTCACCGACGGCCGCGGCTCCTGGGCCGGGCTCGCCGGGAGCGAGGAGGCGGCGGCGGCCGCGGCCGAGCAGCTGCTGCGCACCGTCCCGCTGAGCGAGGGCAGGCTGCTGCCCGGACTGATCCGGCGGGCGGTCGAGGACGCCGAGGTGGGCGGGGTGCGCATCCCGGCGGGCAGCGTGGTGGCCGTCGCCACCAACTCCGCCAACCGCGACCCCGACGTCTATCCGCGTCAGGAGCCGGGCGCCCGCGACCTGTTCGCGCCGCTGCCGGCCCCCGGTGTCGTCTTCGGCGCCGGACCCCACCACTGCCTGGGTGCCTGGCTCGCCCGGATGGAGATCACCCTCGCCCTGCACCGGCTGGCCGTCCGCTTCCCGCGGCTGCGCGCGGAGTTCACCCCCGGCACGATCGACTGGCGGGAGGGCCAGGTCACGCGCAGCCCGCTGCACCTGCCGGTGAGCTGGTGATCCGGCCGGTGCCAACCCCTGACCCCTCGTACGACAGCTCCCCGCTGCCCGTAGCATGTGCCGCGCAGCCCGGATCTGATCATGCGAGGAGCGGATCGTGCGTGACATCGCCGTCTTCAGCGGTAGTGCCCATCCCCGGCTGGCCGAGGAGGTCTGCGCGCATCTGGGCGTGCCGCTGAGCCCGACGAGGATCAGCAGGTTCGCGAACGACTGTCTCGAGGTGCAGCTTCAGGCCAACTGCCGGGAACGCGACGTGTTCCTCGTCCAGCCGCTGGTCGAGCCGGTGCAGGAGCACCTGGTGGAGCTGCTGCTGATGCTGGACGCCGCCCGGGGCGCCTCCGCGGCCCGGATCACGGTGGTCCTGCCGCACTACGCGTACGCCCGCTCGGACAAGAAGGACGCGCCCCGCATCTCGATCGGCGGCCGGCTCGTGGCCGATCTGATGGTGACGGCGGGCGCGAGCCGGGTCCTTGCGATGACGCTGCACTCGCCGCAGGTGCACGGCTTCTTCTCGGTGCCGGTCGACCACCTGCACGCCCTGCGGGAGCTGGCCGCGCACTTCCGCGGCCACGACCCCTCGCGGACCACGGTCGTCTCGCCCGACCTGGGCAACGCCAAGGAGGCCGCCGCGTTCGCCCGGATGCTGGGCGCGCAGGTGGCGGCGGGCGCCAAGCAGCGGTTCGCGGACGACCGGGTGTCCATCAGCTCGGTGATCGGCGAGGTCGCCGGACGGGACGTCATCGTCCTGGACGACGAGATCGCCAAGGGCAGCACGGTGCTGGAACTGCTGGAGCGGCTGCGCGAGCTGGGGCCCCGCTCGATCCGGGTGGCCTGTACGCACGGGCTGTTCGCGGCGGGCGCCCTGAAGCGGCTGAGCGAGCAGCCCGACGTCCTGGAGATCGTCTGCACGAACACCGTGCCGGTCCCGGAGGAGGAGCGCACCGGAAAGCTGCGCGTCCTGTCCGTCGCACCGGCGCTGGCCGAGGCGGTCCGTCGCATTCACAACGGTGAGTCGGTCAGTGCCCTGTTCGACGCGCCCGAGACCGAATAGACAGGAAGTAGCACGGCAGTGGACGGCAAGCAGCGAAGCGCGCTCGGCTCCGGAGCCTGTGGCTGACGCCTCATCAGGCCCCGGTTCACGGCCAGGTGATCAGGAGGCCCTCCAGTGGCGAAGGCGAAGTTCGAGCGGACGAAACCGCATGTGAACATCGGCACCATCGGTCATATCGACCATGGCAAGACGACGCTCACGGCGGCCATGACCAAGGTGTTGCACGACCGGTTCCCCGACCTGAACCCCTACACGCCGTTCGACCAGATCGACAAGGCTCCCGAGGAGCGCCAGCGCGGCATCACCATCTCCATCGCGCACGTCGAGTACCAGACCGAGAACCGGCACTACGCGCACGTCGACTGCCCCGGGCACGCGGACTACATCAAGAACATGATCACCGGTGCGGCGCAGATGGACGGCGCGATCCTGGTCGTCGCGGCGACCGACGGCCCGATGCCGCAGACCAAGGAGCACGTCCTGCTCGCCCGGCAGGTCGGCGTCCCGTACATCGTCGTCGCCCTGAACAAGACCGACATGGTGGACGACGAGGAGATCCTGGAGCTCGTCGAGCTGGAGGTGCGCGAACTGCTCACCGAGTACGAGTTCCCGGGTGACGACGTGCCCGTGGTGCGGGTCTCCGCGCTCAAGGCGCTGGAGGGCGACGCCCGGTGGACCGCGTCCGTCGTCGAACTCCTCGCGGCCGTGGACGAGTTCGTGCCCGAGCCGGTGCGCGACGTCGACCGGCCCTTCCTGATGCCGATCGAGGACGTCTTCACCATCACGGGCCGCGGGACGGTGGTCACCGGCCGCATCGAGCGCGGGGTGCTGAAGGTCAACGCCGAGGTCGAGATCATCGGCATCCACGAGCAGAAGACGAAGACCACCGTCACGGGCATCGAGATGTTCCGCAAGCTGCTCGACGAGGGCCGGGCCGGGGAGAACGTCGGGCTGCTGCTGCGCGGGGTCAAGCGGGAGGACGTCGAGCGCGGCCAGGTGGTCATCAAGCCCGGCTCGGTGACACCGCACACGGACTTCGAGGCCCGCGCCTACATCCTGTCCAAGGACGAGGGCGGCCGGCACACCCCCTTCTTCGACAACTACCGGCCGCAGTTCTACTTCCGTACGACGGACGTGACCGGCGTGGTGACCCTCCCCAAGGGCACCGAGATGGTCATGCCGGGTGACAACACCACGATGGAGGTGCAGCTCATTCAGCCGGTGGCCATGGAGGAGGGTCTGAAGTTCGCCATCCGCGAGGGCGGCCGGACCGTCGGCGCCGGCCAGGTCACGCAGATCCGGAAGTAGTCTCCGGCTGGCTCGTCGCCTCGTCCACCGAGGTGTACGGCGGCATGAGGTGGACCAGCCCGGTCACATGCAGGATCCGCAGCGTCAGCGGGTGCGTGCAGACGAGGAGGAGCGAGCCGCCCCGGGCCACCGCACGCCGTCTGGCCCGGTCCAGGAGCCGCAGTCCGGAGCAGTCGAAGAACTCGACGGGCCGCAGGTCGACCACGATCTGCGGCGCGGCCCGGGCCGTCACGGTGTCCAGGAACGGACTGATCTCCAGGGCCGTGGCGATGTCGATGTCGCCGTGGAACTCGAGCACCGTGTGATCCCGGTGCCGGTGTATGCGCAGATGCCGCGTGAGGGGTGCAGGTTCGTGCTGCATGACGACATCGCCTCCAACCGGCTTAGACCCGCTCATATGGGCAGGGCCCCGAGTCACCGAGGTCCGGGGTGACGACAACTGCGAGCCTAGACATGGGACCCGGGTCCGGGCGGCTGCAAAACCGTTCCTTGCACGGCAAGTTACCCCCGATGGAGTGAATTCCAGCATGTTCGCTTGACATATGTCCCGGCTTTGCAGGGGGCAGTTCCGCGCGGTTCGACAGGGTCCCGGAAACCCGCCGGTCGGGCGGGTGCGGGACGGCCTGAACCGATTCCTCGCGTCACCGCGACTCGGCCACGTCACCGCGAACCGGCCGTTCGTCACCGCGACCCGGCCGCGTGGCGCAGGGCCCGGCTCCGCAGCGCGAGCTGCATCTCGAACTGTGCCGTCGGATCGAGGAGCCGGTCGCCGAACAGCCCGTCCAGTTGCCGCATCCGGTAGCGGACCGTCTGCGGGTGCACGGCCAGCCGCGCGGCCACCTCGCTGGCGTTGTGCCCGCACTGGAGCCAGCACAGCAGCGTCTCCGCCAGCCGCTCGCGCTGCGGCGGGCGCAGCTCCTCCAGGGGCCGCAGATGACGCTCCGCCATCGCGTCCACCAGAGCCTCGTCGCGGAACAGCAGCAGCGTGGCCAGGTGTTCCTGGCAGCGCACCAGACCGGTGTCCGGCAGCACGCCCCGGCGGGTCAGCTCCAGGGCCTGCCCGGCCCAGCGCAGCGACCGTGCGCCCTCCTGGAGCCCCACCGTCGGACCCATCGCCGCGCGCAGCCCGCGCAGCGCACCCGCCACGGCACGGACCCGCCCGGGACCCCCGGGATCGGGCACGACGACCAGCGACGGCTGGACGTCGAAACGGGCCAGGAACTCCGGCGGCACGATGGGCCGCGCCGCCGTCGGCTCCGGCCGCTGGTCGATCGCCACCACCGCCAGCGCCCGCGGCACCGGCCAGCGCACGGAGTGCGCGAGATCCCCGATCGCCTCGGCCGAGACGGGCGGGTCGGCGGTGAGCAGGTCGATCAGCCGGGCCCGCCGCTGCTGCTGCTCGCCCGCGGCGTGCAGCCGCGCCTCCGTGTAGCCGGCCGTCGTCGCGGCCGCCATCTCGTCGAGGTGCAGGAACAGCGCCTCGCCGAACGCGGCCAGCACGTTGCGCGGCAGCACGTCGGCGTCGACCAGGGCGTTGACGCGCCGCCAGGTGACCCGCGCGCCGAGCCGCAGCGCGGACTGGAACGAGTCGAGACTGCGGCCCTCCTCCGCCTCCCCGTGCCCGATGCGCTGGTACGTCGCCTTCACCGGCTCCCAGTCGGTGTCGGGCTGCGCCATCCGCTCGAGGAAGCCCTGGAGCGCGTGCTCGACACCGCGGTGCACGACGTGCATGTACATGTCGTCGGTCGGGCGCGCGTACTCGGGTATCTGGGTCCTGATGGCCCGTACGACCTCCTCGGCGATGTCGTCGAAGAACGGCCTGAGGTCGTCGCGCAGGCCCGGGGGGAGGGCCTTGAAGGGGCCGTTGGGCTCGTCGGCGACGGCCCGTTCGGCCAGGGTCCTCTCGTCCTCGGCGGGGCCGTCCTCGGTGGGGGCGTTCCCCGCCGGGGCGGTTCGCAGGGCCCGGTCGCCGTCCGTGGCCCGCCCGGTCTCGGTCTCGCCGTCCAGTGTCCGCAGTCCGCTCAACGCGACGGCTCCCTCCTGTGCGGGGGTACAGGGGACGGGAGACGATACCCGCAAGTAACCTCGCGTGGCCCATCAACGGCGGACAGACATGGGTGCGTCGCTTGTCACTTGCGGACAACGCGCTCCGTGCGGCGGCGCCCCCGCGCGACCAACCGCCGGTGCCGGCCGCGGCGGCGCAGCGCCACCAGCGTGACGAGCGCACCGGCCAGCACGCAGCAGGCCGCGAGCCGCAGCCCGAGGTCGTACCCGGCGAGGAAGGCGCGGCGGGGATCCGTGCCCGAGCGCAGCTCGGAGCGCTCGCGCCGGGTGAGGACCACGCCGACCAGGACCACCCCGAACACCCCCGACACCTCGCGGGCCGCGCTCATCAGACCGGTGGCCGTGCCGGTGTGCGCGGCCGGCACCCCGGCCAGCGAACGCACCGTCAGCGGAGTGGTCAGCGCCGAGCCCACGCCGATCAGCAGCAGGCCCGGCTGGAGGTCCCAGTAACCGGCGCGCAGGCCGGTTCCGGAGACGTACACCAGGCCGAGCGCCACCAGGGTGAGTCCCGCCGCGATCGAGACGTGGGCGCCCAGCGTGCGCGCCGCCCGTTCGGCGAGCGGGGTGCACAGCAGCAGGGCGCCGGCCAGCGGCAGGAAGGCCAGCCCCGCCCTGGTGGGGGAGAAGCCGAGGACGTGCTGGAGGTAGAGGGCGGTGAAGAAGAAGACGCCGTTCACGCCGATGCCCCACAGCACCTGCGCGAGCACCCCGCCGGTCAGGAACCGGTCGCGCAGCAGCCCGAGCCGGACCAGCGGCTGCGCGGTCCGCGCCTCCCGGACGGCGAACGCGCAGCCGGCCGCCGCCGATACCGCCAGGCAGAGCGGCACGGGACGGGTCCCGAACCCGTGGTCGCCGCCGCGCACCAGACCGTACGTCAGCAGGTACAGCGCGAGGACCGAGAGCAGCACGCCGGGCGGGTCGAGGGCGGCCCGTCCGGGGGTGGCGCGGGCGGGGGCGGCGGGCACGGCGGGCACCAGGAGCAGGGTGACCAGGCCGAACGGCACGTTGATCGCGAACACCCAGCCCCAGGACCACTGCTGGGTGACGAACCCGCCGACCACGGGGCCGAGCGCGAGGGCGACGGCCAGCGCCGCCGTCCACAGGCCCACGGCCGTGGACCGCCTGCGCGGGGGCAGATCGGCGGCGATCACGGCCAGCGAGGCGGGGATCACCAGGGCCGCCCCGACGCCCTGCACGGTACGGGCCGCGACGAGCGCGCCCCCGCTGTCCGCGAGCGCCGCCGCGCCCGAGGCCGCCGTGAACACCACGATCCCGGTGGCCAGGACGCGCCGGCGGCCGAACAGGTCGGTCAGCCGGCCGCCCGGCAGCAGCAGCGCCCCGAAACTGAGCACGTAGCTGCTCGCGACCCACTCCAGACCGCTCACCGTCAGGTCCAGTTCGCGCTGGACGGTGGGCAGGGCCACGTTGATCACGGTGTTGTCGAGGGTGGTGAGGAAACCGGTCAGGGTGAGCAGCGCGAGCAGCGCCGCCGGCCGTGCGCGTCCCACCGTGGCTCCTTCCTCCGCCTTGGCCTGCGGCTCTGTCTCCGGCTCCGGCCCCGGCTGCGGCTGCGGCTGCGGCTGCGGGTCCGGCTCCGACTCCGACTTCGCCGCGCGGCCGCCGTCGGGTGCGGTGGCAGTGCGGTGGCAGGGATTGTGCGGGGCGGGGAGTGGCGGGGGCTCTGCCCCGGGGCGCCGAATCGCGGTGGTGCCTTTGTCAGGTAACTGACAGAGGTGGCCGGGCGATCTGTCAACGCATCGTCTAACTCGACCGTCACTCCTCGGCGGAACCTGGTTCACCGTGCAACGGACGCGGGCGTTGGTCTACGGGTGTTGGTCTACGGGTGTTGGTCTACGGGTGTTGGTCTACGGGCGTTGGCCTACGGGTGTGTTGGTCTACGGACGTTGGCCGACGGGTGTTGGTCTACGGGCGTTGGCCTGCGGACGTTGGCCTGCGGACGTTGGCCGACGGGCGTTTGCCAACGAGTGTTGTCCGTTCGCTCCCACCCCATCCCCCCACCCCATCCCCCCACCCCGTCCCCCGGGACCGATCAGTTGGAGCCGCCATGACCCCCGCACGGCCCGCCGAGGACGCCTCGCTGACCGATCATCTGCGGCACTGGTCCCGCCACCGGCCGCAGCAACGGGCCCTCAGCCATGTCGACTTCCCCGAGCCGAACTCGGCCGGGGTGCACCGCACCCTCGGCTGGCGGGCCCTGGACGCCCGGGCCCGCGCCGTGGCCGACCACCTGACGACGGTGGCCTCGCCCGGGGACCGCGCCGCCCTCGTCCTGCCGCAGGGGCTGGACTACGTGGTGGCGTTCCTCGGCTGCCTCTACGCCCGGGTGATCGCCGTGCCGCTCTTCGGGCCCGGTCTGCCCGGTCACGCCGACCGGCTCGCCGCCGTGCTCGCCGACTGCGAACCGGCCTGTCTGCTCGCCGACTCGGCCGGCACCGGCGCCGTACGGGACTTCGTACGGGAGCAGGGGCTGCCCGAGGTGCCGGTCGTCGCCGTCGGTGAACTGCCCGTCCGCCGCCTCGGACCCGACCCCGGCCTGCCGGCCGCCGAACCGGACGACATCGCCTACCTCCAGTACACCTCGGGCTCCACCCGCAGTCCGGCCGGCGTGATGATCACGCACGCCAACGTCGTCGCCAACGCCCGCCAGGCCATCCACGCCTTCGTGCACGACCCGCAGAGCTCCACCACGGTCGGCTGGCTGCCGCTCTTCCACGACATGGGCCTCGTGCTCAGCGTCGCGGCCCCCGTCGTCGGCGGCTTCGCCTCCGTCCTGATGGACCCGGTCGCCTTCCTCGCGGACCCCGCGCGCTGGCTGCGCCTGCTCGGCTCCTACGAGGGCACGGTCAGCGCCGCGCCGAACTTCGCGTACGACTACTGCGTGGCCCGCACGGAACCGGGTCTCGCCGGTGAACTGCGCCTGGACCGGGTGCGGGTGCTGATCAACGGCAGCGAACCGGTACGGCCCGGCACCATCGAGCGGTTCCGCGCGGCGTTCGCCGACGGCAGCCTGGACCCGGCCGCGCACTGCCCCGCGTACGGACTCGCCGAGGCGACGGTGTTCGCGACCGCGGACTCCCGCACCGAGCCGCCGCACACCGTCACCTGCGACGCGGTCGCGCTGCGCGAGGGACGCATCGAGGCGCTGCCGGACGGCGGCGCCGGGCGGCCGGACGCCGTGGAGCTGGTCTCCTGCGGCCGGCCCGTCGGCCAGGAGCTGCGGATCACCGGCGCGGACGGCACGGAACTGCCGCCGGGCCGGGTCGGCGAGATCCGGCTGCGCGGGCCCAACATCGGGCGCGGCTACTGGAAGCGCGCGGACCGGCCCGCCGAGGAGCGGACGTTCGCGGACCACGCCTTCGGCGACCCGGAGGGCTGGCTGCGCACCGGCGATCTCGGCGCCCTGCACGAGGGGTTGCTGCTGGTCACCGGGCGGATCAAGGACGTCATCGTCGTCGACGGGCGCAACCACTACCCGCCGGACATCGAGGAGACCGTGCAGCGGGCCGCGCCCGTGGTCCGCCGCGACCGGCTCGCCGCCTTCGGCGTGCCCCGCGCGGACGGCACGGGGGAGGAGCTGATCGTGGTGGCGGAGCACCGCAGGGACGCCGAGCCGACGGAGGCCGAGGCGCGGGAGTGCGAGCGTGCCGTCCGGGCCGCCGTGTCCGCCCGGCACGGGCTGCGGCTCGGCGTCCTGCGGCTGGTCCCGCCGGGCACCGTGCCCCGCACCAGCAGCGGCAAGATCGCCCGGGCCGCGAGTCGGGAGCGGTTCCTCGACGGCGGGTTCGGTGCGCGGTGAGCGCGGTGAGCCCCAGCCGTACGCAGATCCGCGGTGTGGTCGTGGAGCGGCTCGCCGCCTGGTACGGCCTCACGCCCGACGAGATCGCCGACGACCGCCCGCTGGCCGAACTCGGCCTCACCTCACGCGACGCGGTGGCCCTGACCGCGCTGCTCAGCGATCTGGCGGGGCGCCGGCTGCCCGGCACCCTGCTGTGGGACGCGGGCACCATCGACGCCCTGGTGCGCGAGCTGCGCGAACCGGAGGCCGAGCACCGCACGGTGGACGACGCGCCCACGGCCGTGACCGAGGCCGCGACGGCCCCGGCACCCTCCGCCTCCGCGCCCGCCCTCGTCGCCGTCGTCGGCGTGGGCTGCCGCTTCCCCGGCGCGAGCTCGCCCGACGCGTACTGGCGGCTGCTCACCGAGGGCCGGGACGCGGTCGGCACCGTGCCCGAGGGGAGGTGGGACCCGGCGTCGGCGGACCCCGAGGTCTCCCGGCACGGCGGGTTCCTCGACGACATCGCGGGCTTCGACGCCGAGTACTTCGGCATCGCCGCGCACGAGGCCGCCGCCATGGACCCGCAGCAGCGGATGCTCCTCGAAGTGACCCGGGAGGCGCTGGACCACGCCGCCCTGTCCGTGGAATCCACCCGCACCGGCGTCTTCGTCGGCATCAGCGGCAACGAGTACGCGCACCTGACGGCCGCGGCGCCCGACGCCTGGACGGCGACCGGCGCCGCCCTGAGCGTCGCCGCGGGCCGGCTCAGCTACGCCTTCGACCTGCGCGGCCCGAGCCTGGCCGTCGACACGGCGTGCTCGTCCTCGCTGGTCGCCGTGGACCACGCGGTGCGCGCCCTGCGGTCGGGGGAGTGCGACACCGCGCTCGCCGCGGGCGCGAACCTGCTGCTGACCCCGGGCGTCACGCTCGGCCTCCAGCGGGCGGGCGCGCTCGCCCCGGACGGCCGCTGCAAGGCGTTCGACGCGTCGGCCGACGGGATCGTGCGCGGCGAGGGGTGCGGGGTCGTGGTGCTGCGCCGGCTCACCGACGCGGAGCGCGACGGCGACCGGATCCTGGCGGTGATCCGTGCCACGGCCGTCAACTCCGACGGCCGCTCCAACGGTCTGACGGCGCCCAGCGCGGCGGCCCAGCGCGCCCTCCTCGCCCGCGCGCACCCCGCGCCCGCGGCCGTCGACTACGTCGAGGCGCACGGCACCGGGACCGCGCTCGGCGACCCCATCGAGGCGGGCGCGCTCGGCGCGGTGCTCGGCGCGGGCCGCGACCTCGAACAGCCGCTGCTCGTCGGCTCGGTGAAGACCAACCTCGGCCACCTGGAGGCCGCCGCCGGGATCGCCGGGCTCATCAAGACCGTACTGGCCCTGCACCACGGGGAGATCCCGCCGCAGCTCCACTTCACCCGGCCCGGACCGCACGCCGACCTCGACGCGCTCGGCCTGCGCGTCGTCACCTCCGCCGAGCCCTGGCCGCGCTACTCGGGCACGGCCACGGCCGGGGTCTCGGCGTTCGGCTTCGGCGGCACCAACGCGCACGTCGTGCTCACCGAGTACCGCGCACGCGCCGCCAGGACCACGTCCGCGTCCCGGCCCGCGCTGCTGCTCCTCGACGGGCCGACGGCCGGCCGGGTCCGCTCCTACGCGGGCGAACTCGCCGACCGGCTGGCGGCCGCGGCGCGCCCGGACGACACCGACCTCGCCCGCACCCTCGCCCGCCGCACCGGACGCGGCCGGCACCGCGCGGTCCTCGTCACCCGGGACCGGACCGAGACGGTGAGCGCGCTGCGGCGGCTGGCCGCGGGCGCGCCGTCCCCGCACGTGCTCACCGGCGAGGGCGCACCGGAGGGACCCGGACCGGTCTGGGTGTTCTCCGGCTACGGCTCCCAGTGGCCCGGCATGGGACAGCGCCTGCTCGCCGCCGAACCGGCCTTCGCCGCGGCCGTCGACCGCCTCGAACCCCTGCTGCGCCGGTACTCGGGCGTCTCCCTCGCCGCGAGCCTGAGCCCGGACACCGACCTCTCCTCGCCCGCCGTCGTCATGCCCGTCCTGTACGCGGTCCAGCTCGCGCTGGCCGAGCTGTGGCGGTCGTGGGGGTGCGAGCCCGCCGCCGTGATCGGGCACTCGCTGGGTGAGATCGCCGCGGCGGTCGTCACCGGGGCGGTCGACGAGACGACCGGCGCCCGGATCGTCGCCGTACGCTCCCGGCTGCTCGCGGGGCTGACGGGCGGCGCCATGGCCGTGGTCGACCGGCCCGAGTCCGGGATCCGCGACCTCGGAGGCGACCTGCCCTCCCTCCAGGTCGCCGTCCACGCCTCACCGGTGCAGAGCGTGGTGACGGGGTCCGCGCCGGACGTCGCGGCGCTGGTGGAACGGGTGACGGCCCAGGGCGGGTTCGCGCGGTCCCTGGGCGTCACGGGCGCCGGGCACTCGCCCGAGGTCGAGCCGCTGCTCGGCCGGTTCGTCCTGGAGCTGGGCGAGGTCCGGCCGCGCGGACCCCGCTGCCGGCGCTACTCGACCGTGCTGGAGGACCCCCGCGACCCCGCCCCGTACGACACCGCGTACTGGACCGCCAACCTGCGGCGGCCCGTCCGCTTCGTGCAGGCGGTGCGGGCGGCGGCCGCCGACGGACACCGGACCTTCGTCGAAGTGGCCCCGCACGCCACCCAGTTGCACCCGCTGACCGACACGCTGCCCGCGGGCGCGCGGATCCTGCCCACCCTGCGCAAGCACACCGACGACGCCCTCACCTTCCACACCTCGCTCGCCACGCTGCTCGCCGACGGCGTACGGATCACCGGCCTCGGCGGGCGCATGCCGGGCCGGGTCGCGGACGTACCCTCACCCCACTGGCGCCACCGCCGCTTCTGGTTCGGCGAGCGGCCGGAGACGGCCGCCCCCGACCCGGAACGCGACGCCGCGCCGGCCGACGCGACCCCGCTGGACCGGCTGCGCCGCTGCGTCGCCGGGGTGATGGGCTACGGCCCCGACCGGCTCGACCCCGACGCGCCGCTGACCGACCTCGGCCTGGACTCCCTGACCGCCGTCCGCATCCGGGGCGCCCTGGAACGGGAGTTCGGCGTCCACCTGGAAGCGGCGGCACTGCTGCGCCAGGGCACGCTGCGAGCGGTCGCGAACCTGCTGCCCCCGCTCACCGGCCCGGCCCCGGGAAGCGGCCCGGCTCCGGCGACCGGCCCGGCCCTGGCGACCGGTCCGGCCCTGGCGACCGGTCCGGATCCGGCGACCGGTCCGGATCCGGCGACCGGCCCGGCTCCGGCAGGCAGCCCGGCTCCGGCAACCGTCTCTGCCCGGGGAAGCGGCCCGGATCCGGCGACCGGCCCGGCTTCGGCGACCGGTCCGGATCCGGCAGGCGGCCCGGCTCCGGCGACCGGTCCGGCCCCGGGAAGCGGCCCGGCTCCGGCGACCGGCCCGGCCCCGGCGACCGGCCCGGCTCCGGCAAGCGGCCCGGATCCGGCGACCGGCCCGGCTCCGGCAAGCGGCCCGGCTCCGGCGACCGGTCCGGTCCCGGCGACCGGCCCGGCTCCGGCAACCGGCCCAGCTCCGGCAGCCGTCTCTGCCCCGGCGACCGGCCCAACCCCGGCAACCGGCCCCGCCCCGGAACCGGACCCGGCCCCCGCCCCTGCCCCCGAGCCCCCGGCCGTCCGCCCTGCCGCACCGCGCACCGCACCCGCGACCACCCTCGCCCCCGCGAACACCCCCGCCCCCGCGACCGCCCTGCGCGACTTCGCGTGCGACGGGCCGGGAGACCCGCTCTTCCTCGCGCACGCCGCGGGCGGTTCCGCCGGCGTCTACGTCCGGCTCGCCGAGCGGCTCGACGGGCGGCGTCCGGTGTACGGCTTCGACCGGCTGCCCGAGCCGGGCGACGTGTCAGGGCGCGCCGCCGAGTTCGCCCGGCGGATCCGGGTCGTGTCCCCCGACGGGCCCTGGCACGTGGGTGGCTGGTCCTACGGCGGGCTGGTGGCGCAGGAGGCGGCCCGGCTGCTGTCCCGGCACGGCACCGTCCGCACCCTCGTCCTGCTCGACTCGGTGCTGCCGCTGCCCGCCCCGCCGGACCGCACCCCGTGGGACCTGACCCGGAGCCGCCTCGCGGGCTTCGCGGCCCACATCGGACGCACGTACGGCACGGCGCCCGAGCTGCCGTACGAGGAACTGGCCACGCTGGACGACGCCGCGCGGATCGACCTCGTCCTGAAGGTGACCGGCGAGCACGTGACACTGCCGCCCGCGGTCGCCGAGCACCAGCGCACCTCGTACCTGGACCTGTGCGGCGGGGAGCGCCACCGGCCGGGCCGGTACGCGGGACCGGCCGTGCTGTACCGGGCGAGCGAACCCGCGCCGCACACCGTCCGCGACCCGCGCTACGAGCGCTCCGACGCGGCGCTCGGCTGGGACGCCCACTGCACCGGTCTCACGGTGCGGCCGCTGCCCGGCCACCACCTGTCGCTGCTCGACCCGCCGGTCGTCGACACCCTGGCCGGCTTCCTGGCCCACGACCTGAACGAAGGGACCGACAGCTGACAACCCGTCAGCAAGGTGTCCCGTCAGAGAAGAGGAGCAGGCCCGTGTCCATGCACCGCCCCACGCGGAGAACCGTCCTGCGCGCCACCCTGGCCACCACCGCCGCCCTGGCCGCGACGGCCGCCGGCGCCTCCGGCGCCACCGGTGCCGGCGCGTCGGTCACCGCCGAGAACTGGCTCGACGACCGCACCGTCGACCTCACCGTCCAGTCCCCGGCGGTCGGCGCCGCGCTGCCGGTCCGCGTCCTGCTCCCGGCCGCCTTCGCCGAGCGCCCCGACGCCACCTGGCCCGTCCTCTACCTCCTCCAGGGCGCGCACGACGACTACACCTCCTGGTCCCGGGAGACGGACGTCCACGACTTCCTCGCCGGGCAGGACGTGCTCGTCGTCATGCCGTCCTCGGGCGCCACCGGCATCCCGACCGACTGGTGGAACTACGGCCTGCCCGGCGCCCCGGACTACGAGACGTTCCAGGTCGACGAGGTGATGGCGCTGCTCAAGGCGCGCTTCAGGGCCGGTGACCGGCGCGCCGTCGCCGGGGTCTCCACCGGCGGTTACGGCGCGCTCGCGTTCGCCGCCCGCCGCCCCGGCAGCTTCGCCGCGGCGGCCTCGTACAGCGGCATCGTGGACACCACGACGACGGGCATGCCCACCGTTCTCGGCGCCATCGTCACCCGGGAACTGCTCTCGCCGGTCAGCCTGTGGGGCGGCGCGCTGCTGAACCGGGACAACTGGAACCGGCACAACCCGTACGCGCTGGCCCAGGCGCTCGCGGGGACCGGCCTGTACCTGTCGCAGGGCAGCGGGCTGCCCGGCGGCGACTTCGGCAACCTCGAAGGCGCCCTGCTCGAAGGCACGCTGTGGAGCCAGGCCCAGCGCTTCACCCGGCAGCTCACGGCGCTGGGCATCCCGGCGCAGGTGCACCTGTACAGCGGAGGTTCGCACGCCTGGCCGTACTGGCAGCAGGAGTTCAGGTCCTCGTGGCCGGTGCTCGCCGCGGGCCTCGGCCTCGCCTGACCCCACCCAGCCCGACCTGTCCCGACCCAGAAGGAGGCACGACATGGATGTCCTGGCCGAGGCCGTCGTGGCGGGAGCCGGCGGCGCCGAGCTGGCACGGCTTCCGTTGCCCGCCCGGTACACCGCCGCCCACCTCAGGGCGGAGGATGCCGACGGGTTCACCGGCGTCGCCGACAAGGACGTGCGCAAGACCATCCAGATCGGCTCCGTGCCGATGCCCGAACTCGCCCCGGACGAGGTCGTCGTGGCCGTGCTGGCGAGCGGCATCAACTACAACACCGTCTGGTCGGCGATGTTCGAGCCCATCCCGACGTTCACCTTCCTGAAGCAGTTCGGCCGCCGGGACCGCTGGGCGGCCCGGCACGACCGGCCGTTCCACGTCCTCGGTTCGGACGCGGCGGGAGTCGTCGTCCGCACCGGCTCCGGAGTGCGCAGATGGCACGTCGGCGACCACGTGGTGGTCAGCCCCGTCCTGGTCGACGAGGAGGAACCGGCCACGCACGCCGACGGCATGATGGGCGCGTCCATGCTCGCCTGGGGCTTCGAGACCAACTACGGCGGACTCGCCCACTACGGCATCGCCCGCGCCAGCCAACTGCTTCCCAAGCCCGCCCACTTGACCTGGGAGGAGGCCGCCGCCAACCCGCTGTGCGCGGGCACCGCCTACCGCATGCTGGTCAGCGACCGCGGCGCCCGGATGACCCAGGGCGACGTGGTGCTGATCTGGGGCGCGGCCGGCGGCCTCGGCGCCTACGCGGTGCAGCTCGTGCGTAACGGCGGCGGCATCGCCGTGGGCGTCGTCAGCAGCGAGGCCAAGGCGGAGTACGTGCGCGGCCTCGGCTGCCATGTGGTGATCAACAGGGAGGAGATCGGCCTCACGGGCGACGCGCCGGCCGACCCCGCCACCGTGGGCAAGCGGCTCGGCCGGCTCATCAGGACCGCGACCGGGGAAGACCCGCACATCGTCTTCGAGCACGTCGGCCGGGCCACCTTCGGCGTCTCCGTCTTCGTCGTACGGCGCGGCGGAACCGTGGTGACCTGCGGTTCCAGCTCGGGCTACCGGCACGAGTTCGACAACCGCTACCTGTGGATGCGGCTCAAGCGCGTCATCGGCAGCCACGGCGCCAACCTCCAGGAGCAGCACGCCGTGCACCGGCTCCTCGACCTCGGCCGGGTCCGGCCCGCCCTCACCACCACCTACCCCCTCAGCGAGGCCCCGGAGGCGGCCCGCCTGGTGCAGAGCAACACCCACCTCGGCAAGGTCGGCGTCCTCTGTCTGGCACCCACGACCGGCCTGGGCGCGACCCGCAGGGAACCATGAGCCGCGTCGGCGACCGGCCGGTGCCCGACTGATTCCCGGGGACGGGGTATACGGGGAGCGTTGACCGCAGGCGCCGCCGCCCGCGTCCCGGATTCCGGCTTGGAGGAAGCATGGCACTCATCATGAAAGGCGTCGTGGTACTGGACTGCGCCGAGCCAGAGAAGCTCGCCGCCTTCTACCGGGAGCTGCTCGACGCCGAGCAGACCGAGGAGAGCGCGAACCGGGTGGAGATCAAGGCCCCCGACGGTTTCCGGATGGCGTTCCGCCGCGATGTGATGGCGACCCCGCCGAGCTGGCCGCGGCCCGAGAACTCCCTCCAGGTCCACCTGGACTTCCACGTGGAGGAACTCGACGAGGCGGAGCGGAAGCTGATCAGCCTCGGCGGCCGTCCGGTGGAGGCCAAGGACGCCTCGGGCCCCAACGAGGAGCGCGGCTACGCCGACCCGGCGGGCCACTCCTTCACCCTGCGCCGGGGGGCCGACACGGCGCCCAAGCAGGGCTGAGGGCGGACGGCACGGGGCCGCGACCGCCGGACGGCGGTCGCG
>NZ_JBHWHV010000095.1:0-25033 GCF_042732375.1 Streptomyces sp. NPDC059785
GCTCCGTTACGTACGGAGCGGGGCAGCGGCATGTCCGACGTGCGGCGCCCGCCGGTCCGGCGGGCGCCGAGTGGGTCAGTGCGCGGCGTTCGGCACCGCCGAGTCGCCGTGCGAGACGGGCTTGGCGTTGACCAGGAGGGCGGCGGCGCAGCCGGCGAGCAGCATCGCGCCGACCGCGTACCAGATGGCGTGCGTGTAGCCGTGCACCACGCCGGCGGCCACGACCTGCGCCTTGCGCGACGGGTCGGTGAGGTGGCTGCCGATGTAGGTGGAGGTCGCCGAGGTGGCGATGGTGTTCAACAGGGCCGTGCCCAGCGAACCGCCGACCTGCTGCGAGGTGTTGACCATGGCCGAGGTGACACCGGCGTCCTGCGGGCGCACGCCGTGCGTCGCGGTGGAGAACACCGGCATGAACGTCAGACCCATGCCCAGACCCATGATGAGCTCGGCGGGCAGGACGTGGGTGGCGTACGCGGAGTCCACGCCGAGCTGGGTCAGGATCAGCAGGCCGCAGGCGGCCAGCAGCATGCCGGGGACCATGAGGGCACGGGCCGGGACGCGCGGCAGCAGCCGGGCGGAGATCTGCGTGGAACCGATGATGATGGCGACGGACATCGGCATGAACGCGAGCCCGGTCTTGACCGGCGAGTACCCGAGGATGCCCTGAAGGTAGTAGGTCATGAACAGGAACAGGCCGAACATGCCGATCGTGGCGAAGCCCATGGTCAGGAAGCAGCCGGCCCGGTTGCGGTCCCGCAGGATGTGCAGCGGCAGCAGCGGGGACTTCGCGCGGGCCTGCCACAGGACGAAGGCCAGCAGCAGGACGACGCCGCCCACGATCAGGCTGACGACCATCGAGTCGCCCCAGCCGCGCGGCTCGGCCTCGGAGAAGCCGTAGACGATGGCGACGAGGCCGCCGCAGCCGAGGATGACACCCGGCACGTCGAGCCTGGCGTCCTTGTGGCCCGGCCGGTCGTGCAGCAGGATCACCGCGCCGATGACCGCGACGATCGCGATCGGGATGTTGACGTACAGGCACCAGCGCCAGTTCAGGTACGACGTCAGGATGCCGCCGAGGAGCAGGCCGATCGCGCCGCCCGCACCGGCGAGCGCGCCGTAGATGCCGAACGCCTTGCCGCGCTCGCGCGGGTCGGTGAAGGTCGTCGTCATCAGGGAGAGCGCGGACGGGGCGAGCACCGCGCCGAAGACACCCTGCGCCGCGCGGGCGGCGAAGAGCATGCCGGAGCCGGTCGCGGCACCGCCGACCGCCGAGGCCAGGGCGAAGCCGATCAGGCCGATGATGAAGGTGCGCTTGCGGCCGACGAGGTCGGCGACCCGGCCGCCGAGCAGCAGCAGACCGCCGAAGGCGAGGGTGTAGGCCGTGATGACCCACTGGCGGTTGCCGTCCGACATGCCGAGGTCCGTCTGCGCGGACGGCAGCGCGATGTTCACGATGGTGGCGTCCAGGACCACCATCAGCTGGGCCAGGGCGATGACGACCAGGCCCCACCAGCGTCGGGGGTCGGGTGCCTCGGCCGCCGGGGCGGAGGTGCGTGGACCCGGCGCCGTCCGAGTGGCGCCGGCGGGTATGGAGTCGCTCATTTCGAGGACGTCGCTTTCCTTAGCTGAGGGTGTGCGCTGCGGGCGGCAGCGCGGGGCGGTGCACCGTGTCCCGGCCTGGTGGAGCCGGGGACACGTGCGCGGAGGCGGGCACAGGAATGGTCGGGGGGAGGGGACGTCGGTGTCCCGGCATCGCCCGGTCCTGTGTGTCGACACGTCCGCGCGCTACGGGTATCCCGTGGCGGTGCGCTCAATCGTCAGTATCGCTGATTATCAGGTACAGGATACGCTACCGGTATGACGGACGATGCCGACCTGTCCGACCTCCTCACGCTGCGGCTGGGGTACCTGGTCAAACACGCGTGGCTGCAACTGGCGGCCTTCATGGGCGACGCCCTGGAACCGTTCGGGATCCATCCCCGGGAGCTGGGCGTGCTGTCGGTGATCGCGGCGGACGCGGCCGAGCGGTCGCAGAACGAGCTCGCCTCGGCCATCGGCATGGACCGCACCACGATGGTCGCCGTCATCGACGACTTGCAGGACCGTGGCCTGGTGGAACGCCGACGCAGCGCACGTGACCGCCGCCGCAACGTGGTGACCCTCACCGAGGTCGGCGCCGCCTGCCTGCGCGACGCCGAGCAGGCCCGCCTCGCCGCCGAGCAGGCGTACCTCGCGCCGCTGACCGAGGACGCCGCCCGGACGCTGGCCGACACACTGAGCGTCCTGCACCAGGCCCACGCGGGCACCGGCACGGGCCTGCCGCCGATGCGCCCCGCCCTGGGACACCCGCCGGCCGACTGCGCCGCGGCCGCCCCCCAGGCCGACCGTACGGGCGGAAACTGAGCCGAGAATTCACCGTCCCGTTGCCGTCGGCGCCGCTGGGACGACCCCTCCCGTTCGCGGGACGGCGACGACGGTGACCGGGGACGGCGCCAGCACGGTCGCCGGACGGGGGACGGCGAGGTGGACGGGCACGAAAATCGGCGCCACCAAGTACGGGAGCCGGTCGCGGCGAGTACTGGAAGCGGTGGCGCCGAGTGCTGGAATCGATGGCCTCGGAGGCGTGCGTAACGCGTCCGTGCGCGGGCTGGGCGGGGGCCCGGCCGTGACTTCACGCGGTCGGTGCGGGCAGCGGCCGACCACGCTCGGGCGGCCGCCCACGCGCCCCTCCGTGCCTTCTGAATACCCCCTCTGACCTGCTGATTTCCGGCGGTTCGCTTAGCCTTGGAGGCTCTAGCGACGCCATCGGAGGGGGCACTTCGTGAGTGCGAGTGACGCCAGGCACGACGCCATGCATGACGCCAGATACGACACCAGCCACATCGAGGTGCTGGACGGGCGGGAAGCCGTGCGGAAGCGGCCGGGGATGTGGGTCGGCTCGGTCGGTGAACGGGGCCTGCACTGCTGGGCGTTCGGGGTGACCGACTGGGTGGTGGACGAGGCGCTGGCCGGTCGCGCGGGCTCCGTCGCCGTCATCCTCACGCCCGACGGCGGCGTGCGGGTCACCGGCGACGGCCAGGGTGTCCCGGTCGAAGCCGCCGGGCACACCGGCGGTCCCGGTATCGAGGCCCTGCTGACCAGCATGCCCGCGGAGGCGGAGCTCAGCGGCCGGTACGCCACGACCGTGCGCCTGTTCGCCAACGGCCTCTTCGTCGCCAACGCCCTGTCGAGCCGTCTGACGGCCGAGGTCCGGCGCGGCGACGGAGTGCGCTGGGTCCAGGAGTACGCGCGCGGCGTCGCGGTCGCACCGCCGAGCCCCGTAGGACCGGCGACCGGGAGCGCGACCGGGAGCGCGATCGGGATCGGGAGCCCGATCGGGATCGGGAGCGGGACCATCATCACCTTCCGGCCCGACGCCGACATCTTCGAGACGACGCACCTCTCGTACGCCGTACTGGCTGAGCACTTCAGGCGGCTCGCCTTCCTGAACCGGGGGCTCGACGTCACCCTCACCGACGAGCGCCCCAAGGACCACGAGCCGCGGTCGGAACGCTTTCAATTCCCGGGCGGGGCGGCGGACTTCGTCACTCACCTCGACCGCCTAGGGGCGGGGACGCCGTCCCCTCAGCCGGACGAGAGCGGTCACGCCGAGGTGTTCTGCTTCGAGCGCGCCGACCCACGGATGGCGGGGACGGTCGAGGTGGCCGTGCGCTGGTGCGGCAGCCATGAGGAGCGCGTCCGCAGCTTCGCCAACAGCCGGCCCACTCCTGAGGGCGGTACGCACGAGTCGGGGTTCCGGGCCGGGACGGCGGCCGCGGTCGACGCGTACGCGCGGAGGCGGGGGTTGCTGACGGCGGCGGAACCGGGCCGCCTCACCGCCGACCGCATCGGCGAAGGGCTGACGGCGGTCGTGTCGGTGAAGCTGGAGCGGCCCGAGTTCGAGGGCGCCACGCGCGGCGGACTGGCCGGCGACGCGGTGCACGAACGCGTCGCGGCGGCCGTCACGGAACACCTCGGCACGTGGCTCGACGAAGAGCCTGAGCGAGGCGAAGCGGTGGTGAGACGGATGCTGGAGGGCGCGAGCCGAAGTTGAAGCGCGTGATCCTGTGGGCGCCGCACGAGCAACCCGCCTGCCGCTTCGGGGGGTTGCACCGACTCGGGCGATCGCGGTGTCTACACGGCCGTGGCTGCCGTCCGGGGCGTGGCGGCCAGCCGCAGGCCGACCTCTACGAGGGTCCAGCCGAGGCGGGTGCGGAGGTGCTGGGAGCGCCGGCGGCGCCGGGCCGCGGCGGCGCGGTGGTGCGCGTCGGCCTCGGCGCGGAGTTCGACGGCGTGGACGTGGTGCAGCGCGAGGTGGATCTCGGGGTGCATCGGGCTGTGGCCTCTCATTCCGTGGTGAGCGGGAACGCGTGCGTATGGATGCGGACTTGGGCGGTGTCGGTGTCGTCCTCGTCGGCGGCCCGGTCGCGGTAGGTGTCGATGAGCGCGTGCATCTTCGCGACGAGTTCACGGGTCAGCTCGGGCGTCAGCCGGAGCGTCGCGCTGCTCATGTCCCAGGTGCGGTTCCACTCCTCCGGCCAGGACTGGCGGTTGCCGAGCCAGGTCGACAGGTCGCGGGTCTGGGTGGTGGCCACCTCGTGCAGGTACAGGTCGGCGGCGCCGCGTACGTCCGGGTTGGCGTCCGTGAGCAGGGCGTCGTCGAAGCGCAGGCCCTGGTGGACCGCCTTCCACCAGCGCTCCCGCCCCTTGCCCCGCTGGGGGGCGTCCTCGATGAAGCCGTGCGCGGCGAGCTGTCGCAGGTGGTAGCTGGTGGCCCCGCTCGACTCGCTCAGTTTCGCGGCGAGTTGGGAGGCGGTGGCCGGGCCGTCGAAGCGCAGCGCGTCCAGCAGGCGCATGCGCAGGGGGTGCGCGAGCCCACGCAGGGAGCGGGCGTCGAGACTGTGGACCTGGGGGTCCTGGGGCTCGTTCATGTGAGCCAATGTAGCCGTGCAAAGGACCTGTTGCAACGGATTCTTTGCAACAGGTCCTTTGTACGAGGGGACTTGAGTACGGGGATGATGGCGGGCGTGTGAGGGCGACTTGAGTGTGTGGGGACTCGGGCCCGCAGAGATTGGGGGAGGTGAGGGGCGTTAAGGATGCAGCACGATCTTGCCGTGCGTGTGCCCCTGCTCCAGCTCTCGGTAGGCGTCCCGCACCTGCTCCAGCGGATAGGTGCGGGCGATCGGGACTTCGAGTTCGCCACGCGCGGCGAGCCGGGCGAGTTCGCCGACCACGACCGCGCACGCCGCCGCGCCCTCTCCGTAGGTCCGCGCGCCGACCCGGGCCGCGGCCTGCCAGTCGCGGATCGTGTCGATCCGCTCGGGCCGCACGCCCAGCTCCACCGCCAGGTCCACGTAGCCGTCGCCGAACGTGTCGATGAACGCGTCGACGCTCCCGCCGGCGGCCTGCCGGATCCGCTCGGCCACGCCTTCCCCGTACGCGACGGGGGTGACGCCGCGGTCCTTCAGCCAGCCGTGGTTCCGCTCGCTCGCCAGCCCGATGACCGTGGCGCCGCGCCGCCGGGCGAGCTGTACGGCGAGGGATCCGACGCCGCCCGCGGCCCCGGACACGACGACCGTTTCGGCCGGCCCGGGGTCGACCGCGAACACGGTGGCGTACGCCGTCGTGCCCGCCACGTACAGCGACCCGGCCACGTCCCAGGGCAGCCCCTCCGGCCGGGAAACCACGTTCACGTCCTCCGCCACGACGAACTCGGCGTGGCTCGCCCGGTCGTGGGTGAAGCCGAGCACCTCGTCGCCCACCGCGAAGCCCCGTACCTGCGCACCCGTCTCCACCACGACGCCCGCCAGATCACTGCCCTGCCCGGAGGGGAACGTCGCAGGCCAGCGCCCGTGCCGGGCGCCCGCGCGGATCATCACCTCGCCGGGCTGGATCCCGGCCGCGCGGACCTCGACCAGCACCTGGCCGGGACCTGCTGCCGGACGCGGCACCTCCTCCACCCGGAGTACATCTATCCCGCCGTACTCGTGGAACCGCACCGCCTTCATGAACCGCACCGCCTTCATCCCGCGATCACCTTCGTCCTCGGCTTCGTTCCCGGCCTTGTCCTTGCTAGGCCCTCAACCGCCAAGGGGCGGCGCTGTCTTCCTCGACGGTTCGCCGGCCCATCGGCGAAGGGCGGCGTCGAGGCTCGTGAAGGCCGCGCTGTCGACGGCATCGGTGCCGTGGGTGAGGTCGGTGGCCCAGACGACCACCCCGTCAGGGCGTACCAGCATCCCGGTCGGTGCCGCGTGGCCGTCGCGCACGCAGCGCACCCGTGCGGGCCAGGCCGCGGCGAGGCGGGCGAACGCGCCGTCCGGGGTGCGGTCGAGCAGCAGGAAGCCGCCGCCGTGGTGGTGGTCGGCGAGACGCGAACCGTCCCGCAGCCGCGTATCGGGGACGAACCGGCCGGTCAGGCCGGAGTGGGGCATATGGTTGTCGGACAGCCCGCCCTCGGTCAGGTCGACGCGCTGCGTGACGCCCGAGATCTTCTTGACCGCGTACGTCGTGCCCGCCGGGGTGCTCAGCAGGTCCGCGACGACCTCGCGCAGCGCGGCCGACTTGGGATCCGGGCGCAGTACGCCGATCTGGGCGCGCGTCCAGTCCAGCACCCAGGCGCCGAGGGGGCGGCGTTCGGTGTCGTAGGTGTCGAGCAGTCCTTCGGGCGCCCACCCGGCGATCACGGCGCCGAGTTTCCAGCCGAGGTTCATCGCGTCGCCGACGCCCAGGTTGAGGCCCTGGCCGCCGAACGGCGCGTGCACGTGCGCGGCGTCGCCCGCCAGCAGTACCCGACCCGACCGGTAGGCGTCGGCCTGGCGGGCGTTGTCGGACCAGCGGGTCGCGTTGCCCCGGAGCGCGGTCAGGGTGACGTCGGTGCCGGAGACCCGGCGCAGACTGGCCTGTACGTCGTCGAGGGTGACCGGGGTCGAGCGGTCGGCGGGGGAGCGGCCGAACTCCACGGTGACGATCCGACCGGGCTGCGGCCCGTAACGGTAGGCCCCGCGGGTGGACCAGGCCCAACCGCTCGCGAGCTTCTCCGGGTCGGCGATGTCGGCGAGGGCCAGGTGGCCGGTGAGTTCGGGGTCGGTGCCGGGGAAGCCGATGCCCGCGAGGCGGCGTACGGTGCTGTGTCCGCCGTCGCACCCGACCAGCCATCCGGTGCGCACCGTTCCGGCGCTGGTGCCGACCAGCACGCCGTCGCCGGTGTCCTCGAGCGCGGTGACCTCGACCCCGCGGTGCACGGGTACGCCGAGCCGCGCGACGTGGTCGGCCAGGAGCCGTTCCAGCTCGCGCTGCGGCACCATCCTGGCTCCGTCGACCGCGGCGTGCGCGGCGAGATCGGGGTCGGACCAGTCCACGAGGCCGGGGTCGAGGGTCATCCCCGCGAAGTGTCCGGTGAACCGCGGCTCGGCCGCCGACCCGCCGTCGCCGCGCGCCTGCCCGCTGTCGCCGCGCACCTGTCCGCTCTTGCCGCGCGCCAGACCACCCTTGCCGGTCGACCGGCCGTCGGCCGCCGCGGGGGCGAACGAGCCCACCCGCCGCAGTGTCTCCCGCTGTACCTGTTCGGCCGCGGGCAGCAGACCGCGGCGGTCGAGCGCCTCGGCCGTCGGCACGTTGACCGCCCCCGCTTTCATCGCCGGGTCGGGCACGGTGAGGCGCTCCAGTACCTGCACCGTCGCCCCGGCGAGGGCCAGCTCGGCGGCGAGCACGAGACCCACGGGCCCGGCCCCGACCACGGTCACGTCCGTGCCTGTGCCTATGCCTATGCCGGTGTCTGTCTCCACGTCGACGCCCGGGGTCGCGTCCACGCTCATGTCCTGCTTCGCATGTGATGTCACGAACGCTGTTCTACGAACGAACGCTGTTCGTGTCAAGTTATAGTGGTCCCGTGAATCCGAGAGAGCGACGTGCGGCGCGCCATCAGCCGCCGAACCCCGAGGCCCCGGCGGAGGCCGGTACCAGGCCGCGGCGCCGCAAGGCACCGATCACCGTGGAGCAGGTGGTCGAGACGGCACTCGGTCTCGTCGCCGCGGAAGGTTACGAGTCGTTGACCATGCGCCGGCTGGCCGGTGCGCTGGAGACCGGGCCCGCCTCGCTCTACGCCCACGTCGTCAACAAGGCCGACCTTGACGAGCTGCTGATCGGGCGGTTGTGCACCCGGCTCGACCTGCCGGAGCCCGACGCCGGTGCCTGGCGGGAGCAGATCCGCGGGGTGTGCGCGCAGATCCGCGACCAGTACCTGAAGTACCCGGGCATCTCGCGTGCCGCGCTCGCCATGGCCCCCACCGACCTCGAGACCCTGCGCGTCAGCGAAGGCATGCTGGCGATCCTGCTGGCGGGCGGCGTCGCCCCGCAGGCCGCCACCTGGGCCGTCGACGCGCTCCTGCTGTACGTGGCCGCCTACTGCCTGGAGGTGTCCGTCGTGCGTCAGCGGTCGGCGGACTACGACGCCGCCTGGGTCGTCGACCGCGACGAACTGCGGCGCCGGCTCGCCACGCTGCCTGCCGCGGCCTTCCCCCACACCACCCGCCACGCCGCCGAACTCACCGCGGGCGAGGGCCACGACCGGTTCGACTTCACCCTCGACCTGATGATCGGCGGCCTCGGGCAGCGGTAGTCGCGGTAGTCGAGGCGATCGTGGTGATCGCTGGGGTTACGACGAGGGCTCGGCGGGCCGGCCGGCCCGCCGGGTGAAACGCCGCAGTCCCCGCCGCGCGGGCTTGAGGGGCTTGTCCTCGGGGGCGAGGGGCTGCTCGCCCGCGGTCACGGCCGGTACCGGGGGCGGGGCCGGTACGGACTGGCCGCCCTGTTCCAGCCGGGTCCGCACGGTCTGCGCCATGGCCTGGTGGGCCGGTTCCAGCATCACGCCCTCCGCGGACAACTGCTCCCACATGTGCAGCAGTTCCTGTCCCCGGGTGGCCACCTGTCCCTCGTCCAGCAGTCGCTGCCACGCCGCGGTGGCGCGCGCCACGTCGGGCGCCGCCCGGGTCAGGTCGGTGCGGCAGCGGATGCGCGCGACGGTCAGCGCGAGGGTGATGGAGAGCGTGTAGTCGTTGCGCAGATAGGCGAGGTACGCCTCGATCGCGCGGGCCTCCAGCGAGAGTTCGTCCTCCGGGCCCCGGCGCAGCGTCAGGTGCTCCCGTAGCGCGCTGGCCAGGACGAACGCGGCGTGCAGCTCCTCGTGCTTGGCGTGCTGGATGATCCGCTCGACGCGGGCGAGCGGAGGGAAGGCCGCCTCTTCCGCGGCGGTGCGTTCGAGGCCGGGCGGCAGGTCGTCCTCGTCGGCGATGGTCCGGCTGGAACCGTCGGGGTACACCCGCAGGCGCGCCACCTGCATCACGGTGCGGTCGATGACGGTGGCCGCCACCGGGGCGCCGAGGGTGCGGGCGAACATGGCGACGGCATCGAGGATGGCCTCGTTGGGCGGCCGCCTGCCGCCCATCTCGAGCAGGTGGCCGTTGACCACCGTCGAACCGTCCTCGGCCACGTAGGCGTCGAGACGGATCAGCGGCGATGCGCTGAGCGCCGGCAGGTTCTTCCCCTCTTCGCGAGGGGTCAGCGAGTGGGACATGCGCTCAGACTCCGGGTCGGACAACACCGAGAATGGGCATTTCGGCGGCGGGTGCGATGGTGACGTTGCGGCCGGGCCGCGGGGCGTGGACGATCTGCCCGCCGCCTATGTACATGCCCACGTGGGTGGCGTCACTGTAGTAGATGATCAGGTCTCCGGGCTGCGCGGACGACAGACCGACCCGGGTCAGTCCCTGCCACTGCGCCTGGGACGTACGGGGTATGGGGTGCCCCGCGGCAGCCCACGCGGTGGAGGTGAGCCCCGAGCAGTCGTACGACGAGGGGCCGACGGCGCCCCATACGTATGGTTTGCCGATCTGCGCCATGGCGAAGTCGACGGCCTTGCCGGCTGCGCCGCTCGCCTTCGTACCGCCGCCGCCCGAGCCGGTCCCGGTGTCGGAGCCCGTCCACTTGGACTTGGCTTCCTTGGCCCGGTCCTTCTCCAACTGGGCCAGTTTGACGGTCTGTTCCTTCTCGAGCCCCGACTCGATCTGCTCGGCGTCGGCGATCTTGCCCTCGATCTTCTTCTTCGCCTTGGCCTTGTCCGTGCGGGTGCTCTGCAGCTTGCGCAGCTCCTCCGCGGCGGAGTCGGTCTTCCGGCTCAGCTCCGCGCGGGCGGCCTTCTGGGTCTCGGAGACGTTGACCAGGCCGCGCATCGCCTGGCGGGCCTGGGACGCCTCGTCCAGGGCCTGGTCGGGGTGCTCGCCGAGGAGCAACTGGATGCCCGTGGCGGCGAGGTCGCCCCCGCGGTACTGCGTCCGGGCGGCCGCGCCCGCGAGATCGTGCAGGTCGTCGACCCGGCTCTCGGCACTGGCCAGGTCCTTGCGGAGGGACTTGAGCCGCTTCTCCTGCTTGGTCGCCTTTTCGTTCGCGGCGTTGTAGGCCTCGGTGGCCACCTCCGCGTCGCGGTAGAGGCCGTCCAGTTCGGTGCGGATGTCCTCGATCGACTTGTCGCCGCCGGGGGAGGGTTCGCCGGGGGCCGCGTAACTCGGCCCGGGTATCAGGACGATCGCGGAGACGAGGGTTGCTATGGTGGCCCGACTCCGCAGCTGTCTGCCGCCGGTCGACACGTTCATCAACTCCACTTTCCGAGGTCGCGTGCGGGCGGCTCGGACGGACGACGTGCCCATCGCAGTCGCCACCGCGGTTCACGCGGCGGGTCGTTCAAGCCTCGAACACACTACCCTCCCCCAAACGGCTGACCCCTGTATCCCCCGGCGTGTCAACCTGCGCGCAGACAACTTTTTCCGCACCGTCCCCCTGGACGTCCGCTGCGGTCCCTTTCCGGACATCAGGGATTTCTACAGGGCCACCAGGCGGTTGCTGCGGCCCTGCAGGCGTAGCGCGGCGAGGGTGCCGCAGAGGAGGGACACGGTGACGAGGATGCCGCAGGCCGTCGTCGCGGTGGGGGCGTCGCCGGTGAGGGCGGCGTGCAGGCCGTGGACGGCCCAGTAGCCGGGGGAGGCCGGGGCCACGGCCGCGACCCAGGGCGGCAGGCTGCCGAGTGGGACGAGCGCGCCGCCGACGCTGCTGAGCAGCATGCCGCCGATGTCGAAGGCCGCCGACAGCCCGCCCATGCTGCGGACCAGTACGCCGAGCAGCGCGCCGAGGCCGAGCAGGGTGCAACTCCAGCTCAGCAGCACGATGAGGAGGAGGAACGGGTGGGGGACGCGGAGCCCGAAGACGTACACGCCGAAGCCGGTGATCAGCAACTGCTGGGCCAGCAGGGCGGCGTAGACGGGGACGGCCTTGCCGAGGAGCAGTTCCGCCGGACGCAGGGGCGTGCCGCGCAGGCGGTCCCAGGTGCGGCCGAGCCGTTCGGTGAGGATCGCGCCGCCGGAGATGCTCAGGGCGAGCAGCGAGAACGTGACCAGGGTGCCGACGACCGCCTGTTCGGTGCCGGCGGTCCGGCCCTGCGCCGCCAGGTAGAGCGGGCGCAGCAGGATGAGGAAGACGAGCGGCATGATCAGGCGGCTCAGCAGCGGGCCGGGCTCGCGCAGCATCAGCAGCGCGTTGTGGCGGACCAGCGCGATCAGACGGGTGGCGGAATCACGCTGCGGCATCGTGGCGCTCCGGCTGCCGCTCGTCCGCTGTCGCTTCCAGGCGCTGGTAGAGGTCGTCCAGCCCGGGGCGGCGGACGTCGACGGAGGCGGGGGTGCGGCCTTCGGCGAGCAGGGCCGCCAGGTCGGCGCCGGGATCCACGGTCGGCATCCGCAGCTCGGGTTCGGCCGGGTCGGCGAAGGTGACCCGGAGTTCGCCGGGCAGGTCCCGGGTCAGCTCCCGCTGCGTACCGCGCGCGACGACCCGTCCGGCCCGGGCGAGCGCCAACGTCGCGTCAAGGTCGACGAGTTCGGGCAGGTAGTGCGTCGTGTAGACCACGGCGGCGCCCGCCTCGGCGCGGGCCCTGACCGCGGCCAGCAGGGCGGAGCGGGTGTGCGGATCGGCCCCGGCGGTCGGCTCGTCCAGCAGCAGGAGCGGCGGCGAGCCGACCATCGCGGTGGCCGCCTGGACGCGGCGGCGCTGCCCGCCGGACAGGGCGCCCACGGCCCGGTCCGCGACGGCCGTCAGGTGCAGCTCCTCCAGGACGGCGGTGATCTCGGCGTCCCGGCGCCGGCCGCGCAGTCCCGCGAGACCGGCGAGCAGCCGCAGGTTCTCCCGCGCGCTGACGCTGCCGTACAGGGCGGTCTCCTGCGGAGCCACGCCGAGCAGCCGTCGTGCGGTCCGCCCCGAGCGCAGCGCGTCGTGCGTCCCGATGCGGATCCGGCCCGCGTCGGGTCGTACGAGACCGGTGACGATCTCGACGAAGGTGGTCTTGCCGGCGCCGTTGTGGCCGATCAGGCCGACGATCTCGCCGGGCGCCACCGTCAGGGTGAAGCCGTCGAGCGCGCGGCGCCGCCCGTAGTACTTCACCAGTTCGTCCGCCTTGAGCATCCTTCCCCCTCCCGCCCACGCCGCAGCTCTGTGTACGGCGTATACGTCTACACTGTAGACCCATGAGCGGCAGGCGGGAAGAGATTCTGGACGCGGCGCTGGCCATCGCCGACGAGCGCGGCCTCGACGCGGTGTCGATGCGGGCGCTGGCCGACCGTGTGGGCGTCACGCCGATGGCGTTGTACCGGCACGTCAAGGACAAGGCCGCGCTGCTGGACGGCATGGTCGGGCGTCTGCTGGCGGCAGTGCTGCCGCCGCCGGACACGACCGGGGAGCAGACGTGGGACGAACGGCTCAGCGCCCTCGCCCACGCCTGCCGGGACGTGTCCCGGGCCCACCCCTGGGCCGCGCACCTGCTCTTCTCGCGGCCCGCCGTCACGGAGGACGCCGTGCGCGTGGTGGACGTCATCTATTCGGCCCTGATCGAGGCCGGGGTACCGGAGTCCGAGGTACCCCGCCTCGAGCGCCTGGTCAGTACGTTCGTCATCGGGTTCGCCGCCTCGGAGGCCTCGGGCCGCTTCGCGGCCGGCACCCTCGACCCCCGCGGCCGGCGCGGTCAACTCCCGGACCGTGAACTGCCCGGCCACGCCAGACTCGCCCCCTGGCTGGACCTGCCCCTCGACCTCACCGCCGAGTTCGAGGCCGACCTGGAGGACATCCGGCGACTGGTCACGGCAGCCGCACGGCCCCGGGACTGACCCCTCACGTACCGATGTTGGCCTGCGGACCCGAGTACGTGGCCAGCAGCGCGGGGACGTCGGCCGCCGCGTCCAGCGTGTAGGAGTAGTAGCTGCTCGGGCTGAACGTGGTCCCGTAGGTCTGCGCCTTGCCGGTGCAGCTCACGCAGACGCTGCCGGTCTGGGTGAGCGAGGCGGCCGTGGTGTCGTTGTAGTACGGGTTGGCCACGCTCCTGTAGTAGCTGTTCTCGATGACCGTCTTCGACGACCCGCGCGAGAGGTTGCCGTACGAGGTCACGTTCTGAAGGTAGTTGTTGTACAGGTGGGCCAGCGCCACGTTGTCGATGCTGGGGTTGCGCTGGTTGGTGTCGTGGATCCAGTTGTGGTGGATCGTCATCCGGGCGGTGACGTTGTCCGTCCAGCCGATGCCGAACGCCTTGTTGTCCTCGCCGAGCTGGTTCCAGGAGACGGTCAGGTAGCTGGTGTCCTTGCGGCTGTCGATCAGACCGTCGTTCATCCGGACGATGGTGTTGTGGTCGATCCAGACGTGGTCGGCGGTGTCCATCTGGATGCCGTCGTAGTCGTAGACCTTGTCGTCGGGGTCGTCGTCGGCCATGCGCGTGTCACGGATGGTGAGGTTGCGGATGATGACGTTGTGGACGCCCGCGCTCAGGCCGAAGCCGCCGTTGACGATCTGGCCGGAGGTGCCGACGCCGATGATGGTCTTGTCCGACGTCACGGGGATCTCGTGACCGTAGGGGGTGACGGTGATGGCGCCCGACACCTTGATCACGTACGGGGTGCTCGCGGTCGCGTACTTCACCAGGTCGGTGTAGTTGGTGACGGTCACCGTGGTGCCGCTCGCGCCGCCGGTGGTGCCGCCACCGGTGGACGCGAACCCGTCGGCCGTGTTCGGCCAGGTGCGGGCGGCGACGTCCCGGAACGCCCACTGCTTGTTGCTGTTGGCGGTGCACGTCTCCTGGATCACCGGGTTGCCGCTGGCCGTGGAGGCGTCCTTGTCGCTGATGCACAGCCCGCTGTTCACGTTGACGATCTGGAAGGTGTCGGTACCGCTGGCCGTGAGCGTCCACAACTGGCCGGTGCTGGAGCTGGAGCAGGTGGTCTGCTGGAGCTGCGTACCGCTGGTGGTGGAGGAGCCGGGCACGCCGACGCACTTGCCGCTGTTGACGTTCACGAGCTGGTAGCGGCCGCTGCTGGGCGAGGTGAGGCGGAACTGCTGCCAGTTCGAGTTCGACGTACAGCCCCACTGCTGGAGCGGTGTTCCGTCGGCGGTGGCGGCGCCGGGGACGTCGATGCACATGCCGCTCTTGGTGACGACCACCTGATAGGTGCCGCCGGCGGCGGGGAGGGCCGCCGCCTGGGCGGGGGCCGCGGTGCTGCCCGAGGCCAGGCCGAGCACCACGAGCAGGATGCCCGCGACCAGCGGCGCCAGGCGGCGCAGGTTCGGTCGGTTCACGTGTCGTTCCTTTCGTTCTTGAGAAGCCCGGAGAAGGGGAGGTCAGCCGACCGGGTTCCAGCCGTCGGAGCCCGCCAGGTACTTGGCCGGGGTGTAGTTGGCCGCCTGCGCGTCGCTGAGCTGGGGGCGGTTGGAGTTGACGGTCGCGCCCGCGCCGGTGTTCCTGTACTCGAGGAAGCGGGCGTTCTTCCACGAGTTGGTCGACATGTCCGTCCACGGCTGGGCGGTGGCGATCGTCGCCGACAGGGTCGACTCGCGGTACAGCACCTGGGCGTTGGCGCGCCAGGGGCGGCCGAGCTGGGTGGTGTTGTTGGTCGCGCCGGTGATCGACGACTTGTAGAACAGGAACCCGTACGTCTTCTCGGCCGCGGTGCTGGCCGCCGTGATGGGGCCGCCCGTGCTCCGCTTCTCGTAGATGCTGCACGAGTCGAAGACGGCGATGCCTCCGCCGTAGATGAAGTCGACGGTGCCCTCGATGTAGGAGCTCTTGACGTAGACGCGGGCCGCGTCGTTGACCAGGAACGTGTCCTGGTCGCCGAGGAGGCGGACGTTGGTCAGGCGCGCCCGGTCGGCGTTCAGGTACAGCGCCAGTGCCTGGTCGCCGGTGTCCGAGGTGTTCTCGTCGAAGTCGTTCGACAGGGTCAGGTTCGTCGCCTGGAACTCGGCGCCCTGCGCGACCACGGTGGCGCTGCCCGAGGTGCCGTAGTCCCCGGCGTTGCGGTTGTTCACGATCACGACGTCGGCAGGGGAGCCGCCGGTGCCCTGGAGGGTGATGTAGGGCTTGTTCGAGGGGATGTTGACCTGCTCGCGGTAGGTGCCGGGGGCGATGGTGATGGTCACCCGGCTGGAGTTGCCCGTGCCCACCGCGTCGACGGCGGCCTGGACCGTCGTGTACTGGCCGCTGCCGTCCTTGGCGACGGTGGTCGCCCCGACGGTGTTGAACGCCCACTGTTTGTTGCTGTTGGCGGTGCACGTCTCCTGGATCACCGGGTTGCCGCTGGCGGTGGAGGCGTCCTTGTCGCTGGCGCACAGCCCGCTGTTCACGTTGACGATCTGGTACGTGCCGGTGCCGCTCGCGGCGAGCGTCCACTGCTGGGCGGTGGAACTGTCCGAGCACGTCCGCTGTTCGAGCTGCGTGCCGCTGGTGGTGGAGGAGCCGGGCACGCCGACGCACTTGCCGCTGTTGACGTTCTTGATCCGGTAGCGCCCGCTGCCCGCGTCGGCGAGCGTGAACTGCTGCCAGTTCGAGTTCGCCGTGCAGCCCCACTGCTGGAGCAGCGTCCCGTCCGCGGTGGCGGCACCGGGGACGTCGATGCACATCTTGCTCTTGCTGACCACGAGTTGGTACGCGATGCCCGTGGCGGGCGCCGCCGCCGCGGCGGGCGGCGCGGCCAGCACGCCGGACGCGGTGGCGAGACCGGCCGCCAGCAGCACGGCGGTGCCGCGGCGTGTGTACGGTCCGGCCTGCCCCGGCCGGGGGCGGGGGAGGGACGGGAGATTCGGCGCGGACGCGGGGGGCCGTTGTAACACGAGACAACTCCTTCGGGAGGGGGATCCCGGGCGGGCGCGTGGCCCTGACGGGGACGGGGGAGATCCGCTGTCGTCCTCGTAGATGCGGGGGGAGCGGCGGGATTACAGAAATCCGCGGAATCGGCGGGATCGGCGTGTGCGGCCGGGTGAAGCGGGGTGCCGCACGCCGCTTCACCGGGCCGTCACCGGTGTGGAATACTGCCGACGCTTTTGATGTGTCCCTGACGATCGAATGCTCATCGCCTGAGCCGCGAACGGTGTTCGGCAAGTCGAACGAGCCGGGTGTGCTCCGCCCGCCTGCCGCAGGGAAGTCGTCACCATGCCCGAGGGCCGCACGCACGCGTTCCGCCAGCCGTCCGCGGCACACACCGAGACGGCACGGCTGGTGCTGGCCGCCCAGTCCGGGGACGTACGGGCACGCGACGAGCTGGTGGCGGCGCACCTGCCGCTCGTCTACAACATCGTCGGACGCGCCCTGCCGGCCTCCTGCGACGTGGACGACGTCGTCCAGAACACCATGCTGCACGTGGTGCGCGGCCTGCCCGGACTGCGCGACCCCGCCCGCTTCCGCTCCTGAGCGGTGTCCATCGCCTACCGCGAGATCCAGCAGCATCTGCGGCGGCGCACCGCCCGCCCGCCGGCCGGTGGTGCGGACCTCCCGCCCGGCCCCGCCGCCCCCGACTTCGCCGACCGCGCGGTGGCGGTGCTCGAACTGACCGGCCAGCGGGAGGAGCTCGCCCTCGCCTGCCGCTGGCTGGAGGCGGACGACCGGCCGCTGCTCGCCCTGTGGTGGCAGGAGGCGGCCGGCCGTCTCACCCGCGCGGAACTGGCCGCCGCCCTTTCGGTGAGCACCGCACACGCGGCCGTACGGCTGCACCGGCTGCGGCGGCGCCTGGACGCGGCACGCGCGCTGGTGCGGGCGCTGCGCGCCACCCCGCGCTGCCCCGCCCTGGCGGCGGTGCTGGAGGGCTGGGACGGCAGCACCGCCCCGGTCTGGCGCAAGCGTCTCACCCGGCACCTGCGGGACTGTCCCCGCTGCCGGACCCATCACGAAGGTCTCGTCACTCCGGAGCGGCTGCTGTTCGGCGTCGGCCTGGTCCCGGTCCCCGTCGTCCTCGCCGAAGTCGTCCGGTCCGGGTTCCACGGCGGCGCCACCGCGGCGCACCTGGTCTCCCCACCGGCGCACGGCGTTCCGCTGCTGCACCACGCGTCGCTGAAGACGGCCGCCGCCGTCACCTCCGGGGCCCTCGTGCTCGGCGGCCTGACCTGGGCGGTCCACGTGTCCGTCCGGCCGGACGACGGGCACCGCGCCCCGCGCGCGCAGAGCGACCCGAGCGGCACCCGGGCTCCGTACGGGACCGGGGCACCGCGCCCCGGCGACACCGAGGCCGCCCGGCGCCCGGCACCCGCGTACGGGGTCACCTCGGCGACCGTCTACGTGTCGCCCGCCGGTTCCGACCGTGGCGACGGCAGTCGCGCGCACCCTTACGGCACCCTGTCCGCGGCCGTGCGAGCGGTGCGCCCGGGGGACACCATCGCCGTGCGCGGCGGCGTCTACCGGCCGACGGAGCCCGTGGTCATCGAGACCAGCGGCACGGCCCGCGACCGGATCACCCTCAGCAACTACCGGGGCGAGAAGCCCGTCTTCGACCTGTCGGGCCTGCCCGAGGGAAAATGGGGGGTGACCCAGCGGGCCGATCACTGGACCGTCCAGGGCCTTGAGTTCATGGGCTCGGCCAGCCATGCGTACGCGTGCCTGTCCTGTCGCCACGACGTCTTCCGGCGGCTGTCGCTGCACGGCAACAAGCGCTCGGGACTGACCCTGCGCGGGTCCGGCACGATCGCCAACCAGGTCCTCGACAGCGACTTCTTCGACAACCACGACGACACGGCGAGCGGCGGCGCCGGCATCGGGCTCGCGGTGAAGTTCGGCTCGGGCGCGGGCAACGTCGTACGGCGCTGCCGCTCGTACCACAACGCCAACGACGGGTTCGACTTCGGCGAGTTCACCTCGCCCGTCACCGTCGAGGACAACTGGTCCTTCGGCAACGGCGTCAACCGCTGGAACACCACGACCTGGAAGGGCGGGGGCGACGGCTTCACCTTCGGCGGCGGCGACACCCCGGTGGCCGTCGCCCACGTCGTGCGCTCCAACGCCGCCTGGGACAACCGGGGAGCGGGCTTCACCGACGAGAACAACCCCGGCCGGCTACGGCTGACCCACAACACCGCCTACCGCAACGGCGCCACGGGCTTCTCCCTGCCCACGGCCGCCGCGGTCCTGCACGACAACGTCGCCGTCGGCAACGGCAGGGACACGGTCCTCGGCGACGCCACGGACGCCGCGCGCAACAGCTGGCAGGACGCGAGGCCCGCCACGGGATCCCTGTTCCTGTCCGTCCGGCCCGCCACGGCGGAGGCCGCCCGTCCGCCGGGCGGGGCGCTGCCCGGCACGTCGTTCCTGCGGACGCGGGACGGGCGGGGCGCGGACATGCGATGAGTTCCGGACACCCGATGAGTTGCGGACACGCGATGAGTTCCGGTCCGCCCGGGAGTCTGTTCCGGTGACCGCCGCGGAGCGCCGTACCGACGCGCCCGGCGCACGAGACCGACACCACGGAGGACACCATGACAGCCACGCCGGACGACCGGACCACCGCGCTTTCCGGCCGACCGCCCGTCGTCGACCTGGCCACCTGGCAGACCGCCCGCGACGAGCTGCTGCTCCGCGAGAAGGCCCACACCCGCGAGGGCGACGCCCTCGCCGCGGCCCGCCGCAGGCTGCCGATGGTCGAGTTCGACGGCAAGGCCGAAGTCGTCGGACCCGACGGCCCGGTCCCGTTCCTCGACCTGTTCCAGGGCCGCGACGAACTCGTGGTCTACAAGCACATGTGGTACGACGACACACCTCACCAGGGGCAGTGCGAGGGCTGCACCACCACGGCCTGGCACCTGAAGGACGCCGTCTATCTCAACGCCCGCGGCGTCTCGTTCGCCGTCGTCACCACGGGCCGCTGGGCGGAAGTGGCCGCCTACGTCGCGTTCATGGGCTACACCCAGCCCTGGTACTCGGTGCGCGACGTGGCCGGTCCGGCCGGTGGCGACATGGGCTACCTCACCTCGTATCTGCGCGACGGCGACCGGGTGTTCCTCACCTACTCCACGACGGGCCGCGGCAACGAGCGGGTCAACGGCTCCCTCGGCCTGCTCGACCTGACACCCTACGGCCGCGGCGAGGCGTGGGAGGACAACCCCGAGGGATGGCCCGAGGGGCGCGACGCGTGCTGGTCCTGGCGCTCGGACACGGACTCCAACGCCACCTGGGGCCCGACCAGCCGCCCCGTACCGCAGTGGACCCGCCCCGGCGCGACGCCCGTGCGGAGCCTCGGGAGGCACGGCCACCACCACTGAGACACGCCCGGCGGCGTCCCCGGCGCCATGGGCGCGGCCCGCCCCGGGACCCGTCCCGCGCGCGTGGGACGATCACGCGATGACAGCCCTGAACGACGTCGACCGGACGTTCCTGCAACGAGCGATCTCCCTGTCCCGTCCCGCGCTGGAGGACGAGGGCAAGACGCCCTTCGGCGCGGTCGTCGTCGTGGACGGGGCGATCGTCGGCGAAGGGACGAGCCGGGTCGTGGAGTTGCGCGACCCGACCGCCCACGCGGAGGTCATGGCGCTGCGCAGCGCGGGGAAGGAGCTGGGACGGCACCTGTTCGAGGACGGCGTCGTGTACACCAGCAGCGAGCCGTGCCCGATGTGCCTGGCCGCCTGCTACTGGGCCCGTATCCCCCGGCTCGTGTACGCGGCGACCAGCCGGGACGTGGCGGCCTGGGGTTTCGAGGACCTCCGCTTCTACCGGGAACTCGCACGGCCCGCGGACCAGCGGACCCTGCGCGAGGAACCGGCCGGGGAGGAACTGCGCGCCGTGGCCGTCAAGGTCCTCGGGGGCTGGGCCGCGAAGCTCCCGGAGCCGGTGGTGCCGAAGCTCTGAGGGCCGGCCGTGGTGCGCCGGCCCGTGGTGCGCCGACCCACGGTGCGCTGATCCGCCGTACGCCGACCCGCCGTACGCCGACCCGCCGTACGCCGACCCGCCGTACGCCGACCCGCCGTACGCCGACCCGATGGTGCGTCACCGGTGGCCGCGCGCTGTGCGCGGGTTCGTTCCGCCCCGGCCGGTCACGGCCGCCCCCTCCGCGCCCGGACCCGGTCGACGGTCCACGCGCTCAGGGCCACCAGCACCGCCGCCCCGGCCGCGTAGACCGGCAGCCACAGGGTCGTGGTGGCGGACAGACAGTCGGCGACGGCCTCGTGGCTCTGGACGTCGCGCGCGCGGGCCAGGGCGGTGACGTCGCGGCCGGCCAGGTCCGCGAGCGCGGCCTCCGCCCGGAGGGCGGCGTAGGCGCCCACGGCGGGACAGCTCTCCCGGGTGCCCGGCATCGGGAAGAGCCACGCCCAGCGCTGGAGCATGGGAGCCAGCGCGACCGCCACGCACAGGCCGACGACCAGGGCGTACGCCGTCAGGTTCCGTGCGTATGCGGAGCGGAGCCCTGGCGTCCACGTCGGCAGCCGGTAGAAGGAGAGGACCACCGCGAGCAGCGTCGCCCCGATGTACGTGGCGAACCACTGCCATGAGCCCTGCGCGAGTGCGGCCGTCAGTACGGCGGCGAGCGCGATGCCGATGACGCCCGGCTGGTCTGAGACGTCGTGGCCCGCGCGGGCGGACGCCGGGCCCGGGGCGCCTTGCGGAATGGAACGGTTCACGGTCACTCCTGCCTGGTACCGCTGCCAGGAACAGGTCTTTCCCGCCTGGCCCGGCTGCCAGAATCAGGTCTCTCCCGCCTGGCCCGGCCGCCAGGAACAGGTCACTCCCGCCGGGTCCGGTTGCCAGGATCAGGATTCAGACACATAGTGCGACCGGCCCGCCGCCATGCCGGAACGGTCCGCGAGCCTGGCCCGGTTGGCGGCCGGAACCGCCGCGGGACCCGCCCGTCACCGGCCGGAACCGCCGCGGGACCCGCCCGCCACCAGCCGGACGATCGCTCCCGCGCGCCGGTCAGCGCGGCCAGGGCCGTCCGGTCAGCCGCTCGATGTCGGTGTTGAACTGCTCCAGGTCCCCGATGAAACGCTCGAGCCGGTCCGCGGGCCAGTCGACGAAGACCCTGGCCAGCCCCGTGGTGATGGCGTCGCGGTCGGCGCGCAGCCGCTTGAGGCCCTCCTCGGTGACGCGGAACTTGCGGGCGACGCTGCCGTTGGGGTCGAGCGTGCGCTCCACCAGGCCCTCCCGCAGCAGAGCCGCGGTCTGGCGGGTGAACGTCGAGGGCGCGAGCCCGAACGCCTCGACGAGATCGGGGACGGACATCGGCCCCTGGACCTCCAGGCGGCTGAGCAGAACGTAGGCGCTGCGGTCGAGCGCGTCGCCGTCGCTGCGCACCCGGCGCGGAGAGGCCATCTCCAGGTGCCGCGTGAGGATGAGCAGCTCACGCTCGATATGGCCGCCGGCCTGCTGCGCGTCCACGCTGTCCTCCCGAAGGTACGAGTGCTTCGCCGTCCACCCTATGTCCGCAGGCACCACGCCCCCGCTGTCCGAATGGCTTCGCCCACCATTGAAGCATCCTGCACTCAAAGTGCATCATGCACTTTGGGTGTACGGTGCACTGCATGAGCCCTTCCTCACCCGCCGGGCCGCGCACCGCCGGGCCGCGCACCGGCGCGACCGTGACGGTCCTGGCCGCCGCGGGCATCGTGGCCGCCCTCATGCAGACCCTGGTCGTGCCGCTCATCGGTGAACTGCCCGAACTGCTCGGCACGTCCGCCTCGAACGCCTCCTGGGTGCTGACCGTCACCCTGCTCACCGGTGCCGTGGCCACCCCGGTCATCGGGCGGATGGGCGATCTGCACGGCAAGCGCCGCCTGCTGCTCGGCTGTGTCGCACTGCTGGTGACGGGCTCCGTGATCTGCGGACTGTCGGACTCGCTGGCCCCGATGATCGTCGGCCGCGCCCTCCAGGGAATCGGGATGGGCATCGTCCCGCTGGGCATCAGCACCCTGCGCGACGTGGTGCCCGCCGAACGCATGGGCTCCTCCGTCGCCCTGATGAGCTCCTCGCTCGGCATCGGCGGCGCCCTCGGCCTGCCGCTCGCGGCCGCCGTCGCCGAGAACTTCGACTGGCACGTGCTGTTCTGGGGTTCCGCCGCGCTGAGCGCGGTCATCGGGGTGGCGCTCGCCCGCTGCGTTCCCACGGTGCCGCCGACCGCGCGGGGCCGCTTCGACGCACCCGGCGCCCTCGGACTCTCCGCCGGGCTGGTCGCCCTGCTCCTTGCCGTCTCCAAGGGGGCGGACTGGGGCTGGGGCAGCGCCACCACCGTGAGCCTGCTGGCCGCCGGTGTCGTGCTGCTGCTCGCCTGGGGCTGGTTCGAGCTGCGCACCACCGACCCGCTGGTCGACCTGCGCACCACCGCGCGCCCCCAGGTCCTGGTGACCAACGCCGTGTCCGTCGTCGTCGGATTCGCCATGTACGCCCAGTCCCTGGTCGCCCCGCAACTGCTCCAGCTGCCCGGACAACTCGGCTACGGCCTGGGGCAGTCCATGCTGGCCGCCGGTCTGTGGATGGCCCCGGCGGGACTGGCGATGATGCTCTTCTCCCCGGTCGGCGCCAAGATCTCCGCCCGCTGGGGCCCGCGCACCTCGCTGCTGCTCGGCTCCCTCGTGATCGCCCTCGGCTACGGACTCGGCCTCGTGCTGATGGGTTCCGCGCCGGGCATCCTCGTCACGAGCTGTGTCATCAGCACCGGCGTCGCCTTCGCCTACGGCGCCATGCCGGCCCTGATCATGGGCGCGGTCCCGCACTCGGAGACCGCCGCCGCCAACGGCTTCAACTCCCTGATGCGGGCGATCGGCACCTCACTGTCCAGCGCGGTCATCGGCGTCGTCCTCGCGCAGCTCACCCACAGCGTCGGCCCGTACACCTTCCCCACCGAGAACGGCTTCCGCGTGGCCTACGGGCTCGGTGCCGCCGTGGCCGTCGCCGCCGCCCTGCTCACCCTGGCCATCCCGCGCCGTACCCAGTCCGTCCCCGGCCTGCGGACGCCCGCCGGCCAGGAGGGCGAGGACGACACGGCCGCCGCGCGCGCCTGAGGTCACCTCCCCGGCCCGCGCCTGAGACCACCTCGCCGGCCCGCGACGAAAGGAGCCACGCCACCCCCGAACCCCGGACTCGACAGCACGGTGCGCGAGCCCCGCCCCGCGCACTCCCCCCACCGCTCTTCACGCACTTCACGAGGAGACACACGATGTCCGACCAGGTCGTACGCCTGCCCCTGCCGACGGACGGGCCGCTGGAGCCGCCCGCCGAATGGGAACGGCTCCGCAGCCGGTGCCCCGTCGCCCACGCCACCCTGCCCAGCGGCGACGAGGCGATCTACCTGACCCGTTACGACCACGTCAAAGGGATGCTCTCCGACCCCAGGTTCGTCCGGCCCACCGCCGCCGACAACGCCGCCCGTGTGGCGCCCGAAGGCGTCGGCGGGGCCGCCGCCACCGGCAGCACCCTCTCCCTGCCCGACCGGGGCGAGCCGCACCAGCGCTGGCGCCGCCGCGTCGGCAGGTACTTCACCGCCAAACGGATGGCTGCCCTGCGCCCCGGCATGGCCCGCCTCGCCGGAGAGCTCATCGACACGATGGTCGAGCAGGGCGCCCCGGCCGACCTGCGGGCGAGCCTCGGCTTCCCGCTGCCCGTCTACGTGATCTGCGACCTCCTCGGCGTCCCCGCCGCCGACCGGGACCGGTTCTCGCACTGGTCCGACGCGTTCCTGAGCGTCACCCGCTACACCGCCGAGGAGATCCAGTCGGCGCACGAGGACTTCGTCGCCTACATGTCCGCGCACATCGACGCCAAGCGTGCCGCCCCCGCCGACGACATCCTCAGCATGCTGATCCGGGAGGGCGAGACCGAGGGCGGGGGACTGAGCGACGACGAACTCGTGGCCACCGGCATGGGCCTGCTCGTGGCCGGTCACGAGACCACCGCCAACATGATCGGCAAGATGGTCTCCATGCTGCTCGGCGAGCGCGCCCGCTGGGAGAAGCTGCTCGCCGACCCCGCCGTCGTACGCACCGCCGTCGAGGAGTCCCTGCGCTTCGACACCAACCTCGGATTCGGTCTGCGCCGCTACGTCAGCGAGGACATCGAGATCGACGGCCAAGCCGTGCCCGCGGGCAGCACCGTCGTTTGCAGCATGCCGGCCGCCAACCGCGACGAGCAGGCGTTCACCGGCGCGGACGACATGGACCTCTCCCGCTCGCCCAACCCGCACCTGACCTTCGGCGCGGGAGCGCACTCCTGCCTCGGCCAGGCCCTGGCCCGCACCGAACTCCAGGTCGTCCTGGAGACGCTGCTCACCCGCCTGCCCACCCTGCGCCTGGCCGTCCCCGTGGACGAGCTGCGCAAGACCGAGGGGCTGCTCGTCGGGGGCCTGCGCGAAGTCCCCGTCGCCTGGTGAACGCCACCGCACACCCCCGCACCGCGAGAAGGGAAGCCCTCATGACGCCGAAGGCCGTGAAGCTCAGTGTCGACGAGGACCGGTGCTGCGGCGCCGGTGCCTGCGTCCTGGCCGCACCCGAGGTGTTCGACCAGCGCGACGAGGACGGCATCGTCACCCTCCTGGACAGCGAGCCCGCCGCGGAACAGCACGACGCCGTGCGCGAGGCGGCGGCCGTCTGCCCCACCGCGGCGATCACGCTGACCGAGGACAGCTGACTTTGTGACCGGGGCGGCCGGGGCGACCCCGGCCCGGCCCCCCGGCGCCTG
>NZ_JBHWHV010000096.1:0-24610 GCF_042732375.1 Streptomyces sp. NPDC059785
GGCTCCCGGCCGGGGAGGCCGGGCCGCCTACTGATCGGGCATGTACTTGTAGCCCACGCGCCGTACGGTGACGATCGTGTGCCGGTGGGCTCCGCCCAGCTTGCGGCGCAGCCGGGCGATGTGCACGTCCACGGTGCGGCCGTCGCCGATGTGGTCGTAGCCCCAGATGACGCCCATCAACTGCTCGCGCGAATGCACCTGATGAGGGTGGCGGACGAGATGGGCCAGCAGCCCGAACTCCAGGTAGGTGAGGTCGAGGTCCCGCCCGTCCAGTTCCGCCGTACGCCCCGCGGCGTCGATACGGACGACGCCGCCCGGTGCCGGCCGCGCGGAAGACCCGGACGGGGCGGCGGGGAGCGGGGCGGGGAGCGCGTCCGTGTAGGCGACAGGCCGGATGTCCGGCGTGACGCCCTGCGCGAAGAGTTCGGCGGGGTCGGTGCCCTCGGGCACGAACACGAGGTATCCGACGAGGGGCGCCGAACCGCGTTCCCCGCTGCCGCTCGGCTCGGTGCCGCCCACGAGGCGGAGGTGGCGCATGTCCGGGAGGGCTGCGTTCGACGGGGTGGTCCGGGCCGGAAGCGGCGTGGTCATGGCGGTCGTCCTTCAGGAGTACGTCGGGCCCTCAGGCGGGGCGAACGGGTTCGCCTGATCGCCGGGGACGGGGAGGAAGGAGCGGAGTGGCACGCACCGCCACAGCGGTGAGCGGTGTGCCCTATGCGCGACAGCAGGCGGCACTGACGACGTGACCAAAGTCGACATGCCGACGACGTACGAGTCGTTGCTGCGTGTGGGACATGTGAAACATCCTGTGCACCCGTCGGCCGGGTCGTCAATACTTCCCCAGTAAAACGATAGGAAATGTAGGGAAGGCAACATCGCGCCTGGGCGTGGGGGCATCGCGCCCGGACTCGGCGAGTTCACAGCGGCCGCACAGGGCCGGTCCGGCATCCGGGCCGTGGTTGACGGCAATCACGATGTGCTGCTCAATTGATCGCATGACTGCCGAGCAGCGCCTGGTCACCCGGGACCACATCGACTTCGGTCGGGTGTGGTCCGCGGCGTGTTGCCGCTGCGCTTGATGCGGCGAGAGGCCGTCTGTCGGCCGTCTGAAGGCCGTCTCAAGGCCTTCTGACCGGTCTCGTCCTTTCCTGACGACATCGCCGGACCCGACGCACCGCCCTGTCCGAGGGCCTGCGCCCGGCGTCGTCACACGCCTCACACGCCTGCTCACGCCTGTGCTCACCCTGTGGTCCGGCCGCTCGCCGTTCCTGAGGAAAGGTCAACTGTCATGCCAGTCGAATTCCTCGGCATCGCCGCCACCAACGACGGCTCCGAGACGACCGCGCGCTCCGGCGCCGCCTTCGACAAGGAGTACACGCTCCGGCTCGCCCGCGCGCACGAGGACCACGGCTGGGACCGGGTGCTGTTCGCCTACGGTTCCGGATCGCCGGATCCCGCGCCGGCCGCCGCCTGCATCGCAAGCCGACTCGACCGTCTCCACATCCTCCTCGCCCACCGCCCCAACGTCTCGTACCCGACCTTCGCGGCGAAGACCTTCGCCACCCTCGACCAGATCAGCGACGGCCGGCTGACCGTGCACTTCATCACCGGTGGCAGCGACCGGGAACAGGGCCGCGAGGGCGACACCCTCACCAAGGACGAGCGGTATGCCCGCACCCGTGAGTACATCGGGATCGTCAAGAAGATCTGGACCACCCACGAGCCCTTCGACCACGAGGGCGAGCACTACCGCTTCCATGACTTCGTCAGTGACGTCTTCCCGGTGCGGCAGCCGCGCCCGGACGTGTCCTTCGGCGGCTCGTCGCCCGCCGCGTACGCCGCGGGTGGCGCCGAGGCGGACATCTACTGCCTGTGGGGCGAGCCCCTGGCCAGGACCGCCGAGCAGATCGAGCACGTGAAGGCCGCCGCGAAGGCCGCGGGCCGCACGGACGTGCCGCGCATCCAGGTGGCGTTCCGCCCGATCATCGCCCCGACCGAGGAACTGGCCTGGGAGAAGGCCCGCCGCACGGTCGGCGCGATCAAGGAGCGGCGCGAGTCGGGCCTCGTACGGCACCACCGCCGTCTCACGGGCGTCCCCGAGAACACCGGCTCGCAGCGGCTGATCGCCATCGCCGAGGCGGGGGAGCGCTACGACCGAGCGCTGTGGACGCCGACGGCCGCCGCCACCGGCGGCGCGGGCAACTCCAACGCCCTGGTCGGCACCCCGGAGACGGTGGCCCAAGCGCTGCTGGACTACTACGACCTCGGCGTGGACATCCTCTCCGCCCGCGGCTACGACCTGCTGGGGGACGCCATCGACTTCGGCCGGTACGTGATCCCGATCGTCCGCGAGGAGGTCGCCAAGCGCGATGCCGGGCGTGACGCCGAGCGGGCGGCGCGGGGTACGGGGACGCTCGCGGCGGTGACCGGATGACGTCCGTCGCGGAACCCCGGCCGACGGCGGCCGGACTGACGGCGGCCGGGCTGACGGCGGCCGGGCTGACGGTCGTCCAAGTGACCGTGTCCGACCCGAGGGTGAGACCCCTGCTGCGTGAACTCGGCGACGAGTACTCCACGCGCTACGGCAAGGATGCCCACGCCGAACTCGCCCGCTACCCCGACGAGGAGTTCACCGCCCCGTACGGCGGGGTGCTTCTTCTGCTCCTGGAACAGGGTGAGCCGGTCACGGGCGGCGCCTTCCGCCGGTACGACGAGGCCACCGCCGAGCTGAAGCGCATCTGGACCCACTCCGCCCACCGGAGGCGCGGGCTGGCCCGGCGCGTCGTCGCCGAGCTGGAGCGCGAGGCGGGCGCCCGCGGCTACCGGCGGATCTACCTGACCACCGGCCCGCGCCAGCCCGAGGCTCGCGGCCTCTACCTGGCGACCGGCTACACCCCGCTGTTCGACACCGGGGCCGACCCGGAGACCATCGGCCCGCTGCCCTTCGAGAAGCACCTGCCGGCCGACGGGGCCGACCCGGTCCACGTCACGAGGACGCCTTGAGGTAGTTGAGGGCGAGCCTGGTCAGCTCCTCGAGGAACTGCTCCCTCGGGATGGGCGGGCGGTCCAGCAGATAGCGAACGGTGAGGTGTTCGACCGTGCGCACCAGCATCCAGACCGCCGTGTCGAGGGGAGCGTCGTCGCGCAGGGTCCGGCGTTGCGTCGTCAGATAGACGAGGACCAGCTCTCCGATGCGCTCCTCGAAGGCCCGCAGCGTGCGACCGTCGTCCAGCCGGGGCCCGTACTCGATCGCGGCGCGCAGGAACGGCGGCTCGACGTCGAGTCCGTCCAACAGTACCGCGAGGGTGGACCGGACGATCACGGGCGCGGGCTGCTCGAACTGGCCGGACATCAGGTGGGTGACGCGCGAGACGAGGGCGTCGCTGTAACGCTGGAGCACGGCGGAGACGATGGCGTCCTTGTGCGGGAAGTACTGGTACAGCGATCCGGGGCTGACCCCTGCCGTCGCCGCGATCCTGCTGGTCGACGCACCCTCGTAGCCGTGCTCGGCCAGGACCAGCCGGGCGGCGTCGAGGATGCGCTCCACCGTCGCCCGGGACCGGTCCTGACGCGGTGTCCTGCGCGGCGAAACGCGAGCGGCCGTGGTGCGCCGCGCGTCCCTGCGAGGCGATGACATCGGCGTCAGGATGCGAATTGAACGCGAGTACGAGTGGCAGTCAGCATCGAGTCATGGTCGCACAGGAGCAGCCGCAGTGTGATACCCCCGCAGAGCCGAACAAGGCGCCGGCACAGCCGCCCCCGCCCCTTTCCTCGCCTCCGTCCCCATCCCTGTCTCCGTCTCCTTATCCGCGACGCTTCCGGGAGACGGAGAGTGTCAACCGTCGCCTTGGCAGGCCGCTGCGGTTGCTGCTGCGGCAGCACGGCAAGGTGGATCCGGCCCTGCTGACCACCATCGGTGAACGGCTGACGGCGCGCGACACGGTGGCGGCGGAACTGGCGAGCGCGATGCGGGTCAGCGACGCGGTGCATCCGGAACGGGTGACGATGAGACAGTTCCGGCGCGCGCTCGCCGAAGGGATCGACTCGGTGCCGAACCCGCCGAAGGCGCTGCGGGACTTCTTCGCCGCGGTCGACCCGGTACCGGACTGGGTCGACTTCGACCTGGTCAACGAGGGCGGCCGGGTGGCCCGCCGGTTCGGCCGCAACGCCGCCGACGTCATGCTGCAACTGGCGCTGATCGGCTCCTACCGGTTCGACGGACCGCCCCGGCTGCTGGTCGAGACCGGCGGACTCACCGGCGGATCCGCCCTGCGCAGGATCGCCGAGACCCAGCAGTGGGCGACCGCGGTCACCGGCCACGACGCGATGCGCCGCTCCGGGCAGGGCTTTCACCTGACGGTGCACGTCCGCCTCATGCACGCCCTGGTCAACCACCGGATGGAGCACGACGGCGACTGGGACGTCGACCGGTGGGGGCTGCCGGTCAACCAGTCCGACCTGGCCGCGACCCTCGGCCTGTTCAACGCGGTGCAACTGCTCGGTGTCCGGCTGCTCGGAGTGCGCGTCACCCGTGCCGAGTCGCGCGCACTGATGCACCTGTGGAAGTACGTCGGCCATCTGCTGGGCGTGGACCAGGACTGGCTCTACGACCGCGAGATCCTCCAACACCGCTTCAACTACCACGTGTTGCTGACCCAGAGCTACGGCGGCTCGGCCGGACCGCCGCTGGCGAACGCCCTCGTGGAGGCCCAGACCGCCCTGCACTTCACCCGCTTCGCCCGGCTGCGCGGCGCCTACGCGCGGGCCCGCCTGCTGAGCATGCTGCGGTACTTCCTCGGCCGCCGCGGCATGCGCGACCTGGGCCTGCCCCACGCCCTGCCCTGGGCCGTACCGCCCGTGCTGGCCGCCAACCTCCTGCGCTACCACGTCCTCGGCCGCACCGCGGCGGGCCGCGCCCACCTCCTCCGCAGCGGCGACCGCTTCGTCCGCCACCACCTGCACCACTACTTCGGCGAACAGCCCCCCGGGGTAGGCCCCCTGCCCGCCGAACCGCCGGGCGCGGTCACCCCATGAGCAGCAACCGCGTGTTCGGGACCAGTTTCCGGTTCACGCTGGTGCTCTGGACGAAGATGGTGAAGTCGGCGTTGTGGTCCGGCCTGACGCGGATCTCCACGTCCGGGAGGCCGAGCAGGGCTCGGGCCTCGGGGCCCGTGTACACCCGGTCCGTCGTCTTCTCCAGGACCGCGATCTGCTTGCGGGCCTGGATCTTCTCCGACTTGCTGAGCTGGTAGAACGCGGCGCCGGTGCGGTAGGTGTGGCCGGACTCGACGACCCACTCCCGTATCGCCGCGTCGCGGGCCACCGGGATCAGCTGGTAGGCCGAGGGGTCCGCCGGGGTGAGGCCGGCCGCCTTGATGGTGTCCTTGTTGACCGCCTCCGCGCCCATCGAGAACACCGCGCGCGATCCGCGGATGCCCTTCGTGCGGCCCACCATGAACTTCTCGGTGGCCTGCTGGATCACCTGTCCGGCCTCCTCGAGGCCCTGGGTGCTCGTGGCGTCCCAGATGGCGATGTTGTCCTTGGGGAAGCCGCACTGCATGGCCTCGCGCTTGCCCATCTGGTCCGGCACGAGGACGGCCAGGGTCCAGTTGGGCTCCTGCGTCTCGATCATCTCGGCCACGGCCGTGACCAGTTGGCGCGGGTCCCTGGCGGGCGCCTCCGGGCCGCGATGGCTCGCGTTCTCCTGGCCGTCGGTGAGCACGAACGTCAGGAAGCTGTGGTCGCCGTACAGTTGCGCCGTCTGTGCCAGCTCCCGCTGCGACTTCAGCGCGGCGGCCAGCAGGGCCGTCATGCCGCCGACGCGGTACAGCTCGCGCAGCGACGGCATGCGCAGCACGTCCTTGTCATAGATGACGCACTCCACCTTGTCCGCGAACACGTACACCGTGACCCGGGTCTCCTGGTCCAGCTCCCTCGACCGGCGGGCCAGGTAGGCGATCTGCTGGTCGGCGACCTCGACGACCTTGCGGCTCAGATGCGACATGGACGAACTGGCGTCCAGCACGAGCGCGACGTGATTGATGTAGTTCTGGTTCCCGGACACGACAGGCCCCCCTCATTTCCGTCTTGATGCTCCAACCCTCTCACCCACCACTGACAATCGATCTTGCTCGGCAAGCTGGTCCCGCTCACCCCGCAGACCGGCCGGGCCCGGCATCGGAGCCGCATCGCGGACGCAACCGGTGCCGCAGCGGACGCAGCCGCTGCGGCACCGGTCGGGAGAGATGTCAGCGCACCGTGGTGACCCGGTGTTCCTTCAGGGCCGCGCAGTTGGAGCCGGTCACCTGCACGCTCACGTTGCCGATCGAGCCGCCCCAGTCCACGCAGTGGGCCTTGCCGTAGACGTAGGCCGGGCCCGCGTACGAGGTGTACAGCCCGTAGTCCGAGTCCCACTCGTCGGTGTCGGGGACGTACACCCAGGTGCCCACTTCCACGGCGGTGCCCGGGGTGCTGCGGATGGTCGCGACGCAGTTCTTGCCGTTCGAGGAGTTGTACGTGAGGTAGACGGTGCCTCGGGAGCCGACGGGTGCCGAGTTCACGGTCTTGTAGGCGCTGCCACAGACTTTCTGCGGCGTCGTGTTGGGCGCGGCCGAGGCGGGCGCCGCCAGGGCGGTCGTGGCACCCAACGACAGTGTCGCCAGCGCGGTCGCGGCCAGGACGGTACGATTGATCATGTTTTCTCCCCCTATGTGGTTGTAGAAGCTGGTTGCTCCTGCCTTATGTGACACGCGTACTGCCCGAATGGTTGTGGTCTATTTCACAGGGGGCGCACAGTCTTGTGTCCGGGGTGCGGCAGGCATTGCCGCGCCCCGGACACAAGACCTGGATACTCGCAGGTCAGGCCGTTACTGGTACGCGACCGTCCGCGCGCCGCGTATACCGCGCGCGGGCAGGTCGACGCGCAGCACACGGGTGTCCGCGTCCCAGTGCCAGGACGAGGCCGGCACCCGCGCGCCGTCCGCGCTCACCTGGCGCGGCGCCCGCTCGACTCCGAGGAAGGACACGGTCCAGGCGCGACGGCTCACCTGCCCCGGGAAGGCCCCCTTCGCGGAGCCGATCTTCAGCAGGTGGGTGCCACCGTGCTCCCGGTAGCCGAGCCGGGTGGTCGCCGCCGCCTGGTGCGGGACGCGGCCGACGCCGTCGTCCTCGTAGAGGGAGAAGGTGCCGGACGCCCCGGTGGCGACCCTGACATCGACCTCGGTCAGCGGGTTCTGCGCGTCGTTCGCCGCGTTCCCCGCCCGCGTGGCGACGACGCCGCCGGCGCGGACGAAGACCGGCATGGTGTCCAGCGTCGTCGTGACCTCATGGGTGGCGCCGCCCGCGGGCGCGGTGTACGTGTCCCCGGTGAAGTAGTCCGTCCACCGGCCCTCGGGCAGCCACACCGACGTCGTGGCCCGGCTGCCGGGCGTGGTGACCGGCGCGACCAGCAGGTCCGGCCCGTAGAGGTACTCGCCGCCCGCCTCGGTGTAGGCGCGCTCCTCCTCCGGATACTGGAGGTACAGCGGCCGTACGACCGGCACGCCGGTGGTGGCGGCCTCGTGCGCGAGGGTGTAGGTGTACGGCACCAGCGCCTCGCGCAGCCTGAAAAACTTCACCGCCGACTTCTCCGCCTCCTCGCCGTACTGCCAGGGCAGCCGGTCGCTGTGGTTGCTGTGCAGCCGGTCGACGGGCTGGAAGGTGCCGAACTGCACCCAGCGCGCGTACAGATCGTCGGGGAGCTTGGTGGTGCGGTGCGTCCGGCCGTCGTCCGAGGTGTACGTCTCGGCGCCGGGGATGCCGTAACCGTCGTTGTGGCCGCCGATGTCGTGGCTGACGGCGGCCAGGCCGGTGGCGGCGGACTCCCCGGGGGTGTAGCCGACTTCGGCGCGCAGCGTGCCCCAGTTCGACGTCGTGTCGCCGGAGAAGTGCAGTGTGGTGCGCTTGTCGGCCCAGGGCCCCGTGGGCAGACCCACGCCGCCGCTGTAGCCGCCGGCCTGCAGGGACCCGTAGGCGCGGGAGAGGACGAAGGGCCGCTCACCGCCGGTCTCCGCGGTGAGGTCCGCGTACTTCTGGTTGATCCACGCGTCCGGGGTGACGCCCGACCGGGAGGACCGGGAGGCGTCGCAGCACCAGTCCAGCCACCAGAAGTCGTTGCCGGCCCGGTCCATGGGCCGGTGCAGGTCGAGGTAGGCCGCGAGCTGGTCGGGGTCGCCGAAGTCGAAGGTGTAGCAGTCGGAGCCGCCCGCGGAGGCGCAACCGCCCTTGCGCAGCTTGCCGTTGGCCCTCTTCTGCGCCGCCGGGAACTGCGGGTCGTCGGCGAGGATGCTCGGGTGCACGTTCAGGGTGTTGTGCAGCCCCTGACCGGTGGACCAGTCGAAGAACGCCTGCGGATCGGGGAACTTGGCCGGGTCGAAGTTCCAGCCGCTCCAGGTGTTGGGGGACTTGAAGTCGGTGTCGGTGACGAGCACGTCCAGGGGCACGCCCGCGGCACGGAAGGCGGGCAGGACGGTGTCCGCGTAGTCGCTCGCGGTGCGGTCGATGTACTCGGAGTACCAGACGCCGTAGGCCCAGCGCGGCAGCAACTGCGACGGGCCGGTCAGCGTGGCGAGATCGGACAGGCCCTGCTCGTAGTCGTGCCCGAAGCCGAAGAGGTAGCCGTCCTGGTAGGGGCGTCCGTGGTGGCCGGGGCGCGCGGACACCTTCTGGCTGCGGGTGTCGAGGAGCGCGGAGGGGGTGTCGTCGAGCAGGTACCAGCCGTCGCGGTGCAGCAGCCCGGGTGTGGTCCAGGGGGTGGCGTCGCGGTCCCCGTCGAGTCCGTCGAGGCTGCGCCGGTAGCCGCCCAGGGCGAGATGCGGAGCGGGCGCCCGCTCCCCGCGGGGGCTCAGCGCGAGGGTGTCCACGTTGACATGGCAACTGGCGGCGTCGGGGCAGCTCAACTCGACCTCGTCGGTGCCCTTCTTCAGTGTGACGGGGACGGAGGCCGACGCCCAGGTGTCCCAGTCGTCGGTCGCCGGCAGGGACAGGGTGGTGTGCGTGCCGGCCTCGGTCCGCACCGACATCGTGCGCGTCTCATGGCGGCCGTCGCCGCCCGGTCCGTTGGCGTAGCGCAGGTGCAGCAGATAGGTGCCGTCCTCGGGAACGCCCACGACGGGGTCGGTGATCACGGACCCCTGGTCGGCCTCGGCGGTGAAGCCGTACCCTGCGTACCCCTCGTGGTCCGTGGCGACGCGGACCGCCCCGGACCCGGACAGCAGCGCGTCCTCGGCCTCGCAGCTGGCGCCGAACCGGCAGCCCGCCACCGGGGCCGCCGCCGCGCTCGGGTAGGCGGCCCCGGGGTCGAGCAGGGCGACGCTGTCGATATTGACGTTCCCGGAGTCGGCGGCGGTGCGGTGCAAGGTGAGCGTGTGCGGTCCGGCGCCGAGCGGCAGCGTCAGCCGGGCCACCTCCCAGGTGTTCCAGTCGGCGGTCTCGGGCAGCGTGAACGTCCGGTCGGCGCCGCCGTCCACACCGAGGCTGAGCGTACGGGCCTCGTGGCGGCCGTCGCTGCCGACCGCGTTGGTGTAGCGCACGGCGAACTCGTACGAACCCTTCGCAGCGGTCCGCACGTCCGTGGCGAGCGAGTTGTTGTCGACCTCGAAGCCGGCCAGGAACCCCTTGCCGGTGAACCCGACGTGGTCGGCGGCGAGTCCCGGGCCGTCGTAGTGCTGGTCCTCGGCCTCGCACCGCGCTCCGACGGCGCAGGGCGAGTGCCGCCACGGGGCGGCGAGCACCGGCTGTCCGCCCGCGCGCAGCCCCACGGTCAGGTTGTCCGCGGTGAAGGGCCCGGAACCGATCCGGTAGCGCAACGTGACCTTGCTTGTGGTGATCGACAGGACGCCGTCGCGCACCGTCGACCTGTAGTGAGGCGGTGTGAAGGCGTCCCGGCCGATCGCGTTGAAGGTCGGCCGGTCCTCGAAGTCACCGTCCCCGGAGTACTCGGTACGGATCAGGGTCGGCGACAGCACCTCGAAGCGGGCGTTCGGCACCGTCACCGTGGCAGTGCGGGCCGGCGCGTCCGCGGCGTCCGCGGTGGTGACGCCCGGCCCGGCGAGGGCGAGCGCCACCGACGCGGCGGCCAGTACGTGGCACAGTCCGGGTGAGCGCAGCTTGCGCAGGGGTCTGAGATACGAAGGTCGCACGGCACGCTCCATCGTGTGGGGCACTCTGACGAGCACAACGGATACGCGGTGACGCCGCCGCCCACGGACCGCCCGGGGCGGATACGGGGTGGCCGGCGCGACCTGAGGCATGAGATCACGCCGCCCGACCCGCGTCCATACCCGCGACAGACATCGTTGTCAGAGGCGTCGGAAAAATGGCGAAGCGGCGCGCTGCCCGGCGTCCCGGTTCTCGCCGACGCCCCTTGCGACACTGACGCCGTGACAGACGAGGACGAACGACAGACGGAACAGCGCCTGGAGCGGGCCATCATGGACCTGCTGGAACGACGCGGCCCGACCGCCACGATCTGCCCCTCCGACGCCGCGCGGGCGGTGTACGAGGGAGACGACGACGGCTGGCGCGCCCTAATGGAACCGGCCCGCCGCGCCGCCCGACGCCTGGTCACGGCCGGCAAGGTGCAGATCACACAGTCCGGCCACCCCGTCGAGCCGACAAAGACCCACGGCCCGATCCGTATCCGCCGCGCCCGGTGACCACGCGGTGGCCGTGACCGTCCCGGCCGCACCCCGCGGCAGATCCGGGAGTGCGGCCGGAACGGCTACGGGAGCAGACCCTCGGCGAAGAGGAGCCGCCGTTCGAGTGCCACCTCACGCAGCTTCAGCGCCTCGGCGTAATCGGGCGAGGCATACCACTTTCTGGCGCGCTCCATGTCGGAGAACTCGACGATCACGAGGCGGCGTTCGCAGGACCAGACGCCTTCGACGGCGTCCGGTCGCACCCCGCGCACCACGTAGCGGCCCCCGTGCCGCTGGATCGAAGCCTCGGCCAGCCGCTTGTACTCGTCCGCGAGCGTCGGGTTCACGATCTCCACCTCGGAGATCACATAGGCAGTCATGCTCGCCATGCTGCCACCGCCCCGGACCGCTCGCTCCGCCCTCGGCCGCCCCGAACTGCCCGCTCCGGCCTCAGCGGCGGACCAGGTCCTCGTCCGTGAACGCCACCGTGTCCTTCGCGGCGACCGTGACCCGTGCCTCGCCGTGGCGGTTCACCTCGACCGTCGGGCCGGTGCACTTGCCGTGGGTGAGTGCGCCGTGGGTGACGTCGCAGTACGTGCCGCCAGGCAGGCCGGTTCTGAAGGTGGCCGTCCGGGCTGTCCGGTGGTTGTTCACGGCGATCCAGCCCTTGCCGCCGCGGCTGAAGGCGAGCAGGTTGGCGCCGTCGTCGTACCAGTTGCGGAGCTTCGCGTCGCCGACGTGGTTGTGCCAGGCCACCATGTTGGCCACGCCGGTGTCCCGGTCGACGCAGGCCCAGCCGGCGTCGCAGTCGGTGTCGGTGACGAAGCCCTTGGCGTCGGACGGCGGCGAGTCGGTCGCGAGGCCGTCGAAGGCGTAACTCGCGTACACCTGGGGGCGGCCGTAGCCGTAGGCGAGCATGAACTTGTTAGCGAGCAGGTTGGTGTCCGCGTCGCGGTAGCTGAGTGTGGTGTCGCCCCGTTCGGAGTCGTGGTTCTGGACGAAGACGAGTGACTTGTCGCCGGGCAGCAGCCCGGACCGCTCGCCGAGGGTGCGCAGGGCGGTGATGTTGCCGTCCCCGCCGTCGTAGCTCTTGAAGGTGTCCTTGATCTGGTAGGCGTAGTCGATGCCGAGCAGGCTGCCCTGGTCATGGAAGGCGAAGGGCGACAGGGCGCCGGGGCCGGGGAACACCTCCAGCGCGACGTACGGCTTCTCGCCGTCCACGGTGCGGTCGAGCCTGCCGATGATGGCGGCGAGGTCGCTCTGGCCGACGTGCTTGGCCGCGTCGACGCGGAAGCCCGAAACGCCGTAGCGGATGAGCTTGTTGAGGTACGCAGCGATCTGCTTCCGGACGCGCGGTGTCTCGGTGCGCAGGTCCGCCAGCCGCAGCAGCTCGCACTGGGTGACCTGGCGGTAGTCGTTGTAGTTCCGGATGGTGTTTTCGTCGGCGCTGTCGGCCGGCGGCTGGACGGGGCAGTCGTCGGGGTACGTGTGGAAGTCGGCCGGGCCGTACAGCCCGGGGTAGTCGTAGTGCGTGTAGGACGCGCCGCCGTAGGACTCGTGTCCGTCGCGGGCCATGTGATTGACCACCACGTCGACGTACACCTTCACACCCGCGGCCCGGCAGGTGGCGACCATGGCCTTGAACTGCTTCTCGGTGCCCATCCGGCTCTCGAGCGTGTAGTCGACGGGCTGGTACACCTCCCACCACGGGTGCTGGGGTTTGCCCTCTACGTGGTCGAGGCTGACGGAGTTCTGCGGCGGGGCGACCTGCACACCGCCGTAGCCCTTGGGCCCGAGGACGGTCGTGCACTCCTCGGCCACCGAGGGCCAGTTCCACTCCCAGAGGTTCGCGATCACGTCCTTGGAGCCGTCGGAAGGCCGCGAAGCGGTGGCGGTGGCGGTCCGGGCCGGTTCGGACGCGGCGTTCACCGTGCCGGAGAGGACGCTGACCGCGGTGACGGCCGTGGCCACGGCGAGGGACAGGCGTTTACGCATGCTTGCTTCCGTTTCCTTCGGGGCTGACGGCCGTCGTGGTGCCGGCGTCCGCGAGCAGGATTTCGGCGACCGCCGAGTGGAGGGGGGCTTCCAGGCGCAGGGCGACCAGGTGGGAGAGCCGGACGTGCAGCGGCTTGTCCGAGAGCGCGATGTCCAGGATCCGGGACTTCAGTTCGTACGCGCACTGGACCGCGTCCAGGCGTGTGAAGAGCCGGGACCTGATGTCGTTGGGCGCGAGCGCGGGGCGCGCGCCCAGGTGGACCCGCACCGTCGTGCCGAGCGGTACGGCGTCGACGCGGATGCTGACCCGGCCGTCGCGGTGGGTGAAGTCCGCGTCGGCGTGCTCGCCGTCGAGGGTCACCGCTCGCCCGGCGGCTTCGTCCGTCCTCTGGAGGCAGGGGAAGGTGACGGTCCAGGAGCGGTGCTGCGGGAGGAATTCCGTCGGTCCCTGGGGTGCTCCGATGGTGAACACACCCGTGGCCTGGTCGTAGGTGAGCGGGGTGCGGGCCGGTTTCTCGCCGCCGTCGGCCGAGCCGTCGTCCTCGACGAGGGTGAAGGCGCCGTCCTCACCGACGATGACGAGTACTTCCAGGTGCTCGGGGAGGTATCCGCCGTTGGCGGGAACCTCGGCGCCGTCGAGCGGAACGATCGCTCCGGCGGGGGCGAGGACGGGGATCGTGGCGATGTCCCGGTGCATCTCGGTCTCGCGGTCGCCGGTGTACACCGTGTCACTGAGGACGTCGACCCAGGTGCCGGGCGGCAGCCAGACCGGCACGGTCCCCAGCCGGGTGGAGGCGTCGCGCGGGGTGGTGACCGGCGCCACCAGGAGCTGGGAGCCGAAGGTGTACTGGTCGGGGTGGCCGTACGCCTCCGGTGCCTCGGGCCAGCCGTGGTAGAGGGGACGGAGCGGCGCGATGCCCTCCGCGGCGGCCCGGTGGTTCATCGTGTGCAGGTAGGGGATGAGCCGGTGGCGCAGGCGCAGGAACGCGGTCTGGGCGTCCTGGTGCTCCCGCCCGAAGGACCAGGGTTCCTTGGTGGTGAACGGGTTGCTCGAGGAATGCAGCCGCATGACCGGTGAGAAGACGCCGAACTGCACCCATCGGGTGGCGAGTTCGTCGTCCTTGGCGCCGAGCATGTGGCCGCCGATGTCGTGGCTCCACCAGCCGTAGCCGATGTTGGCCGCCGTGGCGGTGAAGCGGGGCTGGAAGGCCAGGGTCTCCCAGGAGATCACCGTGTCCCCGGAGAAGCCGATCGGGTAGCGGTGGCTGCCGGGCCCGGCGTAGCGGGAGAAGGTCAGCGGGCGCCTGCCGTCGCGCGCGTTGTCCAGGAAGTGGAAGTGGTTGAGCATCCAGAGCGGGTCGATACCGGCGACGCGTGAGTAGGGCCCCGACTGCCAGTCCACCCACCAGAAGTCGACGCCGTCCGCCTCGAGGCCGCGGTGCAGTACGTCGAAGTAGGCGGTCAGGAAGGCCCGGTCGGCGGCGTCGAAGACGATCGGGTCGCCGGACGAGGGGTCCCTGCCCAGGGCCTGGCACATCCGGGCGTACGACGCCTCGTGGGCCCGGACCCCGTCGGCGGGATGGACGTTGAGGGTGACCCGCAGCCCGTGCTCGTGCAGCCGGTCGAGGAAGGCGGGCGGGTCGGGGAACAGCTCGTGGTTCCAGGTGTATCCCGTCCATCCGCTGCCGTACTTCTTCGCGTCGATGTCGACGACGTGCCAGTCCATGTCGAGGACGGCCACCGAGAAGGGCAGGCCCTCGGCCTCGAACCGCTCCATCAGCGCGAGATATTCGTCATCGGTGTAGCGGTGGTAGCGGCTCCACCAGTTGCCCAGGGCCCAGCGCGGCAGCAGCGGTACCGGACCGGACAGGGCGTGGAAGGCCCGTACGGCCTCGGTGTAGTCGTGCCCGTAGGCGAACACGTACAGGTCGGTGCGGCTGCCGTCGCGGGGCGCGACCCATCCGTCGTCGGTGAGCAGCAGGGAGCGGGAGTCGTCCAGGACGGCGTACCCCTCCCGGGCGACGATCCCCGGTTCGAGCGGCACCTCGCCGTCGGCGTGGTCGAGGGTCCGTACGGTGCCGCCGAGGTTCGGGCCGTCCTGCCCGTAGCGCCAGATCGAGTGGTAGATGCTCACCCCGCCGAGCACCGCCACGCTCAGTCCGCTCGTCGTGAAGGGGCCCTTGTCGTAGGTGAGGCGGCAGCGGTCGGTGCGTATCTCCAGGTGGGTGCCGTGGTCGGTGACGCGGAAGTCGGGGACGGGCAGGTCGCGGTGGAGGGCGAGCATCGAGGCGCGGTCCTCGAAGACGCCGTCCTCGGCGTACTCCAGGCGGACGAGGCCGTCGGTGAGGACGGTGATGCGGTAGCGGTCTCCCTCGATCACCGAGCGCGGGTCGGCGGTCGGGCGTGGGGTGAGGGGCATGGACGGAGCCTGCTTTCGGGTCGGTGCGGGGTGGGGCCGGGCATTGCCACGGAGCGGCTGTGCGCTCGGTCGGCCTGGGGTCAGCCCTTGACCGCCGCGCTGGCGGCCCCGGCGACGAAACGCCGCTGGAAGACGACGTAGACGATCAGTACCGGGACGATCGCGATGGTGGTCGCCGCGAACAGGCCGCCGTAGTCGGTGGTGTACCGGCCCTGGAACGTCGTCAGTCCGACCGCGAGCACCTGCTTGGACTCGTCGGTGAGCATCAGGTAGGGCCAGAGGTAGTCCTCCCACACCCACAGGAACTGGAAGATGGCGAGCGCGGAGATGGCGTTGCCGCTCAGGGGGGCGACGATGCGGTGGAAGATGTACAGCTCCGAGGCGCCGTCGATGCGGGCCGCTTCGAGGATCTCGTCGGGGATGTTGTCCATGCTCTGGCGCATCATGAAGATGCCGAAGGCGCTGATGGCGGCCGGGATGACGATCGACGCGTAGGAGTCCTTGAGCCCGGCGTCCGCGAACATGGTGTAGCGCGGGATGATCACCACGGCCCAGGGGATCATCATCGTGCTCAGGACCAGCGCGAACACCTGGCTCTTGCCCCGGAACTCGTACTTGGCGAACACGAATCCGCCGATGAGGCTCGTGTAGACGGCGATCGCGGTGATGGCCAGCGACAGCCCGACGCTGTTGGCGAAGAGCCGGAAGAACGCGAAGTTCTCCTGGATGGACGTGAAGTTCTCGAAGGTCCACTCCTTCGGCAGGAAGGACTGATCGACGCCGACGATCTCGGTGTTGGGCTTGAACGCGGAGACCGCCATCCACCCGAAGGGCAGCAGGGTGATCACGCCGAGCACGACGAGGACGACGTGCAGCAGCACCGCCTGCACTCGCTGCTTCATCGCCGGGCCTCCTTCCGTACGGTGCGGCGGCCGCTCCTGGCGTGGTCGGCCGTCAGCCGGAAGTTGGCCCAGGTGAGCAGCGCCGTGAAGACGAGCAGGACGAAGGCGATCGCGGAGGCGTAGCCGAAGTCGTACTTGACGAAGGCGGCGTCGTAGATCATGTAGGAGAGGAGCCGGGTGGAGGTGCCGGGGCCGCCCTCGGTCAGGACGAGCACCTGGACGAAGGCCTGGAGATAGCCGATGGTCGAGGTGACGACCACGAAGAGGGTCATGGGCCGCAGCATGGGCAGGATGATCCGGCGGAACCGGGTCCAGGCGCCCGCGCCGTCCACCGAGGCGGCTTCGAGGACGTCGTCGGGGATGGAGTAGAGGCCGGCGAGGAAGAGGACGACCGCGTACCCGAAGTCCTTCCACACGGTCATGAGCAGCACGGCGGGCATCGCGAACCGCGAGTCGAGCAGCCAGTTGACGTCCAGGCCGAAGAGCGACTCGAAGACGCCGAAGCGCGGGTTGTACATGAGCTGCCACACGTAGGCGACCGCGACGAGCGGGGTGATGGTGGGCAGGTAGAACAGGGCCCGGAAGAACCCCTTGAACCGGGTGAGTCTCGAGTGCAGCGCGTAGGCCAGGGCCAGGCCGAGGACGACGCGTCCGGCGATCGCGACCGCCCCGAAGACGAGGGTGTTGAGCGAGGCCGTCCAGAACTCGTGGTCCGCGAACAGCCGCCGGTAGTTGTCGAGGCCCAGGTACTCGAACGTCTCGTTGAGCGGGTTCCAGGAGTGCAGGCTGCCGACGAGGGCGATGGCGATCGGCACGAGGAGCAGGACGACGACGAACAGGACGATGACGCCGACGACGGTGTTGCGCAGCGCTCGCTCGCCCTGGCCGCCGGGGCGGCGGCGCCGGACCGGTTCGCCGGTCTTCCGCGGCGCGGGGCGTGCGGGGGTGGTGGTGAGGGTCATGGCTGGTGTGCCCGCCCGGCCGCGGGCAGCCGGGGTGGGCGTCTCCCTTCGGCGGGCGTCAGTCGTCCTGTGCCTGGTAGCCGGGGTACCGGTTCTCGACCGACACGAAGCCGGAGCCCTTGAGGTCGGTGCTGAGCGTCTTCTGGGCGGTGGCCAGGGCCTTCCTGGGGCTCACGCCGTTGTAGAGGATGTCCTCCCACATGGTGACCAGGGACGTCTGGAAGGTGGCCGGCAGAGCGCCGGGCCAGATGTACTTGGTGCTGTCGCCGAAGGCCTCGAGCACCGGGGACGCCTTGATGTCCGGGTCGTCGGCGAGCGGCTTGTACGTCGGGTAGACGCCGACCGCCAGGCAGAGCTGCTTCATCGCGTCCTCGTTGGTCAGGTAGTAGCGCAGGAAGTCCTGGGCCACGGCCTGTTCCTCGGGGCTCGCGTTCTTGTTGATGCCGATCGTGGACTCGCCGTTCGTCCGGTCGAAGGCGTACGGGGTCTTGCCGGCCTCGGGCACGGGGGTCCTGAAGACGCCCCAGTCGAGGTCCGGGTGATCGGTCTTCAGCGTCCCGGCCAGGTGCCCCCAGGAGTACGTCATCGCCGTCAGGCCCTGCCCGAAGGTGTCCCCGCCCGAGCCGAGGTCCTTGTCGCCCGAGCCGTCCCGGTAGATGTCCAGGAAGCGCTCGATCACCTCGAGGTTGGCGGCGTTGTCGACGTCCGGTGTCTTGAGATCCCCGGCGAAGAGATTCTGCCCGAGCTGGTACGCCATTCCGGACTGGATGGCGTCGTACTGCCCGTTGAAGTTGAACCCGGCCTGAGTGATCTTGCCGCCGTCCCTGACCGTCAGTTTCTTCGCGACCTCACGGAATTCGTCCCAGGTCTCGGGAATGTCGGCCTGGGTGAGCCCCGCCTTCTTCCACATGTCCTTGTTGTAGAAGATCGCGCCTGTCATCAGACCGAAGTCGATGTAGTACACCTTGCCGTCGATGACGTGCTGGTCGACGTTGGTGAAGTCCGCCTGGAGATCCTTGACCGGGATGTCGTACGGCGCCATGTACTTGACGAGGTTGTCGTGCTGGCTGTTGTGCACGTTGAAAATGGCCGGCCCGCCGCTGCCCTGGAGGGCGAGGGGGAGCTTGGTCCAGTAGTCGTCCCACGGCTGGTTGACGACCTGGATGTCCACGTTGGGGTGGACCTTCTGGTAGGCGTCGGCCATCTTCTGGGCCTCGTCGACGAAGGCCCAGGCCCACCATTCGAGCTTGATGGGCCTGCCGTCGTTGACGAGCTGGTTCGGGTCCCAGGTGACGGTCTTTCCCAGGACGGGGAGGCCCTTGTCGGCCTTGTCGTCCTGCTTGGCGTCGCCGACGCCGGTGCCGCCCGAGCAGGCGGAGAGGAGCAGGGCGGACGCCACCGCCACCGCCATCGCCCCGAAGGGCTTTCTGTATCGCATCCGTCTCTCCATCGAGTAGCGCACGCCCGGTCCTGACGACGGGCGTGGAAGATGCGCACGGTCACCACGAAAAGCGCGCTCCCGCCGGACGAGGTGTGCGACTCTCCCGCCCGGCGCCTTGCCGAACCCGCACCCGCTCAGTGCGGGACGAGGCTTGAGGTTTACCGCTATAGCGATCGGGACTATAGCGGTAAACTAACTTCAGCTGTCAATGGTTGTGACGTCCCCTCCTCAAGGGCGCACCGCTATAGTTCTGCCCGGGCAGGGGAGGAAAGGGATGTGAATGGCGACCCTTCAGGACGTGGCCGACGAGGCCAACGTGACGAAGATGACGGTGTCCAACGCGCTCAACGGACGCCGTGACCGGCTGTCGGACGCGACCTACGAACGCGTGATGGCCGCCGTCCGCAAGCTGGGCTACGTCCGCAGCGCGACGGCACGCTCGCTGTCCGCGAAGCGCTCCCACATCATCTCGCTGGGGTATGTGCCGTCCACCCACGGCCGTGCCGAGACCTCCCTCGGGCACCACGACTCGGTCTTCCTCGGCGAGCTCGAGAAACGGGTCACCGAGTCCGGCCGGTACCTCATGGTCCACGCCGTCACCGACGTCACCAGCACCGCCGCCAGCCTGAAGTCCTGGAACGTCGACGGCGCGATCTTCCTCAGCACCCTCGGCGACGAGGCCGAGGTGCTCCGGCGCGCCCACGACGTACCCATGGTCTTCGTCGACAACTACGCGGACTCGCCGCTCATCAGCAACGTACGCGTCGACGACTACCGCGGCGGCTATCTGGCCGGACGGCACCTGACCGGCGCCGGGCACCGCCGCATCGCCTTCGTGGGCCCGGCCCTCTCGCCCCCGGGAGTCGTCCACGAACGCCACCGCGGCTTCGCCGCCGCCCTGGCCGACGCCGGAGTCCGACTGGACCCCGCGCACGTCTTCTTCTGCGAGACGGCCATCGAACCGGCCCGCGAACTCGCGGCCCGCACGGCCGCCGCCGGACCGCCCCCCTTCACCGCGGTCTTCGCCACGGCCGACATCATCGCGGCCGGTCTCCTCAAGGGCTTCCAGCGGGCCGGCCTGCATGTGCCCCGGGACATGTCCGTCATCGGCTTCGACGACGTGGAGATCGCCGAACTCGTCACGCCGGAACTCACCACGATCGGCCAGGACGTACCGCAGAAAGCGCACGCCGCGGCCGACATGCTCCACCGGCAGCTCACGGGCGGACCGGACACCGTCCCGGAACACATCTCACTGGGCGTCACCCTCGTGGAACGGCACAGCGTCACGGCGCCACGGGACAGGTGAGCAGGGCTCGCACCGGATTTCCGTACGTGGGTACATGGGGGGAGAAGCGCTGTGAGACTTCGCAAGGTGGCGAAAGGCATCGGGGACTTCCTGGTGGAGACCGTGGGAGAGGCCGTGGCCGAGGCGGTGCTCACGCTGCTCGCGTGCCTCCTCCTGGGCTGTCTCGTGGGAATCGCGTACGTGAGCTGGTCCTTGAGTCCGCGAGCCACCCTCGCGGGCACCGGACTGCTCAGCCTCGTCCTGGCCCATGGCGCCTGGACGACCCTCGCCCGCCCGGCGAAGCGACGCCCGCGCCGGCGCCTCGCGGCGGTGACGGCGGCAGCTTTCACCGTGACTGCCGGGGTGGCTGTGTACCTGCTGCTGTACGCGACGGACTGCGGCTGCTTGTGAGCATCCTCGCGGCCACCGGGGTCGCCGGGGTCGACTGAACGCGGACCGGCCCGGGCAGTCGGCCCGCGCGACGCGCCACCGGCCCGCCCTCGCGCGCCAGTTTCCGTCCGCGGTCTGTCAGCTGTCGAAGCCCGACTGCGGTTTCACCAGGCCGCTCTGGTAGGCGATGACGACGAGTTGTGCGCGGTCGCGGGCCTGGACTCTGGTCATGGCGCGTTGGATGCGGCTGCGGACGGTCAGAGGGCTCAGGACGAGCCGTTCGGCGATCTCCGCGTTGGATCTGCCGTACGCGGCCAGTGCCGTGACTTCGCGTTCTCGGCCGGTCAGTGCCCTGATCTCGTCGGGCAGGGCGTGGAAGCGGTCGGTGTCCGGCGTCGCCAGGAAGCGGGTGATGAGTGTCCGGGTGGCGGTGGGGGAGAGCAGGGCCTCGCCGGCCGCGACAGTGCGGATGCCCGACAGCAGGACCTCCGGGCCGACCCCCTTGCCGAGGAAGCCGCTCGCACCGGCGCGCAGGGCCCTGGCCACGTTCTCGTCGTTCTCGAAGGTGGTGAGGACGAGGACGCGGGTGGCCGAGAGTTCCGGCCGGGCGCAGAGGGCGGCGGTGGCGGCCACTCCGTCGACGTGGGGCATGCGGATGTCCATGACGACCACGTCGGGCCGGTGCGTCGTGGCGAGGTCGACGGCCTCCTGCCCGTCGGCGGCCTCCGCCACGACCGTCATGTCCGTGACCGAGTCGATGAGGATGCGGAAGGTGGCGCGCAGCAGGGCCTGGTCGTCGGCGAGCAGGACGTGGATGGTCATGGAGCGGTGCTTTCGTCGCTGTGGAGGAGGATGTCGGGCCCGTCGAGCGGGAGCGTGCAGGCGACCTCGAAGCCGCCCCGCGGCAGGTGGCCGGCGCGCAGGGTGCCGCCCACCGCCACGGCGCGTTCGCGCATGCCGAGCAGACCGAAGCAGTTGTCCGGCGCGGCGGCAGCCGTCGGTCTGTGATGTCGTCAGGGGGCGGCTCACCGTCGACGGCGGTCGACATCGTCGGGCCAGGGGAAGCCGAGTTCCGCGGCGCGCTCACGGCTGCCGCCGCACACCCGCGCGTAGCGCTTCGGGTCCTCCTCTGCCAGCCGGTGCAGGGCGGCGGCGGCCTGGGACTCGGGCGGGGTGCCGTCGTCCGGGATGTCCCAGCGGAAGTGGAGCGGACTGTCGTCCCGCTCCGGGTCGCCGGACGCCAGTCCTGGCGCGTACCGGAAGTTCACCACAGCGGTGTCGGGGTCCTCGAAGCCGCTGCTGACCCAACCCGGCTCCGCGTCCCACCGGTTCAACAGGTCCGGCCGCTCGGCCAGTCCTCCCCTGATGAGACGGGCGACGGTGCGTGCCCGCCAGGACCAGGAACCGTCGGTCTCCGCCCTGGCGACCTCCGCGTCATAGGCGGAGGCGTCGAACCGGTAGGCGGTCGGTTCGAGCGCGGGCTCAGCAGGCGTTCCGACGGTCTGCCGCCAGTTCTCCCACACCACCTGGTCCGCGTCCCGACGGATGGTGACGTAGATCGCGCCGCAGCAGCCCTCGGTGCAGTGCGCCTCCGCGAGTTGCACCTCGTGGGGCTCCGCGGCGGCCCGCAGCCGGTGGTCGTCCAGCAGGTATTCGGGAGCGTGGGCGGGCCCGCGGCAGAAAGCCGCCGCGACGACCGGACGGCCGTCGATGAGCACACGTGTCTCGACGGGTCCCCGGTCCTCGGGATCGCCGGCCACCACCTCGATACGGAACCGGCCGGGCGCGGCCGGCTGCTGAGACGGCTGCCGCCGGGTGCGGTGGAACCACTCGGCCCGCCGCCGCTGGTCCGCGTCGTACGTGGTGTCGCCTGGCTGATCCGGAGGATCCGGATGATCCGCGTCGTTCGCGGTCGCGCCCGCACGCGTCCAGCGAGACTCGGCCAGCAGCCGTCCGAGCGTTTCCAGCAGCGCCGCGCGCCGTCCGGGCGGCCGGTCCAGCAGCATGCCGGTGCCGCTGCTCAGATCAAGGGCGAGCGACAGCAGCATGGCGGCGTTGTCGAGGGTGGGCGGCAGCGCGGCGGCTCGGCCGACGACGGTGTCGTACACCCGGACCGCGTCGCGGTAGCCGAGGAGGTCGGTCGGATCGTCGCGCGAACATCCCATCCGGACGAGCAACCTGCCCGCGCGGGCGAGCAGGCCGACGTCGTGCGGGTGGTGGCCGAGCAGGTCGGGCAGTCGGGAGGCCTCCGCGATCCGGCGGGCGGTCGTGCTGTCGACGAGGCGGGCCGAGGCAGGGAACACGACCAGCTCCGTACGGACGGCCTGCCGGTCACCCGTCCACAGGGCATGGACGAGTGGCCGCAGTTCGTCACGGCGGGCGTGCAGCGCGAGCCACACGACGGCCGCGGCCTGGCGGTCGAGAGTGTCGAGCGCGGCGACCGCCGGGGCGGTCAGCTCCCGGAACAGGCCGAGCGCACGCAGATACGGGATGTCTTCCGGTCCGCCGAGGCGGCCGAGCAGGACGATGCCCACGGTGACGGCGGGCACGGTCGTACCGGTCCTGACCAGCCGCCGTCCCAGTGCCCGAGCCCTGTCCACCTGGTCGGCCGGCAGCGGCAGCTCGGCGACGGTGGACTTGATCAGATGTCTGTCGCGGTCCTCGATGCCGAGCCGTTCGAAGCGGCGATGCAGGGTGGCGGGGTCGCCGGGAAGCGGGGTGAGGGCTTCCCGAAGGGCGGACTGCGCAGATTTCCCGAGGAGCGCGTGGCCGGTTCCAGTCGTCTTCTGCGGCACCAAGTAGCCGCGCAGAGGCGGGACTTCACCGGGAGACTCGCGCAGCAGGCGCAGTGCGTGGTCGTACAGAGCGGTCGGGGGAGTGAGCGCGTCGCGCTCTTCCTGGGCGCTCACCGGGTGGAGCGGGACTCGTTTCCGTAGGTCATGGGCGCAGCCTGCCAGCGGGCCGGTACGGTGTCGAACGATTTACCGAAGGCGGCGGCGGAATCCGATGACGGCGGCGGCGACCTCGTCGAGGTGGCTCTCCAGGAGGAAATGGCCGCCCTCCAGCAGGACGACCTCCGCGTCCGGGGCGTCGCGCCGGAACGCCTCCGCACCGGCCGGCCCGAAGATCTCGTCGTTGCGGCCCCAGACCGCGAGGACGGGGACCTGGCTCGACCGCAGCCACGCGTGCACCGCCGGGTACAGGTCGCGGTTGCCGGCGTAGTCGCCGAACAGGGCGAGCTGGGCGCGGTCGACGCCGGGGCGGGCGAGCAGCGCCAGGTCGTGCTCCCAGGCGTCGGGGTCGATCAGGCTGGGGTCGGGGACCCCGTGGGTGTACTGCCACTCGACGGCCTCCCGGCCGAGGGCGGGCCGCAGCCGCGCTTCGTTGTCCGCGCTGGGCTTCGCCCCGTACTCCCAGATGGGCGCCCAGAAGTCCGGTACGAACCCGTCCTCGTAGGCGTTGCCGTTCTGCGAGACGACGGCGGTGACCGCTTCCGGGGACGCGAGCGCGAGCCGCCAGCCGATGGGTGCGCCGTAGTCCTGTACGTAGAGGGCGTAGCGGCGGATGCCGAGGGCGGTCAGGAAGCCGCGGGTGACCTCGGCGAGGGCGTCGAAGGTGTACGTGAAGTCCTCGGCGCCGGGTGCCGACGAACGGCCGAAGCCGATGTGGTCGGGCGCGATGACGCGGTAGGGGCCGGCCAGTGCCGGAATCAGCTGGCGGAACATGTGCGAGCTCGTCGGATAGCCGTGCAGCAGCAGGAGGACGGGTGCGTCCGACGGTCCCGCCTCCCGGTAGAAGACGGTCAGGCCGTCGACGTCCACGGTCCGGTGATGGACAGCGACCATGCTAACCCCTTAACTCAATTTAACCGGTTAGGTTATTCTGATGATGCACAGGGCCGGATGGCGTGTCAAGGAGAGTGGGCCGTGGTCGAGGACGAGGAACTGCTGCTCGCCGTGCTCAACAGCGCACCGGTGATCGACGGCCACCCCACGGACGCCCTGAGCGGGGAAGGGGCGGCGGACTGGGCGCGGGCACGGGGCGGGCGTGGCACTGAGGAGGAGCGCGACCGGCTGCGCCGTGTGCGGGACACGCTGCACCGGCTCGTCCGGAAAAGATCCTCGGACGTCGGCGAGCTGGCCGCCGTGCTCGACGGGGCGCGGCTCCGCCCGGCCGTCTCGCCCGCGGGCGTGTCGTGGCGGCTGGAAGCCGCGCCCGGGGACGAGCTCGCCGTCAGCGTCGTACTCGCCTGGTCGCGCGTCGTCACGGAGTTGCCGGGACGGCTGCGCGCCTGTGCCAACGACGAGTGCAACTTGTTCCTCGTGGACCACAGCCGCCCCGGAACCGCCCGCTGGTGCTCCATGGCGACCTGCGGCAACCGCATGAAGGCCCGCACCCACGCCCGCAAGCGGCAGTCCGGGTAAGAGGGCCGGATCCGTACCGCTAGGGAGTGTTTTCAATGTGCCGCTCATAGCCACTCGTTGATGGCCGCGACCAGCACGGTTGCCTCGTAGCGGACGGCGAGTTTGTCGTAGCG
>NZ_JBHWHV010000097.1:0-24150 GCF_042732375.1 Streptomyces sp. NPDC059785
GGGTGGGTGTGTGCGCTTCCCGTCCGGGGCCGAGGAAGCCGGCCCCGGACGGGAAGCGGTGACGTCAGCCGCTCTGCCGTGACGGGCGCGACGGCCGCGGCAGGCGTCGTAGCAGTGCCTTCCGGCGGGCGGACAGGGCGGTCACCAGGGTCGTCCAGCGGGCCGCCGCCGCCCAGAGGATCCGGACGGCCGAGCGCGGAAGCAGCAGCGCGCGGAGCCGGGCCGGACCGCCGACCGACGCGGCCAGCGCCTCGGCGACCCGGTGGGCGTCCGCCGCCAGCCCCGTCGTCGGACGTGGCCGCGGTGCGTAGAGGACCTGCTCCACGGCCGCCGCCAGCCGGTGCACGGCCGCCTCGGCGGGCGGATCCAGCCGGCCCAGGCGGACGATCCGCCCGGCGGCCTTCCGCGGTGTCTGTGACTCGTCCGGCGCGATCCCGTAGTCCCAGGCCGTATCGGTCACCTCCTGCCAGACGGCCAGGGTGTGGGCCGCGGGGCCCGCGTCCGTGCGGCCGTGCGGCCCGAGCCGTACGGCGCGGACCCGCAGGCGCCACATCATCGGCAGGAACGGGATCGCCAGGACGACGAGCACGCCAAGCACGATCAGCACCGCTTTCAGCGAGAAGCCGCCGTCGTCGGAGTCGACCGCGATCTGTGCCGGGTCGCTCGGGCACCCGTCCAGCTTCTTCTGCTCGACCGTGCAGCTCTCGCTCGCCGACGGCGCGGCGGACGGGGCCGAGGACGCGGCGTCCGACGGCCTCGGTACGGCGGGGACGTCGGTGCCCGCGCTGTCCGGCTGCGTGTACTCCGGCGTCGTGCCCCGGTTCGGGGTCGGCTCGAAGCGGGTCCAGCCCACGCCCTCGAAGTACAGCTCGGGCCAGGCGTGCGCGTCCCGCAGCCCGACCGACATCGAACCGTCCGACTGGGGCGAGCCGGGCGTGAAGCCCACCGCGACCCGGGCGGGTATGCCCAGCGTGCGGGCCATCGCCGCCATCGCGAAGGAGAAGTGGACGCAGAAGCCCTCCTTGTCCTTCAGGAAGCGGGCGATCGCGGCGGAGCCGCTGCCGACCTGCACCTGTGTGTCGTAGGTGAACCCGCCGCTCACCGCGAACCAGTCCTGGAGCTTGACCGCCCGCTCGTAGTCGTTCGCGGAGCCCTCGGTGACTTCCAGCGCCTTCTGCGCCACCTCGGGCGGCAGCGACTCCGGGACCTCGGTGAACTCCCGCCGCAGCGCCTCCGGCGCCTCCGGGGCGTTCGCCAGCTGGTCCGCGGTGGGCTGCACGATCAGGCTCGTGACGTCGTACTGCGCGCCCCGGGTGTTCTGGCCGTGGTCGCCGACCAGGGTGCGGCCCAGCGGTTCGTAGCGCCAGTTGCCCTCGATGCTCACCTTGCTGGCCGGGTAGGGCATGGGCAGCCAGTCCTGGGCGTACCAGTCGGCCGCCGAGATCCGGGTGCGGATCTCCGTGCGCCGGACGTCCGAGCCCAGACCGATGGGGTCGGGGAAGGTGTCGGGTACCGCCTGGATGTGCCGCTGGGCCGGCTTCCAGGCCGTACCGTCGAACTCGTCCAGGGAGACGATCCGCAGATACAGCTCCTGGGTGTCCTCGGTGGTCGTGCGGTACGACATGACCTGGCGGTCCTGGTTCACGTTCAGGCTGTCGCGGAGCGAGACCAGCGGGTTGACCGCGGAGATCGTGCCGCCGTCGCCGCTGCCCGAGCCGACGCCCGCGCCCGCCCCGTCCAGCAGCCCGCTGCTCAGCGTGGGCAGCCCGTACGGCACCAGGGCGGCGACGACCACCGCGACCGCGCCGATCCGCCGGCCGGTGCGGACCGGGGCGCTCGGCCCGTCGCCCGCGTCCCTGCCCGGGGTGCGGGGCGCGCCGCCGAAGACCCGGCCCCACTGGGAGAGCCGGTCGCGGCCCTCCGCCAGGAGCAGGATCAGATATCCGGCCGCCGCGGGCAGGAAGTACCAGTCCGCGGCGCCGCCGGAGAGCCCGGCCGCGACCGAGTACAGCGCGAGCAGCGGCAGGCCCGCCGGGGCCGCGCTGCGGTACGTCACCGCCAGCGCGTCCACCGCGAGACCGATCAGCAGGACCCCGCCGACCAGCATCAGCCTGATGCCGTCGGACAGCGGCGCCGGTATCGCGTAGCGGCCGACGTCCTCCCCGCCGGTCTGCAGCAGTTGACCGAGGTGGTGGAAGGCTTGGGGCCCGGGGATCATCCCGGCGACGGCCTGCTCGCGGGCGAACCGCAGGGTCAGCAGCAGCAGGGCCGCCAGCGCCTGCACGGCCACCGTCAGCGGCCGGGCCAGCGGGACCCGCCGGGCCAGCATGCCCACCCCGGTCACCAGCGCGAGCAGCAGCGCCGCCTGGAGGATCCAGGTCGCCGGGGAGACGAGCGGCAGCAGGGCGCAGGCCGCCAGCAGCGTCGCCGCGTACGAGCACAGCGCCAGTCGCGTGCCCCCGCTCATGAGCCACCACCCCCGGTCCGTCCGCCGGCCGCCGCGGCACCCGTGCGCTGCCGGTCCGCCTCCTGCCACAGGTCGGCGAAGACGGCGCCGCGCGGCACCTCGACGGCGGTCCAGCCCGCCTCCCGCAGCATGCGCAGCCGGTCCCCGCTCCCGTCCGACGGGCCGGGGACGTCCGACGCCTCCCGCACCCACGTCTCGCTGTCCAGCAGGAAGGCGACGGCGCCGCCGCTGCGCTGGCGCATCTTGGCGAGCACCGTCGCCTGCTCCTCGTCCAGGTCGCCGAGAAAGGCGACCAGCAGTCCCTCGTTCCCGCCGCGGAGCACGTCGTAGGCCCGGGACAGGCCGGTCCCGTCGGAGTGGTCGACGACCGCGAGCGTGTCCATCATCAGGCCCGCCGCGTCGGCCGACTCCTGGCTCGCGCCCGCGTAGCCGTCGGTGCCCTCGCCCGGTACCGAACTGCCCGTGTCCGTCAACAGCCGGACGGAGAAGCCCCGTTCCAGCATGTGCACCAGGGTGGAGGCGGTGCCCGACACGGCCCACTCGAAGGCCGAGTCGGGGCCCGCGCCGAGGAACGCGCCGCCGCGCGTGTCGAGCAGCACCGTGCAGCGGGCGCGCTGCGGCTGCTCCTCGCGGCGCACCATCAGCTCGCCGTAGCGCGCGGTGAGCCGCCAGTGCACCCGGCGCAGGTCGTCGCCGTGCCGGTACCCGCGGGGTATCACGTCGTCCTCGCCCGCCAGCGCGAGCGAGCGCTGCCGCCCGTCGCCGTACCCCTTCGCCTCGCCGCTCAGCCGCACCGGCGGCAGCGGCTCCACGCGCGGGATCACCGTCAGGGTGTCGTACGTGGAGAAGGACCGGGTCAGCTCGCACATCCCGAACGGGTCGGTGAGGCGCAGCTGCAAGGGGCCCAGCGGGTAGCGGCCGCGCAGGTCCGAGCGGACCCGGTAGGACACCTCGCGGCGGCCGCCCGCCTCGACCCGGTCCAGCACGAACCGGGGCCGGGGCCCGAGCACGTACGGCACCCGGTCCTGGAGCATCAGCAGGCCGGTGGGCAACCGGGAGACGTTGTCCATCCGCAGGTGGACGCGGGCCTCGGAGCCGGCGGGCACGCGCGCGGGGGAGAGCCGGCGGCTGCCCGCGACCCGGTACCGCGTGCGGTACAGCACGGTCGCGCAGATCAGCGGCAGCACGGCGAGCAGCAGGCCGACCCGGAGCAGATCGACCTGGCCCAGCACGTACGCGCAGACGGCGGCGGCGATTCCGGCGGCCAGGAAGGAGCGTCCGCGGGTGGTGAGCCCGGCGAGCGCCGTGCGGACGCCGCCCCGCTGCTCCTCCGCTTGCCCCGTCCCCCCTGACGTCATCACAGCCTCCGCGGCGGCTGCTGGTCGAAGGCGGGCGCGCCACGGCCCACGCCGTAGCCGCCGCTCTGCGGCGGGTGCGCCGCCGGTACCGCGGTGCGCTGCACAATCTCCTGCACGACCTGCTCGGACGTACGCCGGTTGAGCTGGGCCTGGGCCGTCGGCAGCAGCCGGTGGGCCAGCACCGCCACGGCGAGCGCCTGGACGTCGTCAGGCAGCGCGTAGTCCCGGCCGGCCAGCGCGGCCGAGGCCTTCGCGGCGCGCAGCAGATGCAGCGTGGCCCGTGGCGAGGCACCGAGTCTGAGGTCCGGGTGGGTGCGGGTGGCGGCCACGAGGTCCACCGCGTAGCGCCGGACCGGGTCCGCGACGTGCACCGTGCGCACCGCGTCGATGAGCTTCACGATCTCGTGCGCGTGCGCCACCGGCTGGAGGTCGTCCAGCGGGGAGACGCCGCCGTGCACGTCCAGCATCTGGAGCTCGGCCTCGGGGCTGGGGTAGCCGATGGAGACCCGGGCCATGAAGCGGTCGCGCTGCGCCTCGGGCAGCGGATACGTGCCCTCCATCTCGACCGGGTTCTGGGTGGCCACGACCATGAACGGGCTCGGCAGCTCGTACGTCGTCCCGTCGATGGTGACCTGGCGCTCCTCCATCGATTCGAGCAGCGCCGACTGCGTCTTGGGCGAGGCGCGGTTGATCTCGTCGCCGATCACGATCTGCGAGAAGATCGCGCCCGGCTTGAACTCGAAGTCCCGGCGCTGCTGGTCCCAGATGGACACACCGGTGATGTCCGAGGGCAGCAGGTCGGGCGTGAACTGGATGCGCCGCACCGAGCAGTCGATGGACCGCGCCAGCGCCTTGGCCAGCATGGTCTTGCCGACGCCGGGGACGTCCTCGATGAGGAGATGTCCCTCGGCGAGCAGTACGGTCAGCGAAAGCCGTACGACCTCGGGCTTGCCCTCGATCACTCCCTCCACCGAACCGCGGACCCGCTCCACGGTGGCGGTCAGGTCATTAAGGGTCGCTCGATCGTCATAGGTCGTCACCCGGCCCTCCTCGGCCCTTTCTCGGGCCGACGCTCATGGATGCGGACCGGCCCTCCCCGAAACACGGACACCACGCGGGAAAAGTTCCGCGTGACGCCTTCCCCGCATTCTTGTTGCCGTTACCGGTTCGTGTCACTCGCCTGTGGACAACTGGCCGCGCTATGTCAGGTCTTGCGGCTTTTCAGGCGAAGCGGCGCCCGCTTTTCGATCCGGGCGGGCGCCGCACGCGGCTTCCGGCACCCCGCCTCAGGCGGGGTCGATCTCCCGCAGCAGTCCGGTCTTCACGTCGAAGACAAAACCGCGCACGTCGTCGGTGTGCAGCAGGAACGGCGAGGTCCGCACCCGCTGGATCGACTGGCGTACGTCCTGGTCGACGTCGCGGAAGGACTCCACGGCCCAGGACGGGCGCTGGCCGACCTCCATCTCCAGGTCGTGCCGGAACTCCTCGGTGAGGGACTCCAGGCCGCAGCCGGTGTGGTGGATGAGGGCGACGCTGCGGGTGCCCAGCGCCCGCTGGCTGATGGTGAGGGAGCGGATCACGTCGTCGGTGACCACGCCGCCCGCGTTGCGGATGGTGTGGCAGTCGCCGAGCTGGAGGCCGAGCGCGGCGTGCAGGTCGAGCCGGGCGTCCATGCAGGCGACCACGGCGACTCGCAGGACGGGACGGGCGTCCATCCCCGGGTCGCTGAACGCGGCGGCGTACGTCTGGTTCGCGTCGACCAGCCGGTCGGTGACGGTGCCCTCGGCGGTTATGGCGCCCGCGGACTCGGCGGGGACGGATGCGGAAGTCGTCATACCCATGACGGTACTGGTCAAGGGCGGCGCGGTCCTGCTGTGGGGCAGGACAAAGAACGCCGTCGTGGCTTGTTGTGACGTAACCCACACGGTCCGTGGCGGTCCCGCCGAACGGGGGAATCCGTCTCATTCGCGCCTTACCGGGTGCCCGGTCCGCGACGCGCATGCCGGTTGATTGACCGCGAGACACCGTGGACTAAAGTGACGCGAAGCGGGAGGCGAGGCTCTCCCTGCTGGATTTCCACTCCGAAAGACCCCGGCGATCCTCCGGTGTCTTTCCGCGTACGTGGCGCGTACGTACGGCCCGGCCTCCACCCGCTCCCGGTCGGCCGGCGCTTCCGGCGCCGGCGAAGCTCCCTTCCACCGGACCCGGCCGGCGTCGGACCGCGGCGGGCGGGGACCCGTCGGTGCGTACGGCCGCGCCGGACCTGAGAGGGCCCCTTGAGCAACAGTCGACACGTCCCGGTCATGCTCCAGCGGTGCCTGGACATGCTGGCGCCCGCCCTGGAGCGGCCGGGGGCCGTCGTCGTCGACTGCACCCTCGGCCTCGGCGGCCACAGCGAGGCCCTGCTGACCCGCTTCCCCGAGGTGCGGCTCGTCGCCCTCGACCGCGACAAGGAGGCGCTGCGCCTGTCCGGCGAGCGGCTCGCCCCCTTCGGCGAGCGGGCCACCCTGGTGCACGCCGTCTACGACGAACTGCCCGAGGTGCTGAGCCGCCTCGGCGTCCCGCGCGTCCAGGGCGTCCTGTTCGACCTCGGTGTCTCCTCCATGCAGCTCGACGAGGCGGACCGCGGGTTCGCGTACGCCCAGGACGCACCGCTCGACATGCGCATGGACCAGACGACCGGGATCAGCGCGGCGGAGGTGCTCAACACCTATCCGGCGGGCGAACTGGTACGCATCCTGCGGGCGTACGGCGAGGAGAAGCAGGCCAAGCGGATCGTGTCGGCCGTGGTCCGCGCGCGCGAGAAGGAGCCCTTCGACCACAGCGCACGGCTGGTCGAGCTCATCCGCGACGCGCTGCCCCAGGCCGCCAAGCGCACCGGCGGCAATCCGGCCAAGCGCACCTTCCAGGCGCTGCGTATCGAGGTCAACGGCGAACTGACGGTCCTGGAGCGGGCGGTCCCGGCGGCCGTCCGGGCGCTCGCCGTCGACGGCCGGATCGCCGTCCTGTCGTACCACTCACTGGAGGACCGGCTGGTCAAGCAGGTGTTCGCGGCCGGGGCCGCCTCCACCGCGCCGCCCGGTCTGCCGGTCGTGCCCGAGCGCTACCAGCCCCGGCTCAAGCTGCTCACCCGGGGTGCCGAACTTCCCACCGAGGAGGAGATCGCCGAGAACCGGCGAGCGGCGCCCGCGCGGCTGCGGGGCGCGCAGCGCGTCCGGGAGGAAGCGGAGTGAGCCGCGAGGAGGGGGCCGAGTGAGGCACTCGAAGGGGGAGCGTGGGTGAGCCGGAACCGCAAACTCACCGGCCGGGTCCGTGCATTCGGGCCCATGGGCCGGGAACTCGAACGCGCCGGGAGGGGCCGTGGCCAGCAAACCTCAGCTTAGGGGCCGGGCCGCCCGGCTCGCGCGGCTCTTCCCCGCCCAGCGCGGGCAGGCCGCCCGCACCCCCTTCGTCCTGCTGGTCGTCGTGCTGCTCGGCGGCGGCCTGATCGGGCTCCTCGTGCTGAACTCCGCACTCAGCGAAGGGTCGTTCCAGCTCGACGACCTCCAGAAGGGCACCAAGAACCTCACGGACGAGGAGCAGGAGCTCCAGCGGGACGTGGACTCCTACTCGGCGCCCGACGCCCTGCGCGAGCGCGCCCGCGAGCTGGGCATGGTCCCAGGCGGCGACCCGGCGTTCCTGAACCCGGACGGCACGGTCGAGGGAAGCCCCGGACCGGCGGCCGAGAAGTCCTCCGCCCTCACCACCGTGGTGCCGCCCGAGATGCTCGCCCCCGCGCCGGGCCTCCCGGCCGTGCCGCCCGCAATCTCGCCGACGCCGCTCGTGCCGCCGGGCCAGGTCCCGCCCGCCGGCACCCCGGCCGCCCCCTCCGCCGCGGCGTCGCCCACCGCGTGGCCCGCCACCCCCGCACCGTTCGCACAGCCCACGCAGCCCGCGCTGCCCGCCCAGCCCCCGACCGACCCCGGCAGGTGACGGAAGTGTCCGACAGGCAACCGCCGCGCCGCCGCGTGCCCGGCCCCGCCAGGCCCGTACGCCCCAGCGGCGGCCGGCGTCCGGGGCCAGGCGCCCGCCCCGCCCGCCGCCCGGGCGGCCCGCGGCCGAACGCCCCCCGCGTCATCCGGCTCGGCAGCCCGCGCCCCCGGCTGCGCCTGGTCAGCCTCGCGCTGACCCTGGTGATGGTCGCCTTCGTGGTGCGGCTGCTCCAGGTGCAGGCCGTGGACGCGGGCGCCTACACCGCGAAGGCCGAGCAGAACCGGTACGTCGGCCGCACCCTGGCCGCCGAGCGCGGCGGCATCACCGACCGCAACGGCGTCACGCTGGCGTCGAGCGTCGACGCGTACGACATCACGGCCGACCCCACGCTGTTCACGGCGAAGGCCACCAAGGTGGCGGACGCGCCCGAGCAGGCCGCGGCGCTGCTCGCGCCCATCCTGGGGCAGAGCGTGGACAGCGTCGCCGGGAAGCTGCGCACCGAGAACACCCGCTACACCCTGCTGGCGCACCGCCAGACCCCGCAGGTCTGGAACCAGATCAAGGATCTGAAGAACACCCTCGCGGCCAAGGCGGAGACCGACCCGGGCACCGCCGACGTCCTGGGCGGCGTCCTCGCGGTCCCGGCCAGCAAGCGCGTGTACCCCAACGGCGACCTGGCCGCCGGGATACTGGGCTGGGTCAACGCCGACGGCAAGGGCGGCGGCGGCATCGAGCAGCAGCTGAACAAGCAGCTCGCCGGCACCGACGGGAAGATCCGTTACGCCCAGTCCGGCGGCCGTCAGGTGCCGACCGCGGGGTCCACCGAGACGCCCGCCGTGGCCGGCTCCGACGTCGAGCTGACCATAGACCGCGACATCCAGTGGGCCGCCCAGAACGCCATCACCGAGCAGGTGGAGAAGTCCAAGGCCGACCGCGGCTACGTGATAGTGCAGGACACGCAGACCGGCGAGATCCTGGCGATGGCGAACGCGCCCGGCTTCGACCCGAACGACCTGTCCTCGGCCGACTCGGACGCCCTGGGCAACGCGGCCCTCCAGGACGCCTTCGAGCCCGGCTCCACCGCCAAGGTCATGTCGATGGCCGCCGTACTGGAGGAGAACGTCGCCACGCCCGCCACCCACGTGGTGGTGCCCAACCGGCTGCACCGCGGCGACCGGCTCTTCCAGGACGACATCGACCACGCGACCTGGAACCTGACGCTCAACGGCGTCCTCGCCAAGTCCAGCAACATCGGCACCATCCTGGCCACCGGCCAGCTCGGCAAGACGCAGCAGGAGGCCAACCAGGTCCTCTACTCGTACCTGCGCAAGTTCGGCATCGGCAGCGCCACCGGGCTCGGCTTCCCCGGTGAGACCAACGGCATCCTCGCGCCCGCCGGGGACTGGTCGACGTCGCAGCAGTACACGATTCCTTTCGGCCAGGGTGTGTCGATCAACGCGATGCAGGCGGCCTCCGTCTACTCGACGATCGCCAACGGCGGCGTCCGCGTGGAACCCACGCTGGTGCGCGGCACGAAGGACGCCGACGGACGCTTCACCCCCGCCGCCAAGGCCAAGAAGACCCGGGTCGTCAGCGAGAAGACCGCGAAGACGCTGGCCCAGATGCTGGAGTCGGTCGTCGACGACGAGGAGGGCACCGGCACCAAGGCCCGCATCCCCGGCTACCGGGTCGCGGGCAAGACCGGTACGGCCAACCGTGTGGATCCGGCCACCGGCAAGTACCACGGCTACACCTCCTCGTTCGCCGGGTTCGCGCCCGCGGACAAGCCCCGGATCACCGTCTACTGCGCGATCCAGAACGCCACCGAGGGCAGCTACTTCGGCGGTCAGATCTGCGGTCCCATCTACAAGGACGTGATGGAGTTCGCGCTCAAGACCCTTCAGGTGCCGCCGACCGGGGCCGAGGCCGCCAGACTCCCCGTCTCCTTCGACCCCTGAACCAAGCGACCCCCAGCACCACTCGAGAAGCGACCAGGAACCAGCTCGTGACCACGATCACTCCCGACCACGGGAACCATGGCTCGTCCAACCCCTCACTTCGCTCCGGCGGGGGTGTGCCCGGTACGCTCACCGCCGTGCCACACGCTGATCAGTCCCAAACCACCCAGAAGGGCGTTCCTGTGACGTATCCGGGGCCGCCTCGACCGGTTCACGTCTCCGCCACCACCCTCGCGGAGCTCGCCGATCAGCTGGGAGCCACCCGGCCGGACTCGACCGCGGAGGTCACGGGCATCACCCACGACTCCCGCGCGGTCAGGCCGGGCGATATCTACGCCGCGCTGCCGGGCGCCCGGATGCACGGCGCCGACTTCGTGACCCAGGCCGCCGGACTCGGCGCCGCGGCGGTGCTGACCGACCCGACGGGCGCCGAGCGCGCCGCAGCCACGGGTCTGCCGCTCCTCGTGGTCGACGACCCGCGCGCGCGGATGGGCGAACTGGCCGCCACCATCTACGGCCACCCCGGGCGCGGCCTGTTGCAGATCGGCATCACCGGCACCTCCGGCAAGACCACCACCGCGTACCTGGTCGAGGGCGGTCTGAAGACGGTCCGCTCCACCGGTCTGATCGGCACGGTCGAGATGCGCATCGGCGAGGAGCGCATCAAGTCGGAGCGCACCACCCCCGAAGCCACCGATCTCCAGGCGCTGTTCGCGGTGATGCGCGAGCGCGGCGTCGAGGCGGTCGCCATGGAGGTCTCCAGTCACGCGCTGGTCCTCGGCCGGGTCGACGGCTGCGTCTTCGACATCGCGGTGTTCACCAATCTGAGCCCGGAACACATGGAGTTCCACTCGGACATGGAGGACTACTTCCAGGCCAAGGCGCAGCTCTTCACCCAGCGGCGCAGCAGGCTCGGTGTGGTCAACCTCGACGACGAGTACGGGCGCAGGCTCGTCAAGGAGGCCGGCGTCCCGGTCGTCACGTTCTCCGCCGAGGGGCACCCCGACGCCGACTGGCGCGCCGAGGACGTCGAGGTCGGTCCGATGGACTCCACGTTCACCGCGATCGGCCCCGAGGGACAGCGGATCACCGCCAAGTCGCCGCTCGCCGGGCCCTTCAACGTGGCGAACACCCTCGCCGCGATCGTCGCGCTCGCCGCGGCCGGGATCGATCCGCAGGGCGCCGCCGACGGCATCGCCGCCGTGCCGGGCGTCCCGGGCCGCCTCGAGCGCGTGGACGCCGGGCAGCCGTATCTGGCTGTCGTGGACTACGCGCACAAGACGGACGCCGTCGAATCGGTCCTGCGCGCCCTGCGCAAGGTCACCGAGGGGCACCTGCACATCGTCCTCGGCTGCGGCGGCGACCGGGACAGGACCAAGCGGATGCCGATGGGCGCCGCCGCGGCGCGGCTCGCCGACACCGCCGTACTGACCTCGGACAACCCCCGCTCGGAAGATCCCCTCGCGATCCTCGCCACGATGCTCGCGGGCGCCGCCGACGTGCCCGCGCACCACCGCGGCGAGGTGCAGGTCTTCGAGGACCGGGCCGCCGCCATCGCCGCGGCCGTCGCCCGCGCCCGGCCCGGCGACACGGTGCTGGTCGCGGGCAAAGGCCACGAGCAGGGCCAGGACATCGCCGGCGTGGTCCGTCCCTTCGACGACCGCCAGGTGCTTCGCGAAGCTATCCAGAAGACCCAGGGATGAACTTGTGATCGCCCTCTCCCTCGCCGAGATCGCAGCAGTCGTCGGCGGGCAGACGCACGACATACCGGATCCGGCGGTACAGGTGACCGGACCCGTCGTCAGGGACTCCCGTGAGGTGGAGTCAGGCAGCCTCTTCGTCGCCTTCGCCGGCGAGCGCGTGGACGGCCACGACTTCGCCGCACAGGTCGTCGAGGCGGGCGCGGTGGCCGTCCTGGCCTCCCGGCCGGTCGGCGTGCCCGCGATCGTCGTCGAGGACGTGCAGACGGCCCTCGGCGCCCTCGCGCGCCACGTCGTCGAACGGCTGGGCGCGACGCTCGTGGCGCTCACCGGCTCCGCGGGCAAGACCAGCACCAAGGACCTGATCGCCCAGGTGCTGCGGAGCAAGGCGCCCACGGTCTTCACGCCCGGCTCCCTCAACAACGAGATCGGGCTGCCGCTGACCGCGCTCAGCGCCACCGAGGAGACGAAATTCCTCGTCCTGGAGATGGGCGCGCGGGGCGTCGGCCACATCCGGTACCTGACGAGCCTGACCCCGCCGCGGATCGGTCTCGTGCTGAACGTCGGCACCGCGCACATCGGCGAGTTCGGCGGCCGCGAGCAGATCGCGCAGGCCAAGGGCGAGCTCGTGGAGAGCCTTCCGGAGGACGGCGCGGCGATCCTGAACGCCGACGATCCGCTCGTCCGCGCCATGGCGTCGCGCACGAAGGCCCGGGTCGTCCTCTTCGGAGAGTCAGACGAAGCGGACGTACGCGCCGAGAACGTCCGTCTCACGGCCACCGGACAGCCCGCCTTCAGCCTTCACACACCCTCCGGGTGCAGTGACGTGACCATGCGCCTGTACGGTGAGCACCACGTGTCGAACGCGCTCGCCGCGGCCGCCGTCGCCCATGAGCTGGGCATGTCCGCAGACGAGATCGCCCGTGCGCTCTCCGAGGCGGGCTCCCTCTCCCGCTGGCGGATGGAGGTCACCGAGCGCCCGGACGGCGTGACGGTCGTCAACGACGCCTACAACGCGAACCCCGAGTCCATGCGAGCCGCCCTGCGCGCGCTCGTGGCCATGGGCCGGGGGAGGCGGACCTGGGCGGTGCTCGGCCAGATGGCCGAGCTCGGGGACGAGGCGCTCGCCGAGCACGACGCGGTCGGGCGGCTCGCCGTCCGGCTCAACGTCAGCAAGCTCGTCGCGGTCGGGGGCAGGGAAGCGTCCTGGCTCCAACTGGGCGCATATAACGAGGGTTCGTGGGGTGAGGAGTCGGTGCACGTGTCCGACGCACAGGCGGCGGTCGACCTGTTGCGCAGCGAGTTGCGCCCGGGGGACGTCGTGCTCGTGAAGGCGTCCCGTTCGGTCGGGCTGGAGCGGGTCGCGCAGGCGCTGCTCGAGACCGGTGCCGAGGGTGAGGTCGCAGCCCGATGATGAAGCAGATCCTGTTCGCGGGAGTCATTGGTCTCTTTCTGAGCCTGGTCGGCACCCCGCTGCTGATCAAGCTCCTGGCCCGCAAGGGCTACGGGCAGTACATCCGGGACGACGGCCCGCGCGAGCACCACAGCAAGCGCGGTACGCCGACCATGGGTGGTATCGCCTTCATCCTGGCGACGATCATCGCGTACTTCCTGAGCAAGGTGATCACGGGCTACACGCCGACCTTCTCGGGTCTGCTGGTGCTCGGCCTGATGAGCGGGATGGGCCTGGTCGGCTTCCTCGACGACTACATCAAGATCGTCAAGCGGCGTTCGCTCGGTCTGCGGGCCAAGGCGAAGATGGCGGGCCAGCTCATCGGCGGTATCGGATTCGCGGTCCTCGCGCTCCAGTTCCCCGACGCGCGCGGCCAGACGCCGGCCTCCACCAAGCTCTCCTTCGTGCAGGACTTCGGCTGGACCATCGGCCCGGTGCTGTTCGTGATCTGGGCACTGTTCATGATCCTCGCCATGTCGAACGGCGTGAACCTGACGGACGGTCTGGACGGTCTGGCCACCGGCGCGGCGACCATGGTCTTCGGTGCCTACACCTTCATCGGTGTCTGGCAGTTCCAGGAGTCCTGCGCCAACTCGACCACCCTGACCAACCCGTCCGCCTGTTACGAGGTACGAGATCCGCTCGACCTCGCGGTGGTCGCCGCGGCCCTGATGGGCGCCTGCTTCGGCTTCCTGTGGTGGAACACCTCGCCCGCGAAGATCTTCATGGGCGACACCGGTTCGCTGGCCCTGGGCGGCGCGCTGGCCGGTCTCGCCATCTGCTCCCGCACGGAGCTCCTGGTCGCCCTGCTCGGCGGCCTCTTCGTCCTGATCACCATGTCGGTGGTCATCCAGGTCGGTTCCTTCCGGCTCACCGGCAAGCGCGTCTTCCGCATGGCGCCACTCCAGCACCACTTCGAACTCAAGGGGTGGTCCGAGGTCCTTGTGGTGGTCCGCTTCTGGATCATCCAGGGCATGTGCGTGATCGTCGGCCTGGGCCTCTTCTACGCGGGATGGGCAGCCAAGAAATGACCGACTGGCAGGGTAAGAACGTCACCGTCGCCGGGCTCGGCGTCTCCGGTATCCCGGCGGCCCGCGTCCTCAGCGGCCTCGGCGCGCACGTCACGGTCGTCAACGACGGCGACGACGAACGCTCCCGGGCGCAGGCCGCCGAGCTGGAGGCGCTCGGCGTCACCGTGCGCCTCGGTGACGGGGCGACCCTGCCCGAGGGCACCGAACTGGTCGTCACCACCCCCGGCTGGAAGCCGGACAAGCCGCTGTTCGCCGCGGCCGCCGAGGCGGGCGTCCCCGTCTGGGGCGACGTCGAACTCGCCTGGCGGCTGCGCGGAACCCCCGCGGGAAAACCAGCCGCGCCCTGGCTCGCGGTCACCGGCACCAACGGCAAGACCACGACCGTGCGGATGCTCGCCTCGATCCTCCGGGCGGCCGGACTGCGCACCGCGGCCGTCGGCAACATCGGCGTCTCGCTGCTGGACGTGGTCCTCGGCGACGAGCCGTACGACGTGCTCGCCGTTGAGCTCTCCAGCTACCAGCTGCACTGGGCGCCCAGCCTGCGCGCGCACAGCGCGGCCGTGCTGAACCTGGCGCCCGACCACCTCGACTGGCACGGCTCCATGGAGGCGTACGCCGCCGACAAGGGCCGTATCTACGAGGGCAATCGCGTCGCCTGCGTCTACAACGCGGCCGACAAGGCCACCGAGGACCTGGTGCGCGAGGCCGACGTGGAGGAGGGCTGCCGGGCGATCGGTTTCACGCTCGGCACGCCGGGACCGTCCCAACTCGGTGTGGTCGACGGCATCCTGGTCGACCGGGCCTTCGTCGAGAACCGGCAGAAGAACGCGCAGGAGCTGGCCGAGGTCTCCGACGTGAATCCGCCGGCCCCGCACAACATCGCCAACGCCCTCGCGGCGGCGGCCCTCGCCCGCGCCTACGGGGTGCCCGCGGCGGCCGTGCGCGACGGACTGCGCGCCTTCCGCCCGGACGCCCACCGCATCGAGCACGTCGCCGACGTGGACGGGGTCGCCTACGTCGACGACTCCAAGGCGACCAACACCCACGCCGCGCAGGCGTCGTTGGCGGCGTACGGGTCGATCGTGTGGATCGCGGGCGGCCTCGCCAAGGGCGCGACCTTCGACGAGCTGGTCGCCGGGGCGGCGCCGCGGCTCAAGGGCGCCGTGCTGATGGGCGCGGACCGGGAGCTGATCCGGCAAGCGCTGGCGCGACACGCGCCGGAAGTACCGGTGGTCGACCTGGACCGGACGGACACTGGTGCGATGCTCGCGGCGGTCCGGGAAGCCCGGCGGCTCGCCGGGCCAGGGGATACGGTCCTGCTGGCCCCGGCCTGCGCTTCGATGGACATGTTCGCCAACTACAACAAGCGCGGTGACGCGTTCGCGGAGGCGGTTCGCGGACTCGGCGCCTGACCCGGCCGCCTGCCGGGCGACCTTGGGAGGGACGACGCGTGACACCGTTGTGGCCCGGAGACGCCGATGCCCAGTAGCCGTACCGGCCGCCCTCCCGTACAGCGGGCCGCCAGACGCCCCGCCGCGCCGCGCTCCGGGAGCGCCCGCGGCTCTCAGGGCTCCGGGGGCTCCCGGGGCGAGAACCCGCTGCGCGGCTTCTACCAGCGCGCCCGCCGGGCCTGGGACCGGCCGCTGACCGCCTACTATCTGATCTTCGGCAGCAGCCTGCTGATCACCGTGCTCGGCCTGGTGATGGTCTACTCGGCCTCGATGATCACGGCGCTGCAACTGTCGCTGCCCGGTTCGTACTTCTTCCGCAAGCAGTTCCTCGCGGCGGCGATCGGCGCCGCTCTGCTGCTGGCCGCCTCGCGGATGCCCATCAAGCTGCACCGGGCGCTGGCCTACCCGATACTGGCCGGCTCCGTCTTCCTGATGATCCTGGTGCAGATCCCGGGGATAGGGATGGCGGTCAACGGCAACCAGAACTGGATCTCCATCGGCGGCCCCTTCCAGCTCCAGCCGAGCGAGTTCGGCAAGCTGGCGCTCGTGCTGTGGGGCGCCGATCTGCTCGCCCGCAAGCAGGACAAGCGGCTGCTGACCCAGTGGAAGCACATGCTGGTGCCGCTGGTCCCGGTGGCGTTCATGCTGCTGGGGCTGATCATGCTCGGCGGCGACATGGGTACGGCGATCATCCTGACCGCGATCCTCTTCGGGCTGCTCTGGCTGGCCGGGGCGCCGACCCGGCTGTTCGCGGGCGTACTCTCGGTGGCCGCGCTGATCGGCATCGTGCTCATCAAGACCAGCCCCAACCGGATGGCCCGGCTGGCCTGCATCGGCGCCACCGAACCGGGGCCGAACGACTCCTGCTGGCAGGCCGTGCACGGCATCTACGCGCTCGCCTCCGGCGGACTCTTCGGCTCCGGACTGGGCGCGAGCGTGGAGAAATGGGGTCAACTGCCCGAAGCGCACACCGACTTCATTTTCGCCATCACCGGGGAGGAACTGGGTCTGGCAGGGACGCTGTCGGTACTCGCCCTCTTCGCGGCTCTAGGCTATGCGGGTATCCGCGTGGCCGGACGCACGGAGGACCCCTTCGTGAGGTATGCCGCGGGAGGCGTGACCACCTGGATCACGGCACAGGCCGTGATCAACATCGGTGCGGTGCTCGGTCTGCTGCCGATCGCCGGAGTCCCGCTCCCGCTGTTCTCCTACGGAGGGTCTGCCCTGCTGCCGACCATGTTCGCCATCGGGCTGCTGATCGCCTTCGCACGCGACGAGCCCGCTGCGCGGGCGGCGCTTGCCATGCGGCAACCCCGCTTTGGTAGAAAGCGTGCTGCGGTCAGAGGCTCGTCAGGGCCTCGGAGATGGAACACGATGCGACGGCGCGCCACGGCGCGTTCGTCCGGAGAGCGGTGAATTTCGGTGCATGTCGTACTCGCCGGTGGGGGGACCGCCGGCCACATCGAGCCCGCGCTCGCCCTCGCGGACGCCCTGCGCAGGCAGGACCCGACCGTGGGGATCACGGCCCTGGGCACGGAGCGCGGACTGGAGACCCGGCTGGTACCCGAGCGGGGTTACGAACTCGCGCTGATCCCCGCCGTGCCGCTGCCACGCAAGCCCACCCCCGAGCTGATCACCGTCCCCGGGCGGCTGCGCGGCACGATCAAGGCCGCCGAGCAGATCCTGGAACGCACCAAGGCGGACGCCGTCGTCGGCTTCGGCGGCTACGTCGCGCTGCCCGGCTACCTCGCGGCCAAGCGGCTCGGCGTGCCCATCGTCATCCACGAGGCCAACGCCCGCCCCGGCCTGGCCAACAAGATCGGCTCGCGGTACGCGGCCCGGGTCGCCGTCTCCACCCCGGACAGCAAGCTGCGCGACTCCCGCTACATCGGCATCCCGCTGCGCCGCTCCATCGCCACCCTCGACCGGGCCGCCGTCCGCCCCGAGGCCCGCGCCGCCTTCGGGCTCGACCCCGCGCTGCCGACCCTGCTGGTCTCCGGCGGCTCGCAGGGCGCGCGCCGGCTCAACGAGGTGGTCCAGCAGGTCGCGCCCTACCTCCAGCAGGCCGGAATCCAGATCCTGCACGCGGTCGGCCCGAAGAACGAACTGCCGCAGGTCCATCAGATGCCCGGGATGCCCCCCTACATCCCGGTACCGTACGTGGACCGGATGGACCTCGCGTACGCCGCGGCCGACATGATGCTCTGCCGCGCGGGCGCGATGACCGTCGCCGAACTCTCCGCCGTCGGACTGCCGGCCGCCTACGTCCCGCTGCCCATCGGCAACGGCGAACAGCGGCTCAACGCCCAGCCGGTGGTCAAGGCCGGCGGCGGCCTGCTGGTCGACGACGCGGAACTGACGCCCGAGTGGATCCAGGCGAACATCCTGCCCGTGCTCGCCGACCCGCACCGGCTGTACGAGATGTCCCGCGCCGCCAGCGAGTTCGGCCGCCGGGACGCCGACGACCTGCTCGTCGGCATGGTGTACGAGGCGATCGCTTCGCGCCGTTAGCGCGCGGGCAGAAGGCAGGGGATTGTGGCCGGACCCACCACCGCCGAGCGCGGTGAACGGCGGAAAGCGGAGTCCGGCCCGCCCCGGCCGCCCCTTCTCAGGCGGCTGCCCCGCCTTCGTACGCTCATCATCCTTATCGTCGGCGTGATGTTGGCGGGCGGTGCCGCGGCCTGGGTCCTGTACCTCTCGCCGTGGCTGCGCGTCGAGGAGGTGCCCGTCTCCGGGGTGGACGTCCTGACGGAGCGGGAGGTGCGCGAGGCGGCCGACGTACCGGTCGGATCGCCCCTGATGTCGGTCGACACCGCGGCGATCGAAGCGCGTTTGCGCCAAAAATTGCCCCGAATTGACTCGGTTGATGTCGTCCGGTCCTGGCCTCACGGAGTCGCCCTCGACGTCACCGAGCGAACTCCGGTTCTCATTGTCGAGGATGACGGCAATGACGAAAGCGGCGAAAACGACAAACAAGACGGCAAGTTCGTTGAAGTGGACGACGACGGGGTCCGTTTCGCCACCGTTCCGAAACGCCCCGAGGGCGTGCCGCTGCTGGAATTGACGGTCTCTCACGAGGCGGGCCTGCGCCGCTTCCCGGCCGACCGGCTGGTGCGCGAGGCGGTGCGGGTGGCCGGTGACATTCCGGCCGCCGTCGCCCGTGACACCCGTACCCTCAGGGTCCGTTCGTACGACTCGATCGTGCTGGAGCTCAGCGGTGGCCGCACCGTCACTTGGGGGAGTGGCGAGAAGGGGCGCGCTAAGGCGACAACCCTCACCGCTCTCATGAAAGCATCCCCCAAGGCCCGCGACTTCGATGTGAGCGTCCCCACCGCACCTGCGTCATCGGGGAGTTGACGCACATCAGCGCAGGCCAGCACCCTGGTTGGGCGCCACTATGGCTGATCACATAGGGTGAAAAGAAAAACGGGAGGTTCGGCGTGTTCGTTGTACGGGCGCCACTTGTCGACTTAGTGTCCTGTTCGGAAGAGTCCAGGGAACAGGCACACTGGTAACCCTAAACTTCAGCGTTAGGGTTCGGGTCGGCGTTCGGACCGTCCCATTCGGCATCAGTCGTCGGATCGCCTGACAGCGAGGCGGCGACACGTAACTCGAGGCGAGAGGCCTTCGACGTGGCAGCACCGCAGAACTACCTCGCAGTCATCAAAGTCATCGGTGTCGGCGGCGGTGGTGTCAATGCCATCAACCGGATGATCGAGGTCGGTCTCAAGGGCGTCGAGTTCATCGCCATCAACACCGACGCGCAAGCTCTGTTGATGAGCGACGCCGACGTCAAGCTGGACGTCGGCCGTGAACTCACCCGCGGACTCGGCGCCGGAGCCAACCCGGCCGTCGGCCGCAAGGCCGCCGAGGACCACCGCGAGGAGATCGAGGAGGTCCTCAAGGGGGCCGACATGGTCTTCGTCACCGCCGGTGAGGGCGGCGGCACCGGTACCGGCGGCGCACCCGTCGTGGCCAACATCGCCCGCTCGCTCGGCGCGCTCACCATCGGTGTGGTCACCCGCCCGTTCACTTTCGAGGGACGGCGCCGGGCCAACCAGGCCGAGGACGGCATCGCGGAGCTGCGCGAAGAGGTCGACACCCTCATCGTCATCCCGAACGACCGGCTGCTGTCCATCTCGGACCGCCAGGTCTCCGTCCTGGACGCCTTCAAGTCGGCCGACCAGGTCCTGCTCTCCGGTGTGCAGGGCATCACCGACCTCATCACCACGCCGGGTCTGATCAACCTGGACTTCGCCGACGTCAAGTCCGTCATGTCCGAGGCCGGTTCGGCGCTCATGGGCATCGGCTCCGCGCGCGGCGACGACCGCGCGGTGGCCGCGGCCGAGATGGCGATCTCCTCACCGCTACTCGAAGCCTCCATCGACGGCGCCCGCGGTGTGCTGCTGTCCATCTCCGGCGGCTCCGACCTCGGCCTGTTCGAGATCAACGAGGCCGCCCAGCTGGTCAGCGAGGCCGCCCACCCCGAGGCCAACATCATCTTCGGTGCCGTCATCGACGACGCGCTCGGCGACGAGGTGCGCGTCACCGTCATCGCGGCCGGCTTCGACGGCGGCCAGCCGCCGTCCAAGCGGGACACGGTGCTCGGTTCGTCCTCGGCCAAGCGCGAGGAGCCCGCGCCGTCCCGCCCTGCCTCCTCCGCGTCCGCCGAGAGCCGCCCGTCCTTCGGCTCGCTCGGCAGCGTCACGCCGAAGGAGGCGCCGGAGCCCGCTCCGGAGCCCGCCTCGAACGACCTGCCCGTCTCCCCGCCGGTCCCGCCGTCGCGCAGCTACTCCGACAGCGCGGCCGAAGAGCTGGACGTGCCGGACTTCCTGAAGTGATAGGACAGCGCTCCACCACAAGCACAGCGAGCGGCGCGCATTTCGCCTTCACCGACCGGTGGGGCGGGGTGAGCGCCGCTCCGTACGAGCAGCTCAACCTCGGCGGCGCCGTCGGCGACGACCCCGCCGCCGTCCGCGCCAACCGTGAACTGGCCGCCGGGGCCCTGGGCCTCGACCCCGCCCGGGTGGTCTGGATGAATCAGGTGCACGGCCCGGACGTGGCCGTGGTCCACGGGCCCTGGGGCGAGCGCCCCGTGCCCGAGGTCGACGCGGTCGTCACCGCCGAACGCGGACTCGCCCTCGCCGTCCTCACCGCCGACTGCACCCCGGTGCTGCTCGCCGACCCCGTTGCCGGGGTCGTCGCCGCGGCCCACGCGGGGCGGCCCGGCATGGTTGCCGGGGTCGTACCCGCCGCGGTCAAGGCGATGACGGAGCTCGGCGCCGAACCGGCGCGGATCGTCGCCCGTACCGGACCCGCCGTCTGCGGCCGGTGCTACGAAGTGCCCGGCGCGATGCGGGCCGAGGTCGCCGCGGCCGAACCGGCGGCCTACGCCGAGACCTCCTGGGGAACCCCCGCCGTCGACGTGACCGCCGGGGTGCACGCGCAGCTCGAGCGGCTCGGGGTGTGCGACCGGGCGCAGTCGCCGGTGTGCACGCTGGAGTCGGCCGATCACTTCTCGTACCGTCGCGACCGCACCACCGGGCGGCTCGCGGGCTATGTCTGGCTGGACTGATGGGGCATGACGGACCGTAAGGCACAACTCGCCGAGAACCTGGCGAGAGTGGAAGAGCGCATCGGCGCGGCCTGCGCGGCCGCCGGGCGCGAGCGCGACGAGGTGACCCTGATCGTGGTCACCAAGACCTACCCCGCGAGCGATGTGCGGATCCTGTCCGGTCTCGGGGTGCGGCACGTCGCCGAGAACCGGGACCAGGACGCGGCGCCGAAGGCCGCCGCATGCGCGGATCTGCCCCTCACCTGGCACTTCGTCGGCCAGTTGCAGACCAATAAGGTCCGCTCCGTGGTCGGTTACGCCGATGTCGTGCAGTCCGTCGACCGGCCCAGGCTCGTCACGGCCCTGGCGAAGGAGGCGGAGCGGGCCGAGCGCGAACCGGCCTGTCTGATCCAGGTCGCGCTCGACGCGGAGGAGAGCGGCCGGGGCGAGCGCGGGGGCGTGGGCCCCGGCGGGGTGGCGGAACTGGCCGGTCTCGTCGCCGGCACCCCGGGGCTGAGGCTCGGCGGGCTGATGACGGTCGCCCCGCTCACCGGTCCGTACGCGGGGCGCGAACAGGCGGCGTTCGAGCGGCTGATGGATTTGTCGACTGACCTGCGCAGGGCTCATCCGGCTGCGAACATGGTCTCGGCAGGGATGAGTGCGGACCTCGAGCAGGCCGTCACGGCCGGAGCGACACATGTGCGCGTCGGCAGTGCGGTACTCGGAGTCCGCCCCAGGCTCGGGTAACGTCGCCAAGAAGTCGGACCACAGCAGAAAATATGGTCATTACCGCCAATAGCGGGCATAACGACCTCGTGGATCGCGGGCACTTGGCAAGTCGTCAGTTGATCCACCACAGAGCGGAGGACTCAGAGCATGGCCGGCGCGATGCGCAAGATGGCGGTCTACCTCGGCCTCGTGGAGGACGATGGGTACGACGGCAGGGGATTCGACCCCGACGACGACTTCGAGCCCGAGCTCGACCCGGAGCCCGAGCGGGACCGCAGGCGGCACGAGCCGTCGCACCAGCCGCATCAGGCGCATCAGTCCCAACGGGACGAACCGGTGCGAATGGTGCAGCCCCCGGTGCAGCGTGAGCCTGTCGGGCATGCCGCTTCGCTTCCCGCGGAATCGGGGCGCCCGGCGCGCATCGCCCCCGTGGCGTCCATCACACAAGAACGCCAGAGCCTTGAGAAGAATGCACCGGTGATCATGCCCAAGGTCGTGTCCGAGCGGGAGCCGTACCGCATCACCACGCTGCACCCGCGGACCTACAACGAGGCCCGTACCATCGGGGAACACTTCCGTGAGGGCACTCCGGTGATCATGAATCTGACCGAGATGGATGACACAGACGCGAAGCGACTTGTCGACTTTGCGGCCGGTTTGGTGTTTGGTCTTCACGGCAGCATCGAGCGAGTGACGCAGAAGGTGTTCCTGTTGTCGCCTGCTAACGTCGATGTCACGGCGGAGGACAAGGCCCGCATCGCAGAGGGCGGGTTCTTCAACCAGAGCTGAAGACGCAGGACCGGAAACGGAACGGGAACAGGGGAGAGGGACGCACGGATCATGGGCGTGGTTTGGCAGATTCTCTACGTCGCACTGATGTGTTTCCTGATCGTGCTGATCTTCCGGCTGGTCATGGACTACGTCTTCCAGTTCGCCCGCTCATGGCAACCCGGCAAGGCGATGGTGGTCGTTCTGGAGGCCACCTACACTGTCACCGATCCACCGCTCAAGCTGCTGCGGCGGTTCATCCCGCCGCTGCGTCTCGGGGGCGTGGCACTTGACCTGTCCTTCTTCGTACTGATGATCATCGTCTACATCTTGATCACTCTCGTGGGCAATCTCGCGAGGTGACTGTGGACGATACGGTCTTGCCGACTGCCGATGACTACGTTGAGGTGAAGAGATGCCGTTGACCCCCGAGGACGTGCGGAACAAGCAGTTCACGACCGTCCGCCTCCGAGAAGGCTATGACGAGGACGAGGTCGATGCCTTCCTCGATGAGGTCGAAGCCGAACTGACGCGCCTGCTGCGCGAGAACGAGGATCTGCGCGCCAAACTGGCCGCCGCCACGCGTGCCGCCGCGCAGAACCAGCAGCAGGGCATGCGCAAGCCGCCCGAGCAGCAGGACCAGCAGCAGGGCCCGCCCCAGGGTCCGCCGCAGGGCATGCGCGGTCCCGGCGCCCCGGTGCCCGCCGGCATATCGGGCCCGCCGCAGCAGCAGATGGGTGGCCCCATGGGTGGTCCGCCCCAGCTGCCGAGCGGTGCGCCGCAGCTGCCCGCGGGCCCCAGCGGCCAGGGCGGTCCGCAGGGCAACGGTCCGATGGGCCAGGGCCCGGGCCCGATGGGTCAGGGTCCGATGGGCCAGGGCCCCGGCCAGATGCAGCCGCAGATGCAGCAGCAGATGGGTGGCCCGATGGGCGGCCCCATGGGTGGTCCCATGGGCGGTCACGGTGGCCCGCAGATGCCGCAGCCCGGTCAGGGCCCCGGTGGCGACAGTGCCGCCCGGGTGCTCTCGCTGGCCCAGCAGACCGCCGACCAGGCGATCGCCGAGGCCCGGTCCGAGGCCAACAAGATCGTCGGCGAGGCCCGCAGCCGCGCCGAGGGTCTGGAGCGCGACGCCCGTGCCAAGGCCGACGCCCTGGAGCGGGACGCGCAGGAGAAGCACCGCGTCGCGATGGGCTCCCTGGAGTCCGCCCGCGCCACGCTGGAGCGCAAGGTCGAGGATCTGCGCGGCTTCGAGCGCGAGTACCGCACGCGGCTGAAGTCCTACCTGGAGTCCCAGCTGCGCCAGCTGGAGACGCAGGCGGACGACTCGCTGGCTCCGCCGCGGACCCCGGCGACCGCTTCGCTGCCGTCGTCGGCGCCCTCCATGGCACCGGCCGGCGCGAGCGCCCCGTCGTACGGGGGCGGTCAGGGCATGGGCGGCGCCCCGTCGCCGGCCGCTCCGTCCTACGGCGGTCAGCAGCAGATGTCGCCCGCGATGACCCAGCCGATGGCACCGGTGCGACCGCAGGGCCCGTCGCCGATGCAGCAGGCGCCGTCGCCGATGCGCGGTTTCCTGATCGACGAGGACGACAACTGACCGGGCGCTACGCGTGAGGCCGGCGAACGACGGCCTCTAGTACGCCTCAGGCATCGGCAGCGTTCAGGGCGGGGCCCCCGGGATCACCCGGGGGCCCCGCCCTTTCGCGTGCTCC
>NZ_JBHWHV010000098.1:0-23420 GCF_042732375.1 Streptomyces sp. NPDC059785
CTCCAACGCCGACCACTGCGCTTCCGTCAGATCCCCACGAGCCATGGCAAGTGATCATGACACGACCCTGATCATCTTTGAAAACAGACCCTAGGTGGTCAGCAGTCTGTACGGTGCCTGCCCGGTCAAGCGGTCACCGCTGCACGGCCCGCTGCGTCGATGAACAGCTCTCGACGCAGCGGGCGCGCTGGACCTGAAGCCGCATCGGGCGAGCAGGCCGCATCGAGAGCAGCCGCCGCCCGCAGGCTCGGCCCGCCCGTCCCGGGCGGCCATGTCCCGTAGCCCGATACTGATCCACGTGAAGGAGCGGACAACATGCGCAAGTTCGCGATCGCCGGCCTCATGGCCGCCGTGAGCACGGCAAGCCTCGCCGTCGCCACCCCCGCCGGCGCGGCGCCCACCAGCGTCTACGTGAGCACGACAGGAAGCGATTCGGCCTCCGGCACGAAGAGCCATCCAGTACGCACCATCGGGGAGGCGTTGAAGCGCGTCAGGAACAACGTGAACCTGACCTCGGTGCGGATCTTCGGCGGCACCTATCGGCCCCGGGCGAGCTTCTCGCTGGGCAAGGCGTACAAGCAGAAGTCGATCACCTTTACGCGGGTGGGCGGCAGCACCGCGCCGGTGATCAAGGGGACCAGCGGAGCAAGACATCTCGGCTACTTCCTCAAGGTCGCAGCCGACGGGCCGCGCATCCACATGAAGAGGCTGATCATCCAGTACTACCGGACCGGCGGCGTGCTGTTGAAGAACGACCGGAACACGTTCACCGGAACTCAGTTCAGTTTCATCGGCAACGCCTACGCCGGCACCGGAGACGGGTACGCCGGGATCCACATGAACGCAGGCTCGTCGTACAACATCGTCGACAACGTCTCCTTCCTCTACCTGAGGAACGTCGCCGGCGAATGCCCAGGCTGCATGCACGGCGTCTACATGGCCGAACGAAGCCACCACAACACCGTGAAGAACAGCACCTTCCAGGGCATAACCGGTGACCCGGTGCGTCTGCGGCGCGGCAGCAGCGACAACCTCATCGACCACAACCAGTTCCGCCGGTCAGGAACGAAGGCCATGGTCTCGTACTGGGTGCAGTCCTCGGACGGGAGCTTCGCCTGTGGCGTCCGGAACGCGGTCACGAACAACACGTACAGCACCATGTTCGACCAGACGAAACCCGGCATCGTCGTCACGAGCGGCGCAGACGAAGACATGACCTCTTGCCCCGCCGCGATCCCCACGGAGACCGGGAACACAAAGGCCTGACCTGGAGGAGCCGCGCCGCCGGACGCGGACGACGGGCGGTCATGGGAACCACCCCCGCCCGTCCTTCCGCTGCGGCGACCGCCCGGCGTCGGCACACCGCCGGTGGTCGCCCTCGGGCTCACCGTGGTGTCGTGACGCCGGTCGGCGGCTCCTCGGTGTCCGGGGTGTCGGCGGGTTCCGCGGCGTCCATGTGGAACTCGGGCGGTTCCCGGCGCAGACCCCGGGTGAGGACGCACAGGTACACGACTCCGAGGGCGAGCCAGACGACGCCGAGCAGTACGGCGGTGTGGTTGAGCCTGGTGAGCAGGTACACGTCGGCTGCGGCGCCGAGGACCGGCAGGACGACGTGGGTGAGGACCCGTCGCGTCGTGCCGCTCCTGCGGTGCCTGCGCCATGCCGCGATCACGCAGACGTTGACCAGGGTGAAGGCCAGGAAGGCGCCGAAGTTGATGAACGAGGTGGCCGTGTCCAGGGACAGCCGGGTGGCGAGCAGTCCGATGACGGCGATGACCAGCAGATTGAACAAAGGGGTGCGCAGCCGCGGGTGCAGCCGGCCGAAGGCGCGGCGCGGCAGCACCCCGTCACGGCCCATGACGTACATCAGCCGGCTGGTGCTGGCCTGGATGGCGACACAGGAGGCCATGCCCCCGATGAGCGTGATGGCGTTGATGACGTTCGCGAAGCCCGTACCGCCGGCGAGGACGGCGACCTCGTAACCCGCGGTCGACTCGTCGTCGAAGACGGCCCCGGGATGCACCCACTGCAACAGCAAGGAGATCACGAAGAAGACGCCGCCGCCGACGAGGACGGTGAGCAGGATGCCGCGGGGGACGGTGCGCCGCGCGTCGCGCACCTCCTCGCTGAGGGTGCTGATGGCGTCGAAGCCGAGGAAGGAGTACGCGGCGATCGCCGCGGCGGCGGTGACGGTGCTCAGTGAGGCGGCAGGGTTCCACAGGGCGTGTGTGCCGTCCGCCGTGGGCGCGCCGCCGATGGTGTGGACGCAGACGACGACGAGCGCCAGCAGTCCCAGTGCCGTCAGACCGAGCAGGACCTTGTTGACGCGGTCGGCGATGACGATGCCCAGGGCGTTGACGAGCGTGGTGACGGCGATGACGGCGACCAGCCAGCCCCAGGTCGGCAGGGCGGGGAACTGCACATGGAGGTAGAGGGCCTGGATCAGCCAGGCCACCATGGGCAGGAAGAGGTAGTCGAGCAGTAGGGCCCATCCGGCGAGGAAACCGATGCGCGAGCCGAGCAGCCTGCGCGCGTAGGTGTAGACGGAGCCGGAGGCGGGGTGGTCGCGGGCGAGCTTGCCGTAGCTCAGCGCCGTCAGGGTCATGGCCAGCGTCGCCACGAGGTAGGCGGTGGGGGCCACGCCGCCCGAGGTGCCGGCGATGACGCCGAAGGTGGAGACCACGATGGCCGGGGCCATGTAGGACAGGCCGAAGACGACGATCGACAGCAGGCCGAGCCGGGGGACGAGTCTGCCGGAGGCCTCGGGGGCCTCGGGGGCTGGAGTCATGCCGTTTCCGCCGTTTCGTGGGAGGGGTGCCGAAGGCCGCCGGTGCCCCAGGTCGCGGGGTCGATCCTGCCGGAGTAGAGGGGGAGCTCGACCGGGGCGTCGCCGGGCCCGAACTGTTCCCAGGGCCGGTTGAGGCCGGCCGTGCCGTAGCGGCGGACCCGGTCGGTCTCGCCGAGGTCGATGACGTCGGTGAGGACGCAGTCCTCGGCGCTCGGGGCCTGCGTACGGACACGGCCCTCGGGGTCCACCAGAAGGCTGCGTCCCAGGCCGGTGGGGGCGGCGGCGTTGACGCTCGCGACGAACACCTGGTTGGTGATGGCGTTGGCGCGGGCCAGCACGACCTCCTGCTCCCGGTCGCTCGTGGGTGTCTGCACGAGGTTGACGATGAGCTGCGCCCCCAGGTGGGCGAGGTTGCGCGAGATCTCCGGGAACCACGCGTCGTAGCAGATCGACATGCCGACACGGCCGTACTCGCCCATGTCGAGGACGACGAACTCGTTGCCGGGTGCCGTCGTCTCGTAGGGGCGCCACGGGCAGATCTTTCGGTAGGCGGTGACGCGCCGTCCGGCGGGGGAGTAGACCGGGGCGGTGTTGTGGATCCGGCCGTCGCCGCCGCGCTCGTAGACGGTGCCGGGCATCAGCCAGACGCCGAGGTCCCCGGCGAGTTCGGCGAGCCGCCGGTCGCGGGGCCCGTCCAGCGGTTCGGCGAGCTCCTCGGGGGTGGCCGCCGCGCCGCCGGGACCGGTCGCGGGCTCGGGCGTGGCGAGGTGGAGTTCGGGGTGGACGAAGAGGCGTACGGCGGGCCGCTGCCGGGCCAGCCGTTCCAGTCCAAAGGCGAAGGAGTCGAGGTCGTCCGAGGGGTGCGCGGGCGTCTGGACGAGCGCGAGGGGGAGGGGTGAGGCCATGCGGAACTGCCTTCCGTGATTTGTTAAACGAAATTTGATTAACAAACCGGCCGGGTGTCAAGAGCCGATCCGCCCCATGAGAGGATGAGCGTATGGCGCGCCCCCGCAACCAAGCCGCCCGCCGCGCTCACCTCGTGCAGGCCGCGGCACAGACGGTCCTCGACCGGGGCGTGACCAACGCCCGTCTGCGGGACATCGCCGACCGGGCGGGCCTGACCCCCGCGTCGGTCCTGTACTACTACCCGGACATCAACGACCTGCTGGTCGCCGTGTACGAGCAGGGCACGGAGACGTACGTGCTGCGCCGCCAGGCGGCCGTCGAGGCCCGCACCGACGCCTGGGAAAAGCTCCGTGCGTGCGTTGCCTCGGGCATCCCGTTCTCCGGCGAGGCCGAGACGACCAGCCGCCTGCTGTACGAGCTGCTGCCCGTGGCCTTCCGCAGCGAGGCGGCCGGCGTGCGGCAACGGGCCTTCGTCGCCCGGCAGACAGGTCTGTACCGGCAGGTGCTGGACGAGGGCGCCGCCTCCGGCGCGTTCCGCCTCGTCGCTCCCTCCGGCTTCCTCGCCCGCGGCTTCGTCGCGCTGGAGGACGGTTACGGCATCGACGTCCTCTCCGGAGCGGCCACCGCCGAACAGGTCCAGGAACACCTGCTGCACCACGCCCGGCTGGTCACCGGGACGTCCGCGACCCACGTCATCGAGGCCGGGACGCCCGACGTGCACCGGTGACACCGCGCGGCGGACGAAGGAGTGGCAGCGCTCGGCCCGCCCGGCGCCGGTGTGCCCGCCATGACCGAGCATGCGCCGGTACGCGTCGCGGTCGCCGGAGGTGTCGTCGTGGGTGGCGGGCAGGCCGACGGCTGCGGCAGCCCCGACGTCAACTGCCCCGTTTGACAACAGCGCCGGCAAGGCCCTCGAGGACCTCCAGGGCGTCCTGCGCGCTCCCGTCGTCAGCGATCACGCCCCACCGCCCCAGCCCACCCGGCGGGCGCTGCTGGTCCACCGGGCGGGACTGGTGCGAGGGCGCCGGTCCACCCCGTGATTCATGGACGGTGATCCACGGTGCAGACCGGCCGGGCCGGGTCTCGCCCCGCCTGCGCACCGCGGACGATCACCGATCCGGTGCGGCTCCGGGCGATGCCGGCCGACGTACGCCGAAGCGGGAGCGTGGTGTGCCGCCGGTACATCGACCCCCGCGCCATAGGAGTGGCCGTGCCGCTGCGCGGTCCGTGGAACACACTGATCGCGGCGGTTTTGGTGGTCGTGCCCAACGATGACAACGCGCGCATGCACATCCCCGCCTTGCAGGCCGCCGCGCGTGGGAGTTGGTGTTCCGGGGGGGGCATTCTGTCCGTCCTGCACACCAGGATCGCCCGGTGTAAGGGCGAGTGATCGTGCCAGGAAGTGGCCTGCTCGGTGCCTCGGAACGCATGTGGGACGGGCGGGCCTGGGCAACTCACATCCGGGATTTGAGCACGTCGACCTCGCAGCCCGGTGCGAACGGGTCGAAGCCGTGCTCGGTCAGCCAGCGAACTGCCAGCAGGCTTCGCAGCGACCACCATGCGTGGATCACATCGAGGTCGATGTCGGTGCCGTAGCCGCTGATGACGTCGTCGAGGTGCTCTTCATGTCCGAGTGTGAAGGTGGCGAGGTCGTACAGGGCGTCGCCCTGGCCCGCCTCGGACCAGTCGATGATGCCCGTGACCTCGTCGCCGTCGACGAAGACGTGCGCGATCTGCAGGTCGCCGTGGGTGAACGCGGGAGCCCACGGCCGGAGCGCGGCCTGGGCCACCTGGCGGTTGCGGATGACCAGGTCGGCGGGCAGGAGGCCGTTCGTGACGAGCGACTGGCACTCGGCGTCGAGTTCCGCCGCCAGCGCGGCGATGCTCCGGCCGGCTCGGCCCGGCCGGGGCGGCAGCGGCGCGTCGTGCAGCTTCCGGATGGCGGCGCCCGCCGCGGCCCACGCGGCCGGTGCCCCGGTGGACGGTCCGCCGAGGCGCCCGAGCGTCGTCCCCGACAGCGCGGCGATCGCGAGCACGGGCGGCTTGCGCCACAGGACTGTCGGTGTCGGGACCGGCGCGAGGGACATCGCCTCGACCTCAGCGTCGATGCGCGTCTGATCGGCGTCCACCTTCAAGAACACGTCGCCGACGCGCAGGGTCGCGCGCTCGGAATGGGCGACGACGACTTCGACCTCATCCATGGGCGACCAGTATTCCCGGGGCGATCGCCGACGTCGCCGGATTTATCCGGTGCGATTACGCGGCTGACCGCATCCCGAGACCTGGCGGTCGCGTGGGCGACACCGACTCCTGACAAGGTCGAGTAACGATCGCCCCAACAGGCCTCGCAGCATGTTTTTCTGACGGGGACGGCAGGGCCACCAGGACGGTGTGTTGCCCTCTCGCAGGTCGCCGCGATGGGACTTGCCGGACGGACCCGCGCGGTGTTCGTCGGTGACATGCTGCACAACCCGGTGCAGATCACCGAGCCGGACGCCAACAGCTGCTTCTGCGAGGACCCCGCCGGTGCCCGCGCCACCCGCCGCAAGGTGCTGGGCTGGGCGGCCGACAACAACGCGCTCCTGATCCCCGCGCACCTGGGTGGTCACGGTGCCGCCGAAATCGTGCGTAACGGCAACACGTTCGACATCAAGGGCTGGGCGCCCTTCGCCCCGTACTCCGCGCAGGGCTGACGCCCCCGGAAAGGCGTCGCTGTGAACCACGAACCCTTTCCGCGCGCCGGCCGCATGCTGGTGGGCGCGGATCGAGGTGGAATCAACCGAGACGTCCCAGTCGATCCCGCCGGCGGCATCGGCCTGGGCCTGCACCTGCTGGAGTAGCCGTTCCCAGGTTCCGTCGGCCGGCCGGCGCCGGTGGCGCTCGTAGACGGTCTTCCACGGCCCGTAGCGTTCAGGCAGGTCACGCCACTGCACCCCGGTCCGCACCCGGTGCAGGATGCCGTTGACCACCTGGCGGTGATCGCGCCACCGCCCGCAGCGGTTGTTGCCCGCGGGCAGGAGCGGCTCCAGACGTCGCCATTCCGCCTCTGTCAGGTCCCCGCGACCAGTCACGCAAGAGCCAACGAACCAAGAGGCGACATTGGTACGGTCAGCATCTGCGATGCCACCACGCCAACTCCCGGTCTACCGTCGGCTCGTGGTGCGTTCGTCCGAGGAGCACCGCGTCCAGGCGCTCGACCTGCACCCGAAGTTCGCTCGCGGCCCTTGGCGGAAGCATGAACAGGGCATCTTGCAGCTTGTCCCGGGCCCAGCCCTCGCCGCAGCAGAGGCAGGTGAACTCCGCCTCCCATTGTCTCCACCGCCGCCTCGTGCCGTGGACGCGCACGGACCACACGCTCAGCGCCACTGCCACGATGCCCGGAGACAATCGCTCCCGTTCAAGCACACGGACAGCGGCATTCGCCGCTCCGGACAGACCTGGGACATCGCGATACCGCACCCAGGGTTTACCCCAGCCGCGTTGCCGCGGCCGAAGTGAAGCTGGTGCTCTACGAGGCACGGCCCCTTCGGATGCAAGTCATGGGCGGCATCCTCCCACAACCCAAGATCGGCCGGACAGGACCCAGGAGCCTCGGAGGGGCCGGTGAGGGTTCCGAGCTGGATGGCATGGTGGCGCAGGTCCTCGGCGATGGCCGGGAGTTCGGCGGCGGCGCCGCGCCCGAGCCGCTTCAGCTCGTGCGTGGTGAAGATCACCGCTGGTGCGGGACGGCCTTGTTGATGGTGCGGGCGAAGTTCATCGCCTTGCCGAACTCCGGCCGCACCTCGATTCGGGTGCTGATCCTCTCTGCGAAGACCGGTCACAGCCCGCCTCTTGAAGGGCGTAGAGCTGGCTCTTGAGCCTTGCTGAGCTGTGCTGCAACGGGCGTAGCCCACCCGTGCGGGCTTCGTCGCGGCCTCCGGGGCGGCGGCGCCGGAGCAACCCGTCCCGGCTTCGCCGGCCGCCGTACCCGCGGCCGTCCCGTCCGGCGGTGAGTATGCCGGACCTACGGGTCAGCTCGCCCCGCCCTGGCCCGCGCTGCCCATCGGGCCGACCGTGACGGAGGAGCCGGTGCCGTCGGTGACGGGCAGGGTGGCGGCGCCCGGCCAGGCCAGGGTGACCGACTTCGTCTCGTTCGGCGGGGTCACCACGAGGCCGGTGATGCGGACGCCGGAGCCGCCCGAGTCGTTGAGCGGGTAGGCGATGGTGAAGGACACCGACTCACCGGACTTGAGGATCACGGGGTCGGACGCCTGGCCACTGCGCTCGGCGGACAGGTTTCCCTCGCTGGTCTTCAGGTCGACGCCCGCGTACCCCGACAGGGCGCAGTCGTGGCCGCCGCCGTTCTTGAACGTGACCGCGGCCGAGCCTTCGTCGTCACCGGTGATGGTGGTGTCCGACGCGGTGATGTTCAGATCGTCGGTACGACACTTGTCGGCCTCCGCGTCGGTGCCGGAGCCGCTCGCGGTGGAGTCCGTCCCCCCTGCCTGCTTCGAACCCGCGGAGGCCGAGGCGCTGTCCGAGGCAGATCCGGAGGAGGCGGACACCCCGTCGCTCTGTGCGGTGCCGTCGTCGCCATTGCAGGCGGTGAGCGAGAGACCGGCAGCGACGGCCAGGGCGGCGAAGGTGAGCTTGCGAACGCGCATGGTTGTTTCCTCAGTCTCGGTGGTTTCTGTCGGCCGCCCGTTCCGCGTTGTCACGAGCGCGCCTTTTTCTGCCCCTCAAGAGATGTCCGCCCCACGAGTCGTTCCGCACAACCACTCCTGTGGACAATGCTGTTACACACAGCCCGGTACGCCGCACAACGTCAGTACGGGTAGGCGGTCGTCTCTCGCACCTCGCGGTGCCTCCCGCTCGGCGCCGTCCGGACCGGACTTTCGGGGCCCGCAACCGGCGTGCCCCGGCGGACCGGACCGGCCCGACGGCGAAGGGGACGCTCGTTCCGGCCCGGTCCGTACCTTCCGTGAACATCACCGGCTGGGACGGATCCGTGACCAGGTGGACACCGTTTCGAGAAGACCCGCGACCCGAGTGGAACCGGAGCAGGACGCCGCGTACAAGCTGGGCCAGGGACCGCGCGGAGGCTGTCCGCCGGCTCCGCTCGACCTGCGTGACAGGTTCGAACAGGTCGACCGTGCTCGAGCCGCCTCTGGCGTGGCCGAGCTGAAGAGCGTTTGGGCGCAACGTGGTGTGCGATTGGTGCTGGGTCGTGTGACTGTCGAGGCGGACACCGAGCGCCCCTGGAAGCTTGCTATCGGCCCGCAGCCCCACAGGAAGCCGCGAGACGTCGAGCCCGTCACTTGGGCCGCTGTGGTACGACCACGAAAATCACCCGTAACGAGTGAGGCGGCCAGCTCTGCAACAGCGCAGTGTGGCTCAGGGTGAGAGCACGGAAGAACGAAGAAGGGAGCATGCAGATGCACCTCGCTTACGACTACCCGATGCTGGGCGCCTTCTGGACCATCCTGTGGTTCTTCTTGTGGATCATGTGGATCTTCCTGCTCTTCAAAGTCATCGTGGACGTCTTCCGTGACGACTCCCTGAGCGGCTGGGGCAAAACCGGCTGGGCCGTCTTCCTGATCGTGCTGCCCTATCTCGGCGTCTTCGTGTACCTGCTCGCTCGTGGCAAGGGCATGGGCCGCCGCGACATGGAGCACACGAGGCAGCAGCGCAACGCGTTCGACGCCTACGTGAAGGAAACAGCGGGCAGCAACCGGCCCAGCAGCGCCGACGAACTCGCCAAGCTCTCCGAGCTGCGGACCCGCGGCGACATTACGCAGCAGGAGTTCGAGAGGGCGAAGGCGCTGGTGCTGAACGACAGCGGGCGGACGAGCCGTACGACCTCAGCCACCTCGTCCGGCCTTCAATGAACGGCGACATGACACTCGGCGAGACACCGGCCTCTCGGGCCGCTGCGCGCCACCACCTGAGGAAGCCCACCGCTGCATCGCGACCGCTGAGCACGCGGGGTGAGCCCGCACTGAGCGGATGACGGTTCAGCACTACAGCACCAGAGAGGGGTTCAGCCATGGCCGCTGCATCCGAGACGCCGGTACTCGACACGATCGCCGCGATGACGATCGATTCCGTTGAGCGCTGTCACATGGACGAGCGCACGCTCATCGTCGTTCGCCTTGCCGCGCTTGTCGCGATGGACGCATCGGCGATCTCCTACCTGGCTCACGTCGATCCTGCGATCAAGGCCGACTTCACGGTGGGACAGTTGCAGGACCTTCTCGTCGCCGTCGCTCCCGTCGTGGGGACGGCACGTGTGATGTCTGCGGCCGGCCATATTGCCCAGGCATTCGATGTGGCACTCGCACTGGCTGAGAGCGAAGCCGAAGCCATGGCTCAAGCCGAAGCCGACCGCCGCAAGTCCTCCTAGCGGATGACGAAGGGGCGGCGTGGGAGCGGTGGACGTGCCGGGCTGCCTCGGCCTACGCGCCGGCCCTGCGCGCGCGGGACGGGCCGGCGCGTACGGGGCCGCGGGTGCCGGCGGTCGTCGCGGTCGCCCGGCAGTTGCAGGTGAGTGCGGACAACGTCCGCAGAGCGGCGGCGGTGGCCTGTGCCATCGCCGCCCTCAGATGGAGCGCGCGGTGCGCCCCGGACCTTCCCGGTCACGCTGGCGCGGACCGTTTCGATAGTGCGATGGTTCAGGCCTTTCGGCGGGTGCCCTGGTTGTCGCAGGGCAGGTCGGCAGCGGTGCTGTGGGCGAGGAAGTCGCGGGTGGCCTGGCGTTGGACTTCGGTGACGGCGGTGGGCTGGACGTCGATGATGCCGCCGAAGGGTCTGTCGACGTCGCGGATGATGCACAAGGTGGTGGTCAGCAGCGCGGTGATGAGAACGAGGGTGGCCAGCTGGCCCCGGTTGTTGCGGCGGGGGATGCAGACGCCCAGGGCGATCACCGTGGCCGCGAGGGTGGCGAGAAGGAACCAGAGAACGGCGCTGGGGATGCTGGCGGTGGCCTGGGTCAGGCGCTCCTCGCGTTCGTCGGAGCGTTTGTTGTCGGCGGCGACCAGCATCCCGAAGACGGGCTTGCCTTCCAGTTCACGAAAGGTGTGGCGGAAGCCGGTGGACCACACGCTGGGTGCGGACGAGCCGTTGCCGTCGGCCATCGCGGGCCACTCCTTGGCGCGTACGGCGCGGGCGTAGCAGACAGCGTCGGCCTGGATCTCGGCCTTCTGCGCCTTGGGCGCGTACTCGGCCGCCTCCACGAGCTGGTCCAGGGCGCGGGCCTCGCCGCGGGCGGCGACCTCGGCTTTGCCGTAGGAGCTGTTGGCGGTGGCCAGGATGAAGGCCAGCAGCAGCACGGTCAGAGTCAGCAGCGGACCGAGGAGGTCCTTGACGGCCATACCGGCGTCGTCGTCCTCGGTGAGCAGGAGGGGACGAAGGAAACGGTTGGCAGCCAGCCCGGCGAGCAGTGCCAGGATCACGACGACGATGACAAGGATCACGAACGTACACCTTCAACGGCGGGAGGGCGTGGCGCTGGGAACATGCCCTGATCCCTTCCTGGCCGCCCGCGCCTCCAGAACAGCAGAACGCTCGCTCGCCCTCCTACGGGGGACCGGCCTTGCGCCAGAAAGCGGCCAGGAACGTCTCCGACACCAGCGGCGCGACCACTGGGCCGGTCGGTGACGGCGTGATCGGCTTCCTTGCTGAGCTTATGTTCCTGGCCGGGGTGGGCGCTCAGGAAGGCTGCGCGCCATACCACGGTGACAGGCTGGGTCTGCTGCTTGACGCGCAGCTACTTGGCCGTCTCCTTGACGTCATACGGCGAGCTCTTTCGCCAGATCGAGCACCACCTGCGTGTGCTCACTGTCGGGTGCGTACTTGAGCAGCGGGATTTCGCCGTCTGCGGCTTCCTGGCCGCGGTCTTCGCAGCCGGGCTCGGTGACGTCACCCGCTTCCCGTCCGCCAAGCACCTGCGTTCCTGGGCCGGGCCCACCCCGCGTCGTCACGAGTCGGACCTGTAGGTGATCCGCGCGCACGTCACCAAGCAGGGCTTCAACCCGGTGCGCCGGACCGCCGTCGAGGCGCTCCGGCACGCACGCCTTCCGTGCGTACCGACAGCTTCGCCACAGTGGCGAACATGGAATCGTAGGGCCGGTCGTCGCTGTCCTGCATGACGTCGAGCCCCGAGTAGCCGAGCGGCCGGTGCGGTGCGCCGGCCGCGACCCAGCAGATACCGGCCCCGGTGTTCTCGTTCCCGATGGCGGCTACCGGCGCCGCGTCGGCGGGCACCCTGGCCGGTCGCGGGAATCGCTTTGCATCCAAGGACGGGACCGGCGTCGTACTGCCGCCCGTGGTTCCACCGGCGCCTTCGGCCGCGGACGCCAGGGCCGAGCCGAGCGGGGAAGGGGCGAGCCAGGCCGGCTTCAGCCCGAGCACTTCGCGGGCACCGGCCGGCCGGCGGAGTTCGACCCAGCGGCCGGCGTGCGCCTTGGGCTCCTCGACGCCCATCATGTGCAACATCACGCGATCGGCCTTCACGAACAGCGCCGCGCCCGCGACCGACATGATCTGCGCGTCATGGCCGTCGGCGGTCAGGGTGCCGAACACGTCGCCGCTGCTCATGGCGCGCAGGTCGGCGGTGACGTCAGTCGACGCAGTGGCGCCCTGCGAACCCTCCGGGATCCAGTCGTCGTGCCGCCACGACCCCGACCAGTGCAGGACCTTGGCCCGCTCCACTGCCGCGCCGACCTTCATCAGGGACGACGTCGGCGGACGGTCCGAGCCTGCGTCCGGGCTCCGCCCTGAGCAGGAGAGCAGCAGCGCACCGATGACCATGAGGGCACCTGAGAACCGGGGCGACCGTGCGTCATGCCTCTCACCCCGGTGCCGACGGTTGATCTCCAGCTTGGTGCCAGCAACGTCCATGTGGCCGCTCCCCCGTAATCTCCGGCCCGTCCCACCACCTCAACACGTCCAACTCACGGAGTGCGTGAGAGGGGAGGCAGGCTGTGGTCGGTCCTCACAGCACCGAAACGCTGACGCTTGCTTGGTGAAACGCCGTGAGGGAGGTGCAGGGTTACGCGCCCGTCGCCGTCAAAGTCTTCCCTGATCGAGTGATGGCGCCGCGCTTCACGCGACACCGTCCAGCTGCGAACCCTCCGTTCGTGCGGTTTAGTTCTGAGGAAAGCGGACGGGGCGGCCGTCGCCCGATAACCCTGGGGCATGAATCTCCGCGCTCTCGCTCGTACCCTGTCCGTCACGGCGATCTCAGCCGCCCTCTGCCTCAGCCTCGCCGGTTCGGCGAGCGCCAACGTCGTCTCCACCCAGAACGGCTTCGAAGGCGCCACCGAGCAGGCCGCCTGGACCCGGGCCGTCAGCGGTGACGCCCAGGCGTTCACCTTCGGCACCACCGATGCCCACGGCGGAGGCGTCATCGGCCTCCTGAGCGCCTACCACGGCACGGCCTCGTGGTCGATCAGGCTTCCCGCCTATCCGGACATGACCAGTTGCGCCGCCCAGGTCTGGGTCAGGCACAACAACCTCGGCCGCGGAACCGGCACTTACCGCATCGAGGTCTTCGACGACCAGGCCGTCTACTACGACCAGGTGATCACGCCGGGAACCGACTGGACCGTCTACCCGACCATGGACATGTACCCCGCGTCAGGCAACCACTTCACCAGCGCGCTGATCATGCGCATCAGCATCGACGTGCCGGACTCCCCGGCCGCCTCCGGTGTCGACATCGACGACTTCGCGGCGGTGTGCCAGGGCTTCTAGAGTCCGTCCTCGCAGATCGCCGCATGGCGGATCGTGGGCTGAGTTCTACGCCGCAACGGCTGATCCAGATCGACTGGGGCGGTGCGGGTGGCGGTCGGGTTCGAGGCCGCGCTCGCGCCCGCCCGCCGGATCAGGGCCGCCGGCCGGGCCGTCGGCCAACGGTCCCTTCCCCTCATCCGGTGATCGGTACGGCGTGACCGGTGACGCGCACCCGGGCGTCGTGCGGGTCGACCTCGACGGTCAGGTCGCTGGGCCGTCCCATGTCCTCGCCCTGGCGGATGCTGATCACACTCGGGGCGGTCACCAGGCCGAGCGTACGCAGATAGCCGCCGAACGCGGCGGCTGCCGCCCCGGTGGCCGCGTCCTCGACGACGCCGCCGACCGGGAACGGGTCACGCGCGTGGAATCGGTCGCCGCTCTCGCGCCAGACCAGATGCACCGTCGTCCAGCCGTGGACCCGCATGACAGCGGCGAGGGCCTCGAAGTCGTAGTCGAGGTCGGCCAGTCGGGCGCGGGAGCCGGCGGCGAGCACCAGGTGTTCGTTCCCGGCGAAGGCGACGTGCGGCGGCAGCGCCGGGTCGAGGTCGGTCCTTGTCCACCCCAGGGCCGTGAGCGTGGTGTCCACCTCGGCGGTACGTGCCGGACGGGACCGGGTGGGGACGCTGGTGAGCGTCGCCCGCACAGCACCGTGGCCGTCGGTCGCGGTCATCATCAGGATCTCGCCGGCGAGTGTGTCGAAGGCCAGCTCACCGGGGCCGATGCGTTCGGCGAGCGCCACCGCGGCGGCGACGGTGGCGTGCCCGCAGAAGGCGACCTCGGCGAGAGGGCTGAAGTACCGCAGCGCGAACCGCCGCCGCCGCTCGTCCCGGGAGGTGACGAACGCGGTCTCGGAGTACCCGACCTCGGCGGCGATCGCCCGCATCTGCTGCTCGTCGAGTGACGCGGCGTCCAGCACGACGCCGGCCCGGTTCCCGCCGTCCGGGTGAGAGGTGAACGCCGTGTAGCGCAGGACATTGGGAGCGGTTGAAGAAGTCATGCGGCCATACTCCCGCCCTGGCCGTATCAACGCCAACGATGATTATGCATAAGATCGATCGAGGTCTTGAATGGCTTGCTAGGGTCCGCTCATGGATACCCGGCTGCTGCAGACCTTCACCGCACTTGCCAGGACGGGAAGCTTCACCGCTGCCGCCGCTGAACTGCACCTGGCGCAGTCCACGGTCACCGTGCAGATCAAAGCTCTCGAAAAGGCGCTGGGCACCCGGCTCTTCGACCGCCTGGCCAGAGGCGCGCTGCTCACCGGGGCCGGAGCACAGTTGCTCACCCTGGCCGAAGACGTACTGGAGGCCGAGTCACGGCTGCTCGCGGCGGCCACCGAGGACGGCCCGCTCACCGGATCGGTGATGGTGGGCGCGGCCGAAACCCTGTGCTCGGCCCATCTGCCGAGTGTGATCGCCGTGCTGCGCGACGACCACCCGGACCTGGAAGTGCACCTGCAGCCGTGCAGCACCACCACCGCCGTCGAAGGACTGCGGGCAGGGAAACTGGACTGCGCCCTCCTGCTGGAGGAGCAGGTCGGCTACCCCGACATCACGGTCGAGCACATCGCCGACCAGCCCCTGGTCCTGCTGTGCGCTCCCGGCCATCGCCTCGCCCGCCGTGAACAGCCGGCCACCTGGCAGGAACTGGCACAGGAGGACTTCTTCCTCCATGAGCAGGGCTGCTCCTACAGCGACCGGCTCGCTCAGCGCTTGGAGTCCGTCGCCGGTGCCCGGCCCCGGCTGACGCGGTTCGGCAGCATCGAGGCAACCCGGTCCTGTGTCGCGGCAGGCCTCGGTCTGACCGCCCTGCCCCACGCCAACGTGGTCGAATCCCTGCGCGACGGCCGCCTCACGGCAGTGCCCGGACCCGCTCTTCCCGATGTCTCCGTCCACCTGGCGCGCCACCGCCGTCGCCAGCCCACCCGCGCGGCGGACACGGTGGCAGCGCAGGTCATACGCCACTTCCGCAGGTGACGAAGCGTAACGACTGTCCCGTCTTCGCCAGCCACCATGCGTAGTGCGGTTGCCCTGGTAGTGCGAAGGGGGACTGCCAAGTGAGTGGATCGTCCAAGAAGCTCGCAGGTGTTGACCACCGTCATCGCGGCCACTGGGTGCGGCTGGAGCTGATCAGGGCAGCTTGGTGGCCTGGGTAACGTGGCGCACCTTGTAGTAGTCGGCGATGCAGGAGGCGGGCCACTTCGCGCGCCCGCCGTGGCGGAACGGCTCGGTCATCTTGCTGAGCGGCAGCCGTTCGTAGGGCAGGGTTCGGGCGCCCGCCGCGGCCTGACCGCGCATCCAGTGATTCTGGCGATCCCAGTCGTGCGCACGCGTGGCCATCCGGGGCTCGAGGTCCGCCAGCGACGCGGCGAGGGCGACGCAGACGAGGGCGTACGCCACCACGGCTCCGGCGGTCAGGACCGGCCGGGTCCGCCGGACGCGGCTGCGCAGGGCGCAGGTGGCGAGGGCGCCGACGTACACGAGGAGCAGGAGGTAGAGCAGCAGGTAATCGTTCCACAGCCGCGTCGACGACACCACATGCGCCCCGAACACCGGATAGGTGATGACCGTGCACACGTAGCCGGATACGAGCAGGGCGCAGAGGGCGGCGCCCGCCACCAGCCCGCCCTTCTTCCCGGGAGCGGGCCGGTCCAGGGGACCGCGGGTGAGCAGCCCCAGGATCACGCCCGCCGCGACGGCCCCCAGGTACTGCCAGGTCGTGAGAAGGGCGGCCGCGATCTGACCGAATCCGTGCAAGGAGGCGAGGAGCGAGTCGGGGGTGAACATCGTCGAGGCGTGCTTCCTCTCCCGCCGGTGCTGCGCGCCCGGTGATGTGTAGAGGATCAGGATGCCGGTCGCGAGGCTCGCGACCCCGGCGGCGCAGCACGCCCGCAGGAACCGGCGGCGCGCTCGCGGGAAGACGCGGCCGCTGATCAGCAGTGCGCCCGCCAGGACGGCCGAGGCGACGACGCTGGTCTCTTCGGAGAGGAGGCCCAGGGACAGCCCGGTGATGACGACACCGAGCAGCGCGAGGGTCTTCCCTCGCCGTGATGTCGCCCGGAGTACGGGGACGGCCGCCGCGCAGGCGAACACCGGGGGAAGGGTGTGGGAGACGGAGGCGGCCGGCCAGTAGAACGTCTTGTAGGTGTTGGGCGAGCCGAAGAGGAACAGGGCCGTCGTCATGGAGGCCGCCGCCAGCGGAACACCTCGCGGGGCCCTGAGACGCGCGGCGGACAGGACGGCGGCGGTGAAGGCCCACAGGAGTGCGAGCATCAGCACGCCACTGACCGGTGCGAACCATTGCTGGCCCGCGACGCCGAACCGGGCATAGATCCAGACGAGCACGGCGTTGACGATGCGTCCGTTGTCGTGGAGGTAGAACTTCCCCACCATCGCGGACAGTCCGCCGTCGCGGACCACCGGCAGGAAGCACCAGTCGTCGCCGCCGGGACGTACCCACCGGGCGTTCCAAGCCGCGAAGGCGAGCACGGCGAGCGGCAGGAGCGAGAGCAGTCCTGCCCCCGACAGCGTGCGCCACCACGGCTTCCGCCCGTCCGGAGCGTCTCCGGTGCGCTGGTCCCGAACATCTCCGGGGTGCTGATTCGGAACAGCGGATCCCTGCGCCTGTGCCACAGACCGTCTCCTTTCCTGTCAGAGTCAAGAGAAGAATCCCGCCGCGATGACAGTATTTTCGATTTGCCGGCGATCGGCGCCCCGATCTCAGGCCGATCTGCCGAGGGCGCGACGACGGTTGCTTCCTCATGGTTGCACTGGCTTGGTCGTGCTGTTCGGTGAGCTGGCTGAAATCGCACCGGCCACACCTTTTCCTTGCCGTGGTCTTAAGGAGATGCGTCATGGTGGCGGTAGCAGAGAGGAAGGCTGCACTCACACCTGCTGAGGTCGCGAATGGAAGAGTGTCAGATCTCGGTCGTCGTACCGTGTTTCAACGAGGAGGAGGTGATCAATACCTTCCACTGTGCGCTGACGTCGGTCCTTGACGAGACGCGGCGGTCCTTCGAGATCTGTTACGTCGACGACGGCAGTCGCGACACGACCCGCGCGCGGCTCCGTTCCCTCGCCGCCGCGGATCAGCGTGTCCGATACACGTCACTCAGCCGGAACTTCGGCAAGGAAGCCGCCATGCTCGCGGGTCTGCGCATGTCACGCGGCGATGCCGTGGTGCTCATGGACGCCGACCTTCAGCACCCGCCGGGCCTTCTGCACCGCATGCTGGAGCTCGGGCGACACGGCTACGACCAGGTGGTCGCTCGCCGGGACCGCTCCGGCGAAGGCATCCTGCGCAGAACACTCAGTTCGGCGTACTACCGCACGATCGGCCGTTGCATGGACGTCGATGTCGTCGACGGCGAGGGCGACTTCAGGCTGCTGTCGCGCCGGGCCGTCGACGCGGTCCTCGCCCTGCCGGAAGCCAACCGGTTCTCCAAGGGAATCTTCTCCTGGATCGGTTTCGACACCGTCAGCTTCACGTATCGCAACGTCGGCCGCGCCGCAGGGCAATCGAAATGGGGTGGCCGACGCCTCCTCAATTACGGGATCGACGGCCTTATATCCTTCAACAGCCGCCCCTTGCGCCTGGTCATCTATGCCGGACTCGCCCTGTCATTCGCGGCATTCGCGTACGCTCTGTGGATCGTCGCGGAAGTCGTCCTGCACGGGGTGGAGGTGCCAGGATTCGCCACGCTGCTGACCGCCGTCGTGGCTCTGAGCGGAATTCAGCTCGCTACGCTCGGCGTCATCGGAGAATACGTCGGCCGCATCTACAGTGAGACGAAGCGCCGTCCGCTCTACGTGGTGCGCGAGACGGACAGAAACTCTCAGACATTTCATCCCGTCCCCGTTGCCGCGGGCCCCGGTCCTCCGCTCGCCACTGAGCCGAACGGGCGGCCGGAAACGTCGCGTTCCAGGTCCACCGGGCGCCGTACCCTGCGACAGTTCCTCACCTTCGCGTTGATCGGAGTCATCAACACCGCCGTCTATCTGGCCGTGTACGCCATGCTCAACCGGTGGATCCCGTACCTGGCCGCTCACGTCTTCGGTTTCGCGGTCAGCATCGTCGGTTCATTCCTGCTGAACACCTACGTCACCTGCCGGACAAAGCCGACGTGGCGAGCGTTCTTCCGTTTTCCGCTGTCGAGTCTGGTCAACCTGGTGTTCAGCGGCACCCTTCTCTTCCTCGGCGTGCACTCCTTGGGGATGGGGAAGAACATCGCGGCCCTGGCCGCAGGCGTCCTCGCCACACCCCTCTCCTTCCTGATCGCCCGATGGGCCATCGACTCCGGCACCACGCACTCCCGCCACCGGAGCACCGGCCGGACACCGGTGCCCGACAGCCCTGAGCCCCGGCAGCGTGTCGCGAAGAAGCAGACGAAGGTGCGCGCCCACGGTGATTGACCCTGCGAAGCACGGGGCGACGGACACCGCGGAGCGGGGCACGCCGTGCGCGACGACCCGTCGACAGGTGCTCGCGGGCGGCCTCGGCGCGCTCGCCGCCGCCATGGTCGTCGGGTGCGACAACAGTGAGCGCCGCAGTGTCCCGGTGCCGCCGGTCCGCGCCGTGAAGGTCTTGGCCGTTCGCGCCTCGTGGACGCGGTAATGGCATACATCGCAGGCCACCATCTCCTTGCGGCGTCGATTGAGCATGACGCGCGCCCGATCGGACGGCGGCCGTCCGGCATGAGCGAGGTCGGCCAGAGCCCGGATGCGAGACCGGGGCCGTGGCCGTTCCGTGCAGCACCCCATCGGAGGCTCCCTCACCAGGGCCGCCGTCACGGACCGACCACAGCCGGGAACATCGTGGTCCGGTCCGCCCGGCCCGGACGCCTACGACGGGGAAAGCACTGTACGCGCCTCGCGGGCCACCGTCGGCGGTACGGGCGACCGCTCAGCCGGCCCCCGTGCGCTTGTCGAAGCCCGGCGTCCCGGCCGGAAGCGTCTCCTCGTGGCCCGAGTACCGCGGCAGCCAGAGGCCGGGCAGCCCGGCCGGCGTCACCATCACGGCCGCGATCCGTCCCATCCCGCCGTGCAGCAGCAGCGGTGCCGCGACCGCCGAACCCACCGGGGCGGTGCCCTGCATCAGATGGCGCAGCGCGGCGAAGGCCCGGCCGTGCATCACGGGCGGGATGCGACGCATCCGCAGCGACTGGGCCGGCACCGTCATCGGCGCGCTGAGCAGGCCCACGCAGAAGTACCCGATCCCGACCACCACGGGCTGGGACACGGCCAGGACACAGTGCCGCGCCACCTGACTGCGGCGGTTCAGGGCCAGGACGAGCGGGCCGGCCCCGACCTCCGCGACGAGCCGGCGGTGCAGATGGCGTTCGCTTACGGCGAGTTGCGCGGCGACGCCCGCCACGCCGATCTCGTCCACGGCGCCGCGCGCGATGAGCCGCAGCGCGCGGCCCACCAGGTCCCCGCGCACGCTGCCCTCACCGCGACGTCAGGTCATCGCCGACGAGGACGTGCTTCGCGGGCCCCCGCTATGGATTCGGGGAGCCCTTCAGGCTCCTCGTTGCCGCGCAGTTCCTCCACCGCGGTCCGGGCGGCGGCTCCGATGACGGCGTCGGCACGCGGGAGTCTGCTGTCGGCGCGGGCCGCCTGGGTGAACACCACGGCGGTGTACGTGCTGCCGTCGGCCAGTTCGACCACCCCGGCCTCGTGGCGCATCGAACCGAACGTCCCGGTCTTGCCCGACACGGTCACGTCGTCGTAGGGGAACCCGGAGGCGAGCCGGTGCCCCCATGGCTGCTTGCCCATGATGTCGCGCATGAACGCGCAGCTCTCGGCGGAGGCCGCCTGGTCGGTCCAGATCGCCCGGAGCAGCCGGGCCATGCCCGCAGGTGTGGCGGAAGCCTTGTACGCGGGGTCGTAGACGGCCGTCGGCAGGGTCGTGTCGTTGTCCGCGAGGTGTCTCATCGCGGCGCTCAGCGACTCGGCTCCGGTCTCCGTCACCAGCCGCTCGAAATTGGTCGCCGCTCCGCCGTGGATGTGCGTGTCCGGCACGCCGAGGCTACGGCACGCCGCTTCGACGGCCGCGGTGCCGACCCGGCGCAGTACCGCGTGGGCGGCGGTGTTGTCGGAGATGGTCATCATGAGGACGACGAGGTCGCGTAGCGACATGGAGACCTCGTCCCGGAAGAGGGAGGTGCCGGTGGGTCCGGGAATCCGGTCCGCCGCGCCGAGGGTCACCCGCTGGCGCGGATCGACGGCTCCGCTGTCCACCAGCCGGCAGAAGGTGACCATCAGCGGCACCTTGTAGACGGAGCCCACGGGGACCGGCTCGTCGGGGTCGATCGTCACGCACGCCGTCGGCCGACGCAGGTCGGCCACGTGCAGCCAGCCGCGGACGCCGGCGTCGTCGAACATGTCGCGGATCCGGCGCCGGACATCGGGCTCCCGCCTGGTTCCGCTCATGCCGCCGCCTGCAAGGACAAGGCCTCCACCAGCAGTTGCGCCGTTCGCGCGGTGCTTTCGGAGTCCGGCCGCCGGGCATCCCACACCACCCGCAGCCGAAGGGGCAGGGGCGGGTCGAGCGCCTCGACGCGCTCGACCCCGTCGGCGGTCAGCGTGCGGTCGGCCGTGACCAGTACCGCCTGGCCCGCCGCCACCAGTGCCAGCCCGGCGCGCTCGTCGGAGACCACGACGGTCTCGGTCCGGCGTCCGCGGCTGGCCAGGGCGTCCACGAACAGGTCGTACGCCGCCGGGGCCTCCGCGCGCGGACGGACCGCGACGGGCAGGCGCCCGAGAGCGTGCCGGGAGCCGGTGCCGTGGTCCGCGGGCGAGAGGATCCAGGTCGGGAAGAGCGCCACCGGGCCGGCGGCCAGGCCGTGCAGCACCGACGGATGCCGGATCACCGCGATGTCGAGCCGTCCCGCCGCGGTCTCGGACAGCAGCGTGGCGGTCGGAGCCGTCAGCACGCTGATCCGGTTCTGCCGGCCGGCACGGGTGGTCTCCGCAGCGGTGGCCGCGGCGACCCGGGCGGGCACCTCGGGGGCCAGGCCGAGTCTGAACCGACGGCCGTCGAACTGCTCGCGGGCTCCGGTCCGGCGAAGCTCGGTGAGCGCGGCCAGCGCCCGGCGGGCATGCGGCAGCAGCAGTGACCCCTCGTCGGTGAGGGTGACGCCCCGATTACGGTCGAACAGGCGCACTCCCAGCAACTCCTCCAGCCTGCGGAGCCCCTGGGACAGGGGCGGCTGTGTGATGCCCACACGCCGTGCGGCGGCGCCGAAGTGCTCCTCTTCCGCCAGCGCGACAAATATTTCCAAGTGCCGTTCGGTCAGCAATGTCTCTCCTGACGTGCAGAGATATGTGAAGTGAATCGCGGCGTGGGCGAGAGTGTATTCGACACAACCGCAGGTCGTGGCTTGACTGTGGTGACACCGGGGCGCCGCCGAACACCGCTTACACCACTACGAGAAACGGGGACACACACCCATGCAGATGACCAGAACCCGGCCCTCTCGCAGGACCCTGCTCACTTTCGGTGCCGGTACGGCCCTGGCCGCCCTGACCACCACGCGCGGCAAGGCGTACGCCGCCGCACCCGGTGACGGCCTCTCCGGCCGGCTACGGGCGCTGGAGAAGGAGTACGCCGCCAGGCTGGGGGTCTTCGCGTTCGACACCGCCACCGGGAGGTCGGTGTCGTACCGCGCCGACGAACGGTTCCCGATGTGCTCGGTGTTCAAGGGACTGGCCGCCGGGGCGGTACTGCGGGATCTGGACAGCGAGGGCGAGTTCCTGGCCAAGCGCCTCCACTACACCGCCGAGTACGCCGAGGCATCGGGTTACGCTCCCGTCACCGGCGAGCCGGAGAACATCGCGAACGGCATGACCGTCGCCCAACTGTGCTCCGCCGCCGTCTCCCACAGCGACAACGCCGCGGCCAATCTCCTGCTCCGCGAACTGGGCGGTCCGACGGCGATCACCCGCTTCTGCCGTTCGATCGGGGACGGGACGACCCGGCTCGACCGCTGGGAGCCCGAGCTGAACTCCGGGGAACCCTGGCGGGACACGGACACCACCAGCCCGCGCGCCATCGGCCGGACGTACGCACACCTTGTCCTCGGCCGGGTGCTCACATCCGGCGACCGTGAGAAGCTGACCGGCTGGCTGGTGGCGAACACCACCAATGGCGAACGCTTCGGGAGCGGGCTGCCCGCCGACTGGATCCTCGCGGACAAGACGGGCGGCGGGGCGGCGTACGGTATCGCCAACGACGTAGGTGTCGTCCGGCCCCCGGACCGCTCCCCTCTGGTCCTGTCCGTGCTCTCGACCAAGTACGACCCGGAAGGGCCGACGGACAACCCCCTGGTGGCCAGGACCGCCGCACTGGTGGCCGCGGAACTGACCTGACCTGACGGAGATTTGGCCCGTTGGTCCGTTGGCCGGTTGGTCCGTTGGCTGGTGTGCCCGCGCCATCCGCCGGGCCACCGGGCCGGTTCATGCGACGAAGGCGACGACGTTCCGTGGTCCGATGGTGGCCTCACCGGCAGCCCGTCGAAGTGACGACGCGTACGGAGACCCGCAGCCGTCGGCGGTGTTCGGCGAGTGTCGCCGATTGGTACTTGGCTCCGGCGGAGGCATCGAAGAGGTGCTGGGCGACGTCGGTCACGAGGTCGTGCTCGAGCCGGCTCATCGAGTCCGCGGCGAGGGCTTGTGCCGCCTGCAGGGACTCGGCGAAGGTCTGGCGGTCGGTGACCTCGACGGTGACGGCGTGGAATGCCTCGAACGCTCCGGCGAGACGCTCCTCGACGGTGTGATCGTCCCGCCCGAGTGCCTGCCAGGTCGTCGAGCGCAGGTGGTCGAGCGCAGGTCGTCGAGCAGCTGGGTCACGACCGCTCGCAAGGGGGGTGCTTCTATCTGTTCGGTCAAGGTCTGTGGGCATGGTCAGGCGGTTTGTTCGTGCCGGGGCTGGTAGGGGGTGCCGTCGCGGAGCATGG
>NZ_JBHWHV010000099.1:0-22162 GCF_042732375.1 Streptomyces sp. NPDC059785
GGCTCCAACGCCGACCACTGCGCTTCCGTCAGATCCCCACGAGCCATGGCAAGTGATCATGACACGACCCTGATCATCTTTGAAAACAGACCCTAATTCCGCCGGGATCCCCGACTCCGGCAGGGCTGTGAGCGCAGGGCCGGCAACCGGTGCTGGTCGGACGCCTCGGCCAGACCCGCGTCCAGGGCCAGGAGGGACAAGAGCTGCACGGGACACCCCGCCGATGCCGCGGCTTCCAGCTTGTGGTGGCCGTCCAGCAGGAAATGCGTCAGCCCCCAGTGCTGGTAGTAGTCGGTCGACAGGTGGTCCAGCGCGGGCTGGCACACGTCCAGGGTCGACACCGCCACGGCCGTCGGCACCGTTCCCCGCCCCATCAGCTCGCTGTACTCCTCCACCCGGTCCCGGTCGTTCCACGCCGGTGGAACCATGGGCACGACGAACTCGTAGAGGTGCGCGGCGTCATCCACCACAGTCTCGAACGTGCGGTAGTACGGCGTGTGCGGATACTCCGGAAGTCCCCAGAACCCGTTGAGCCCCCAGGTGGCCACCTGCTCGCGGCTGAAGTAGTCGCCTTCCTGCCCCGGAACCACCAGGCGCGGCTCGATACGGAGCAGCCAAGGAAGGTAAGCGCCTTCGGGCAGCAGCGAGCCGAACGCATCAAGGACACGGTTGTCCAAGTCCAAGATCTGACCGGCGAGGTGCTCCTGCAGATCCGCCAATGACAACGTCTGTGCGGCCTTCTCGAGTCGCTGGAAGAGGAACGGACATGTTCCGCACCAGAAGCTGAGCTCGAAGGCGGGTTCGCCATCGAGTACGAGCAGCCTCCGTTTCGCCCCGGTCCCCGACTCCTGGGGCTCCGCTTCGAACCGCAGCCTCGCCTCTGCCTCGGGGACTCCGAGCCTGCGCGAGTCACCAGTCGTGATCACCATGCTCGCGACCATACGAGACCCTGTCGCCCCCACCAAGCCGCCTGTGACACCCGTCGCTCACCCGTTCCGCCCGACCACAGCACAGGGGGAATTCGCCTGCCGCGGATGGCGGAGGTGGCGCCGGCGGCCGCCGGCGGGACGTCCCCCCGCCGGCGAGCCGGTGACGGGCTGTCAGGCCGAGACGGTGGCGGTGGCCGCCGGGCGCACGGTCCGCTCGTGTGCGGGGTTGCCGGCCCAGTGGGTGCCACAGGGGACGTCGGTGCCCTTCATGAGGAAGGAGTCGGCGGCCAGGACGGCGGCGTCGCCCACGGTGGAGCCGTAGTGGACCAGGACGCCGGCGCCCAGGGTGCAGCCGGCGCCCAGGGTGATGCGGTCGGACTTGAAGGTGCCGTCCTCCTGGGAGTGGCACTGGACGACGCTGCTGAGGTTGAGGGTGCAGTCGTCGCCGATGGTGACGAGGGTGCGCTCGGGCATCCGGGCGCCGTCGTCGAAGAGCCGCCGCCCGACGCGTGCGCCCGCGGCGCGCCAGAACAGGCTCTTGAACGGGGTGCCGTTCAGCAGCCGCAGCTCGATCGCCTGGTGCTTCCAGAACCGTTCGTGCCGCCAGAAGTCCGGGTGGTAGATCGAGCAGTACAGCGGCCGCTGCCTGCGGAACCGGATGGCGGCCCGCTCGGCCAGGACGGTGAAGCCGGCGGTGAACACCAGCGAGGCGACCGTGGCCAGGGCGATCGCCGTCGCGCCGAGTTGCGGGTACAGGTCGGCCGCGGCCCAGAACAGCGCCAGCACACCGAAGAGGTGCAGCCAGCGGGCGCCCAGGAAGGTGAGCAGGGTGACGGCGTTGTGCCGGTTCTTGGCCGCGAGGTGGCGACGCAGTTCCTGCCCGTCGCGCAGATGGTCGAAGGCGGCGTCCCGCTCGACGGTCCGGGGGATCGCGAAGCTGGGCGAGCCCAGCAGCCCGGTGTTCTCCCGCACCGGCCCGTCGACGGGCACCATGACCTTCGTGGCCAGCAGGACGTTGTCGCCGGTCCGGCCGCGCGCCGGATAGGCCACCTGGTTGCCCAGGAAGTTGTGCTCGCCGATCACGGTGCGGGAGAGGCGGAAGGAGGAGCTGGAGTAGTCGGCGTTCATCATCGACAGGCCGTCGGCGACCATCGTGCCGGTGCCGGCGGCGCTCAGGTACGGGTCCTCGTGTTTGACGTCGGTGCCGAAGTTCGAGCCGGTCTGCTCCACGTCGTCCAGGCGCCAGCCGATGGCGCGCAGGTAGTGCACGATGGCGGAGCTGTCGCCGAACAGCCGGGTCAGCGGCTTGGCGTTGGTCAGGCGCGCGACCGCCCGGTGCAGCGAGTAGTGCATGCCGTAGAGCCGGTAGGTCGTGTCCGGCTTCAGCGGCAGGTGCAGCAGCCGGGGCAGCGTGGTCACCAGGGCCAGCCCGGCGAGCAGGGAGCCGGAGAACAGTACGAAGGACACGGCCAGGGCCTTGAGGAAGAACGCTCCACTGAGCACGGACTGCGTCTCGGTGTCCGTGACCGTCGCGAGCTCGGGGATCTCCGCGGTGAGCAGCGCGGTGCCGCCCACGGCCAGCGGCATGTACACCGTCAGTACGGCCAGCACCTGTCCCAGGCTGTAGGTGACGCGGTTGACGGTGGTGCAGCGGGCGGGCGGCACCGTACGGTACTCGCTCGCGCAGCGCTGCGCCGGGGAGCCGTGCCACACCTCGCCGGCCGGCACCGTCTGGCCGGGATGGAGGGAGGAGGCGTGGCCGAGCTGGGCTCCGTCACCCATGGCGGTGTGGATGTCCAGGACCGTGGCCTCGCTGACGTAGACGTCGTGGCCGAGGGTGACCGGACCGGTCTGGATCCAGCCGGCGTGTGCCCGGTAGCAGGAGAAGAGGACGTCCTTGCGGACGACCGTACCGTCGCCGATGGTCAGCAGATCGGTGCAGACCGGAAGGTGCTTGGAGAACACGGCGGTGCCCCGGCCGATCTTCGCGCCGAGCGCCCTCAGGTACAGGGTGTAGAGCGGGGATCCGACGAACAGGACGAGCGGATTGAGCTGCACCAGCGTCCGGACCAGCCAGAAGCGCCAGTAGGCGAGACTCCACAGCGGGATCCGCCGTGGTGTCCAGCGGCCCACCAGCACCCACTTGGCCACGATCGGCAACACGCACACTCCGGCGAAGAGCGCGCTCCCGAACGTCACCGCCCGCAGATAGCTGCTCAGCGCGCCCGATCCGGCGGCCACCCAGTCGTAACCGAAGGCGATGACGAGCGCGCTGGCATAGGCGTAGGTGAGAAAGGACAGGAGCTGAAGCGCGCCGCAGACGACATAGCTGCGGGTGCTCGCCCGGTACGGGGCGACGGTGTCGACCGGCGCCGGCGGCGCGGAGGCCGGCATCTCCTCGGACGCGGTGTCGGCGAGCGCGCGGGCCAGGCCGTCCAGCGTCGGATGGCGGTAGATGTCCTTCATCGACACTGTCGGCAGGTACTGCTGCTTCCTGACACGGGCACAGAAATGTGCCATGACCAGGGAGTCGGCCCCCAGGTCGTCGAAGAAGTGGGCGCCGGGCGACGCCTTTCGGCCCGGGATCACCTCGTCCAGCACCCCGCTCAGCCGGCTCAGGAGGTCGGAGGAGGACAAGGCGGGTGCGCGCGCCGAGGACACGGGTGCGGCCACGTCGACGGTCGCGGAGTGCTCGGTGTGGTTCACGGATCGACTCCTTGCGGATGGCTGACAGGTAGGGGAGCGGTGGTCGGAGGACTGGTGCCGCTGGGGAGGGAGAGCGCGTCAGGTCTACGGCGCCGGTGCGGTGGCCGCCGCCTGCCCGACGCCTGCGGCCGTGGTTCTCCACAGCTGGCGGAGCCGGGGACAGCGAAGACGGCTCTCAGGCTTCATGCCGTAAGCCTTCGCCGGTCCGTAGGCGCAGCCCACCCTGCACCCTGCCGAAGCCATCCGGCCGACCGGCCGGGGTACCCACCCGTCGACCGGCCGGACCGCTTCCGGCATCCGGCCGGAGACCAGCCGCACCCCGCAGACGGGCACCACGCCGGCGTGGTACGCATCGAGAGGATGGACCTTCGGCGAGTGGAGCGCGTGTGATCCGTGTACTGGTGGCCGACGACGAGGCCCTCGTCCATGGCGACGAGACCCTCATCCGTGGCGGCCTCACCCGCATCTTCACCACCGCGCACGACATCCGGGCCGTGGCGGCGGTTCCCTGCACCCGGGCCGTCCGGGCCGCCGGGGAACCCGCCCCGACGTCGTCCTGCTCGACATCCGGATGCCGGAAGTGGACGGACCGACCGACCGTCCTGGCCGCACCACACCGGCTGCCGGGTCCACGGGGGGTGGCCGTGCGAGCCGCACGGGCCGACGAACGCGCGGGCCTGCTCAGGCATCCGGCGGGAGCCGATTCCGGAGCGGACCGATGAAGAGCGGACGCCTCTCCGCGGCGGCACTGGACGCGCTCCTGGTCGTTGCCGCGCTGCTGGACCTGTGGGCGAACGACAGCGGAGAGGACCGCTACCGTTTCGCCTGCGGTCTCTTCGCCGCCCTGGCGCTGGTCCTGCGCCGCCACCGGCCGATGCTGACCTTCGTGCTCACCCTCCCCGCCGCCCTGGTCGGCGACGCGGCGTTCGCCACCATGGCCGCGCTGTACACCCTCGCCTCGCTCAGCCGCCGCCGCGTCCTGCTCGCCGGCTGCGCCGTGGTGTTCGCGGTCAGCGACTTCATGCCCTGGCCGTGGACACAGGTGGACAGCGGCGAACTCACCGAGGCGCACAGTCTGATCCACCTCACCTACACCGTGGCCACGGCCACCGCCCCCGTGTTCCTGGGCCAGCTCGTCCAGGCCCGGCGCGAACTCACCCTGCGCCTCGCCGAGATCTCCCGGGCACGGGAGCACGAACAGGCTCTGACCACGCAGGCCGTGCTGGCCAGAGAACGCGCGCAGCTCGCCCGGGAGATGCACGACGTCGTCTCCCACCAGGTCAGCCTCATCGCCGTACAGGCCGGAGCCCTTCAGGTCGGCAGTTCGGACGCCGACGCGAGAGCGACCGGAGAAACGATCCGTCGGCTCAGCGTGCAGACCCTGGAGGAATTGCGGCACATGGTGGGCGTCCTACGCGCCTCCGACAGCCGCCCCACTGAACTCACCCCCCAGCCCTCCCTGGCCGACCTCCACCAGCTGATCAGCACCAGCGGCATCGAGACCGCGCTGGAGACCGATCTGACGACCGACCTGGAGACCGGCCTGCCCGAGGGACTCCTGCCCGCCCTCCAGCGCGCCGTCTACCGCACCGTGCAGGAAGCGCTGACCAACGTCCGCAAGCACGCCCCCGGCGCCACCGCGACCGTCCGCATCGACCATCGCGACGGCACACTCAACACCACCGTCACCAACACGGCTCCCACCCGGGCCGTACTCCCGCTGCCCTCCGCCCATCACGGCCTGATCGGCCTGCGCCAGCGCGCCGCGCTCCTGGGCGGCACCATCACCACCGGACCGACGGCCGACGGCGGCTATGAACTCCGCCTGGAGCTACCGGCCGGCGACATGTAGCGCACCGGGCCGAATCCCGGGGCAGCCGGTGAACGGTACGCCGCCCGCGGGCCCGGCTCCGGGGAACTCCCAGGCTCCGAGGTGTCCACATTGGCTCTCCAGCATTCGGAAGTACCCCCGGGGGGTATATTGTTAGTGAGGGTGAGGTGATCCGATCCGGCGAGGAGGCCGACACGATGAACCACAGCGCGCATCAGCACCAGCAGGCGCCACACGCGCACCATGCCCGCGATACTTCCTGGCGTACGGCAGCGCAGGCGACGTTGCACTGCCTGACGGGCTGTGCCATCGGCGAAGTCCTCGGCATGGTGATCGGCACCGCCGCCGGCCTGCACAACGCCGCCACCGTCCTCCTTTCCATCGCGCTGGCCTTCGTCTTCGGTTACGCGCTGACCATGCGGGGCGTGCTGCGCGCGGGGCTACCGGTGCGCCGGGCGGTGAAGGTCGCCCTGGCCGCGGACACGGTGTCCATCGCCGTGATGGAGCTGATCGACAACACCGTCATGGTCGGGGTGCCCGGCGCCATGGACGCGGGCCTGTCCCAGGTCCTGTTCTGGGTCTCGCTCGCACTGTCCCTGGCTCTGGCCTTCGTACTGACCACTCCGGTGAACCGGTGGATGATCGGCCGCGGCAAGGGCCACGCCGTCGTGCACGCTTTCCATTGAGGGGCAGGGCGGCAACGGTGGCTACGGACGCAGTGCGCGCCGCAGGGTGGGCAGTGGGTTCGGCGAACGTCCCCCGGCCTGGGCGGCATCGTTGCGAGCGGCGTCGGTGACGCAGTCGCGCCACCGGCCTCCACACACGGTGGTACCGACGGTGGGCCGAGTGGTCGGCCGCCCGGCGATGAGCTCGCACCAGTTCCGTACGAGGCTGCTGCCTGCGGTGGTCGAGCCCACTGCCCGCTTCCGCCGCGGGGACCGCTGGGGCTCCTCTGTGCCGTAGGGCGCCACCCGTACTGTCCCCCACCTGCCATCGCGAGGCGGTCGCCGCCCCTTCATGCCGCCGCAGCCTAGGGAATTCGCCTCGCACCTCGCCATGCGGACCGCCCATCCCATCCGTCCGGCTGAGGGACAAGCTCGGCGAGGAGGTCGCCGAGTTCCTCGAGGCGGACGAGGGCGCGGTGCTGGAGGAACTCGCGGACGTGCTGGAGGTCGTGCGCGTGCTTGCCGCGGACCTGGGGGTCGAGGCGGATCAGCTGGAGTGGCTTCGTGAGGCCACGGCGAGCGAGCGGGGCGGCTTCGACGGCCGGATCGTCTGGACGGGCAACCGCTGACCGCAGCCGTGCCGGCGGCCGGTCGGTACGCGCCTTCGTGCGCACCTGCTTACGCGGCTGGGGTGTTGGCTGGCACGCAGCTTCGTGCACCAGGATGCAGACGGCTGGGACCGCTGGGCGGTACGGGCTTCACATCACGGATTCGTCCTGCGCACCACGACACCGGGTAACGCGGACCGGCGTTGCCTCGGACCGAACGTGTTGCCAGGGACGCGCTGTACACAATCTCGTGGCCGGCAATGCCTAGTGGGATCCGCGCCGTGCGGGAAGTGGGCCCGTTGCCGGGGAGGGCCGCTGTGACCACCACAGGGGATGCCGGGTGCCTTCCTTGCTCCGGGATCTGGCGCGGTCCTCGCCGTCCGTGTCGAGGACTTCGGCGGGTTGCTCAGCGGGTACCTCGCAGGGTTGCTCGTCCGCTTCCTCGCGGGTCGCCACGCCGCACCAGAACACCCGCCCGGTGCGTCTTTCGCGGACGGCCAGGCGCAGCGCCGTCAGCAGACTCTCTGGCACCATCGCGCAGGCGAGGAAGGGTGCCATGCCGGCCCCGAAGAAGAAACCGAGCACGAACCCGAAGACGATCGGCAACGGCAGGTACCCCCACACGGCCGCCCGCGCGAGGGACGTCCGCGTCGCCGGCAGCGCCGTTCCCGCAACCAGCGGCCGCGCGCGCTTGGCCTCGGCGCGCGAGCCGACCAGCGGGCCGGGGAAGAAGGCGTGCAGCCCGCCCACCAGGGCCCAACTCCCCAAGTAGATACAGTTGGTCGGGGGCAGGCGGAGGGTCGCGTCGAAGCCGCGGACGGCTTCCACCGCCACCAGCGAGGCCACCGCACCGATCGCCGACACGACAGCCCACATCAGGTGGTAGTGCACCACTCGGTACATCGTCCCCCGCCTCCCCCCGTTGTCCGCGGCCCCGTTCACTGCAGTGCGCACCGCCGCTCATCGTGCCGCCTCGCGGGGCTCCACGGCGACAACTCCAACTGGGGACCGTGGTGTTCATGTGGTGGCCGCTCTGGCGTCACCAGCGGGCGACGAGCGTTTCCTTTGTACCCCGGTTGCGGTAGAGCCAGGTGGTCCCCGGCGCGGCGGCCCCGGTCAGATAGCCGACGATGGGCTCCCGCTGCGTTGCGCTGTCCAGTTCGCCGAGCAGCTTCAGGGCGTCGAGCAGGGGGAGAAGGCGGCTTGTTCGATGTCGTCGTCCTGTGGCGTGAGATCCCCTGTCCACTCGTCGATCTCGAAGGCGGCGGCCAATGCCGAGGGGTGGGTCTCGGAGTCGATGTGCATGAGGAACGCCGTGCGCACCGGGTCGCCGACCAGCAGTCCGGTCTCCTCCCGCAGTTCGCGCCGGAGAGCTTCGTGCAGGAGCTCGCCGTCCTCGACCCCGCCGCCGGGCAGCGACCAGAGCATCTCGCCGTCGGTGCCGAGACTCTCCCGCACGAGCAGGATCTCGTCGTCTCGGCGGACGATGCCGATGACCAGCTGCACCCGGGGTTTCGGGGCCCTCACCTCTTCTGCTGTCATGCCGCAGACCGTACGTGATGGCCGGTCCGCCGGTGTCCCGGGCCTCCGCGGGCGGACTGCAACGGTCTTGGTTGTCGACGAAACCGGCGATGTGAAGAAGGGCCGGCGCTCATACGGTCAGGGCCAGTGGGTACACCGAACGGCTGGGCGGATCGGGAGTGTCCAGGTTGCGGTCCAACTCGTCTGCGCTGGGGTACGCAGCGCACGCGGCAGTGGGCCAAGAGCTGGTCCTCTCACGCTCCCGGACGCGCGTGCCGGACCGCTGCCGGGCGGCCGGACTCGGCGGGCAGGCCGTCTTCGCGACCAAGCGTCGCTGCCGCCAGGCGCGATCACACACCAGTCACCACCGCCGGCAAGCCGCACCGAGACATGAAGATCACGACCTGAAGCCGGAGTACCAAGCAGCCTGTCTCGATATCGTGCGTGGTCACACACTCATGCCGTAACCCAGCTCCTCAGCAGCGATGTGCCAGAAGGAGTTCTCGTCCGTGACGGCCGCGGCGTCGAGCAACCGGAATCGTTCCAGCAACGTGTCAGTGAGCGCGTCGGCGGCTTGCTCGGCCAGGTCCACAGCCTCGTCCTCGTCCAGATCGTCGCCGGGCCCCTCGTACGCGGCAGCCTCGGCGGCGGCTTGTTCGTAAGCGCGATCGAAGGCGACGAACGCCTCAACGCTGGAGTTCAACAGCCGGGGAGCACCGTCTTCCGGAAGACACCACAGTGAGCCGTCGTCGCGCCGTAGAGCGAGCGAGCTCAGTCCTGGGTCGATCGCGACCAGGGCATACCGCGAACCGCCGACCGTGCGTATCGCGAAGGGGGAGTCCTGCCACGCCCCGGGGTACGGGCAGTGAGCGCATCCGGCCAGGAGCGAGGCGACTTCGGCGTCATTCATGCCGAGAACATAGCCCGTCCCGCCAACGCTTCTCCGAACCGGGGCGAAGACGGTGCCGAAAGCGGCCGTGAACGTGGTTGTCGCGGTCTCGGAAGGGGGAGCCGGCCGGTCGGGTGCCGCTGCAACGCGGTGGTGCCCTTCGAAAAAGACGTGGGAGCCCGGGTGGCCGTGCAGGCCGATCAGGCGCAGTCGGCTACTTCGTCGAGATGTGCCTGCAAGACACGGGCGATGTCGGACAGACCGCCGGTTGCCGGAACGCAACCGTACTGAGTGAAGTCCCTCTCCAATGCCCATTCGCTGGTGAAATGCACGAGATCCGGCGAGGGAGCGTAGTGATCCCTGAGCCACCGGGCGAGGACGGCTGCCTCGCGGGCAGTGGCGTGGACCGCCATGACAACGCCGACCTCTGGGAAGGGATTGGACACCAGTCCCTCCAACCGGTCTCCGCCGTCCAGCGGCAGCTCGAATCCGAGCCCGAGCCCGAGCCCGCCTCGCGACAGCGGTCCGGCGGCGCCCTCGCTCCAGGTTTCGGCGTCCGGGAACGCCTGCAGCAGCCGGTTGGCGAAGTCGTCCGGTTCCAGAGCCCAGGCGGCGGCGTCGTCCACCGGCGGTGCGAAGCTGAACGTCGTGCGCTGGGCGGGGGATGCGGGGGACGCGGTCATGTCTGCCTTCGTTACGAGATGTGGCGGGCACTGTCGTTGAGACTGCTCGGGGCCATCTTCTGACTGCCCTTCACGCTCATGCGACGGGCCTGCGGTGCTCGGGTCGGCAGCCCGCGCGGGGGAGGAGCCCCGGCTGAAACCCGCTCGACTCGCTCACCTCCTTGAAGACATCCTTCGGGCATGGAGTTTCTGTGTTTCCACCGCGATCGGCCCGGCTCCCTGCCGCTGCGCTACGAACTGTCGGAAGAGCACTGGTCCTATATGGACCGTTACGCGAAGGAGTTGATCGCCCGGGGGCCGACCTTGGCCGAGGACGGCGATACGCCCACCGGCAGCGTGCACATCGTCGACCTGCCCGATCCTGCCGCCGCCCGCGTGTTCGCCTTCGACGAGCCGAACTACCAGGCCGGCGTCTACCGGGACGTGCTGCTGCGACGGTGGCGGAACACGCTGGGACGCACCATGTGGGACTTCCCCGGCGGCCGTACTGGCGGCAATCGGTACCTGGTTCTCGGCCTGGGCACAGGACGAGCCGCAGACCTCGCGGTGCCGCCGGACCGAAACGAGCTGATGGCCTATGGGCCGCTGCTGTCCGACGACGGCGCCGCCTGGCTGGGCACAGCAGCGTTGCTCCGGGCGCCGGACCCGGACACGGCACGCGCCATCCTGACCCCGGGCCGGTACGCCGACATCGAGGTGCACAACTGGCAGTTCGGAGGGCGTCCGTCATAGTCGGGATGTCCGCGGCACAGCCGCTGAAGCCACGGCCGCACCGGAGGCGCCGACACGAAGACCGAATCCCTCAGGCATCAGATGTACGGCCGCGCCGGCCACCGCCTCCCGCGTCAGATCGTCCTGCTCAACTGGAACCCGAACTGGACGATCAACGCCTACGGCCTTCTTGGACGAGCCGCTGATCTTGAGAGTCCTGACGTGTGGTGTGGGGCGTCGGTCGCGGTGACGCTCTCGATCAGATGGTCGACGACGTCGGTGAGTCTGTGCCGTCGGCGGTAGGCCGTTCGCTGGCGGTCGGCGCCGTTTCCGTCGGTTCGCAGGCGGGCTCGCGCGGTGCGAAGGAGTGCGAGGCCGGGTTCGTCCGAGGTGTCGAGGGCGGGCAGTGCGGTGACCCAGAGGCGGTCGAGTTGTGCTGCGGCCGGTTCGAGGCGGTTGGTGCGGAGGTTGAGGCTCTTGCCGGTCAGGCCGTCGCGGGCGGCGCGCCAGTATGCGGCTCGCAGCAATTCAGGCTGCGGGCGCAGGGCGGGCTGGGAGGCACGCACGGCTTCCAGGGCCCGAGTAGCCATACCTTGGACGGTGCCGGCGAGCAGCAGGGTGTCGTGCACGGTGGGGGTGGCATCAGCGATACGGATCTCGAGGGTTGGAACGTGGTGGGAGGGGCGGATGTCCCAGTAGAGGCCGCCGCGGTCCAGAAGGGTTTCGCTGGTGGTCAGGCTGTCGAGCAGGTCCTCGAAGTGGGTGGGGGACTCGAAGTAAGGGGGTGGGCCTGCTACCGGCCAGCGGCACCAGGTCATGGTGCGCCAACTGGCGTAGCCGGTGTCCTGGGCCGCCCAGTAGGGCGAGTTGGCGGTCAGGGCGATGAGCGCGGGCAGCCAGGGACGCAGGTGGTTGCTCACCTGCAATGCTGTGGGCAGGTCGGATACGCCGACGTGAACGTGGCAGGCGCAGGCGCTCTGCTCGTGATCCAGGGCGCGGAACGTGGCGGCGCTGAGGGCGTAGCGGGGTCCGGGACTCAGCGGCAGGAAGGTGTGCTGGCCCAGAATGGGGGTGCCGCTGGAAATGATGCGCAGGTTGAACCGGGCTGCGGCGCGTGTGACGGTGTCGCGTGTTGCGCGGAGCTGGTCACCGAGATCGGCGAGACTGGTGTGCGGGTCGGTGCGGACCTCGATCTGATACCGGGTGAGCTCGGTGGTGACCCGGTCGCCGAGTTCCCGGGCGGCCTGCGCCACGACCTTGTCGGCTCGTGTGCTCAGTTGTCGGGAGACTGGGTCCACCAGCAGGAATTCTTCTTCCACCCCCACGGTGACCGCGGCCCGCTGTCGATTGCCACCGGTGACCGCCGCGGGCCGGGCGGAACTGCGCGCCCCCTCTTGACTACCCATGGTGTCAAGTGTGTCACTTAAGGTGATGGGTCGGAGTCTCAAGCCGATCGCCTCTCAACCTGTCAGGGGGCTCAGTGCCGGAGAAAACCCAGGTCCTTGTCGTCGGCGGCGGCCCAGCGGGCTCGACGAGTGCCGCGATGCTGGCCCGCCAGGGATTCCAGGTGACCCTCCTGGAGAAAGATCGCTTCCCGCGCTACCACGTGGGTGAATCCCTTCTGCCTTCCCTGCTGCCGCTGCTGGACGCGATGGGCGCCAGGGATGTCGTGGAACAGCACGGCTTCGTCCGCAAGACCGGCGCCTTCTACGGGTGGGGAGGGCAGGAATGGTCGCTGGGCTTCGATGAACCCGGCAGACCGGCCACCTACAGCTTCCAGGTCGTCCGTTCCCAGTTCGACCACCTCCTCCTCCAGCACGCGCGACGACAGGGTGCCGACGTGCGCGAGGGGGTCAGCGTGCGGCGCATCGCCCTGAAGGACGGCCGGGCCGCCACGGCCACCTGGTCCACCGATGACGGACACCACGGAGAAACAGCATTTCAACACGTCATCGATGCCTCTGGACGAGCTGGTGTGCTGGGCGCCCGCCAGTTCCGCAGTCGCCGCTTCCACGATGTGTTCCGCAACGTGGCGGCGTGGGGCTACTGGCGAGGAGCTCCACCCCTGCCGCAAGCTCCCCAAGGCGCGATCGGTGTCTTCTCCCTGCCGGAACACGGCTGGTTCTGGGCCATCCCTTTGCATGACGGCACCCTCAGCGTGGGCCTGGTCACCGACAAACACTCCTTCAATGAGGCACGTCGGCGTACGGGTTCCGTCGAAGCCCTCTACCGCCGGGCCCTCGCCCAGTGCCCCCTGCTCGCCCGGACACTGCAAGTAGCCCATCTCGCCTCGGACCTGAAGGTCGAAAGCGACTATTCCTACGTCTGTGAAGGCTTCAGTGGCCCCGGTTACTTCCTCGCCGGAGACGCCGCCTGCTTCCTCGACCCTCTGCTGTCCACCGGGGTGCACCTGGCCATGTACAGCGCCACCCTCAGCGCCGCGGCGATCGCCGGCCTGTTGGACGGCGAAGTCCAGGAAGGCGACGCCCACCGCTTCTACCAAACCGCCTACCGCCGCGCCTATGAGCGGCTACTGATCCTGGTCAGCGCCTTCTACCGGATCCACGACGGCCGCGACTCCTACTTCCGTAAAGCTCAGTCCCTCAGCCACCGGGACCAGGAAGACCTGCGCCTCCATGAATCCTTCCTCAACATCATCACCGGCGTCGACGACCTCCACGACCTTCAGCACGACGCGGTCGGCCGGCTCCACCAAAGACTCGCACAGCCGCTCCCCGGTCATCCCGACCGCGGTCTGGGCGGGCACGGGACCAGCCACATGATGCCCTTGCCCACACATCCGGATCAGGCAACGGCGGGCTACTACCTGAACCTCGACCCGCACCCTCGGCTACGACGCGTGTCCGACCCGGCACCGGACCCACCCCACTCGCCGAAGTCCCGATGACACACCCCGTACCTCAGCGCCCTCTCCGTCCCGAGGACTGTCGGCGCGAGCACGGTCGGCCCACGTGTGACCGGAAGTTGTGACCGATCTACGCACGGCGGCATCGCTCTTCGACACCGCTGTGGCATCACGCAGGATGAAGTACCTGTCAAGGATGCGCTGACATGGCGAATGTGTTGCAGACCGCGATGGCGCCGGCCGCCGTACCGGTCGCCGCCCACCTGGCCCGGCAGGCGGCAGCACTGGTTGGCCAGCCGCCAGTGATCGGCGAAATGGCTATCGGCCTGATACTCGTGCCCGTCCTGTCAACGGCATCCGGGCGCCGGGGCGCGCGCCGCACATCTGCCGACCGGAACGGCGCTGCGCTTCGCGGCTCTGATGAACACCCGGGGCCTGACGGAAATCGCCGTGCTCCAAGCGGGAATGCCGGTCGGAATCCTCACCCCCGGGCTCTTCGTCATCCTGGTGGTCATGACGCTGGTGACGACAGCAACCCGAGAAGTGCCTGTTCATGGTGTATGCCCGTGCGCTCCCGCCACTTCACCGTGCCCGGCTCCCGCAGGCCTGCGCACGTGGCTGGACCGTCTCCCGGTGGCCCTATGGCCGACAGGAAAGCACCCAGGTAGTCCAGGGTCCACACACGCCAGTGCGATGCCGTCGGCCCGCGCCGACTTGCCGACGGTGCCGGTGTGTTCAGCGCGCAGCGCGGCCTGTGAACGGGTTTCGTCGTAGGGGGTGCGTGCACGAGGCGGGGGTTTTCCCGTGGTCCGGTTGGGGGGTGTGCCGGAGCGCGCCGGGTCGGGGGCGGAAACTAGCGTCGGGCCATGATCTCAACTCTGCGTAGGCGCCTGGCCCTGGCGCTGGCTGTCGCTGCGCTGCTGACTGCCGAGGTGGCTCCCGCCGTTGCCGGGCCCGCCGGTCCCTCTGCGGCGGAGCGGTTGCGCCGGGACGCTGCCGCGCTGCACGCTCTGGGCATCAGCGGCGTGCAGGCCCGGGTGGTCGGGCCGGACGGCCGGCAGTGGATCGCCACCAGCGGCAGTGCCGACCTGGACACCGGCCGTCCGGTTTCTTCCCTCGGCTACTTCCGGATGGCCAGTACGTCGAAGACGCTGATCGCCACCGTGGTTCTGCAGTTGGAGGCCGAGGGGCGGCTGTCGTTGGGCGACACGGTCGAGGACTGGCTGCCGGGGGTGGTGCGGGGCAACGGCAATGACGGCCGCCGGATCACGCTGCGCCAATTGCTGCGGCACACCAGTGGCCTCTATGACGCTCTGCCCGGATACACCTCCCCGCAGGAGTACTACGAGCAGCGCTTTCGTGTCTGGGATGCCGGGCAGCTGGTCGACCTCGCCCTGGCCCACCCGCCGGACTTCCCGCCCGGCAGCGACTGGTCGTACTCCAACACCGGTTACGTCCTGCTCGCCATGATCATCCAGCAGGTCACCGGTCATCCCGCGCACCGGGAGATCGAAAACCGCATCCTGGGCCCGCTCGGCCTCGACGAAACCCGGTGGATGGGCGCCTCGCCGACCCTTCCCCGGCCCCACGCCCGGGCCTACGAGTTCTTCGGCCCCGGCTTGCGGGTGGATGTCACCGACCGGATCCCGGTGGACCACGACAACCTTTCCTGGGTGACGACCACGCGGGACGAGAACCGCTTGTTCCGTGCGCTGCTTCAGGGCCGTCTGCTGCCGGCGCGGCAGCTGGCGAAGATGAAGCAGACAGTTGCGGTGAGCGCGGACGTCCAGCTGCTGTGGCCCGGCGGGCGCTACGGACTCGGCCTGGTCCAGCGCCCTTTGAGCTGCGGGGGAGTCTACTGGGGCCATGAGGGCGGAGACGGCGGCTACATCACCCTCAACGGCGTCACCGGCGACGGCAGACGCAGCGCCGTGGTCTCCATGTCCGAGGCCCGCGGCGACACCATGGAGCACGTCCTGGAGCAGGAGAGTGCGGCCAGTACCCTGATCGACCACGCGCTGTGTGCCGCGGGCTCCAGCATCCGGTGAGCGGGGAGGACCCCCGGCCCGTCCGTGGTCGCCGCGTGCCGTCCCCTTGCTGCCTGTGTCTGCGGGTCGGTTCCGGGGGTGACGAGCTCGCTGGTCGGGGAAGTGCAGAAGCCGGAGGCCGTGGCCCCTGTTCCGGCGGGCGGACGAAGTGTGCGGCCGAGTCGAGGAGTTGGCGGGTCGGTTCGCGCGGGGGTGGTGGGGGACGGCCGGCGCGGTCGTGCAGCCCACGGGCGACCGTGGTGACGTTCCGGGCCGGAGCCGGCCCCCTCGCGAGGGCTGGAAGCCATCCGCTGGGCCGGATGCCGGTGTGTCAGAGGCGTCTGGTGGTGAACAGGGTGGTTCCGTAGGCCGCGTCCACTATTCTCCGGTCGGTCTCGGTGAACCCGATCTTGGCCAGCACGCGGCGGGAAGCGGTGTTCCAGTCCCAGACCGTGGCCCACAGACGTTGGTGGCCGGACGATTTCGCCCAGTCCAGGACCGCCAGCGAGGCCTCGGTCGCGTACCCCTGACGCTGAACCCGGCGTAGCAGCTCGAAGGCCAGTTCCGGTTCTCCTGCCGGTCCTCGCCCGTTGTCGACGAGCCCGCAGTAGCCGATGACGTCATGCGAGGCTTTGCGTTCGACCGCCAGCAGTCCGGTCGACCACAGCCGGTCGGTGCGGATGGAGTCCTCGAGCTCCGCGAGCGTGGGGTGACCGGCCTCGTCGAGTCGGCGGTGCGGCGGCACGCGTGGGTCGCGTTCGGTCCACAGCTCGCGCTGGACGACGGCCTCGGCCACCCGCCAGGGCCTGAGCAGCAGGCGACTGGTCTCGAGTATGACCTCGCTGTCCGGTGCGTCAACTGTCATGACAGCGACCATCTCACGGGCGGACGTGCTCTCGTGCCGTGGAGGGGCCGTCGGGCCCGCCGGTCGTGGCCGCTTGACGGGCGGGACAGCCGGGATTGCTTGGGAGTCCTCTCGGACCGGAGCACGCCGACATTGAGGGATTGGTCCCGCGCAGTCGCTGATGCGCTGGCGCGCCTTGTAGTACGCGCGGCCCACGTATGCGCCGTGGACGGTGGCGAAGCCCCGAGAGACGGTGGTCGAGGTGGTCTGCGACGGTATGGGGCGCTCGTTTCGCGGTGTGCGCCTGGTCGTTCAGGGGTCGCTGCGGGTTCGGCTGGTGTCGGGGCGGCTGGTGTGTGCGGCTTCGTTCTCGGCGAGCAGGAAGAGCAGACGGGCCACGGGCAAGTTGGACTCGGCCGGGTGACGCAGCACCTTGCTGGGGGCGATCCGGTAGGTGTTGCTGCGTCCTTCGCGGGTGTGGGAGAGGTAGCCCTCTTGTTCGAGGTCGCTGATGATGTTGTGGACGGCGCGTTCGGTGAGCCGGCAGTGCGCGGCGAGGTCGCGGATACGCACGTGTGGATCGTCGGCGATGGCAGCCAGCACGCGTGCGTGATTGGTGAGGAACGTCCATCCGACGTGTGGCGCAGGTGCTCCGTCCATAGCTCCCCACCATAGATGCAGACGGTTGCATGCGTCCAAAAGACTGCAATCGATTTCCTGTATAACTTGACCGGTGTGTCCTCGGGCGGGCAGCCTGAGGACACAAGCCCGGGCACATCAGGGAGCAAAGGGGAGTGGGGTCATGCCGGAGCGTGCGTACTCTGAGCAGCCCCCGTCACGGGAGCGCGGCGCATCATCGGCCCCGCCGTCAGCCGCCGTTCTCGACGTCGATGCAGGCGGCGAGCGGGTCAGGGTCAGGGTGTTCACCGGCCTCAGCGGCGACGGCCGTCAGCTTCCCGCAATCGTCCGCCGGGCCTTGGAGGCCGCGGCCGGGGGCGTCGATCTGGACCTGAGCGCGGTGACGTCGTGCGATACCGCCGGTCTGTGTCTCCTGCTGGATCTGCGGCGGCGCGCGCTGGATGAGGGCAAGACCGTCACCATCTGCGCCGGCAGTCCCGCCGTCGACCGGCATCTTGAACTGACCGGCACCCGGAGCCTGTTCACGCCCTCCAACGGCAGGGGCAAACCCCAGTCGGCCGGTCAGGGGCCAGGCCTCGCGTACAGCACCGACCAGGACCCGCACGCGGTCATCGCCCAGCTCCAGCGGGCCATCCGCACCCGGCCGACCATCGATTTGGCCCGCGGCATTCTGATGGCCTCCTTCGGCCTGAGCCCCGACCGGGCCTGGGACGTCCTTGTCACCGCCTCGCAGAACGCCAACACCAAGCTGCACCGCCTGGCCGGAGAAGTCGTGAACGCCGCGCAGGGAGTCGCACTTCCCCCGGCCGTCCGCGAACAACTGGCCACCGCAGTCGTCAAGGCGAACGCCGAGCCGGCACCCCCGCCGGACGAGCCCGTACAGGGCTGACAGCCTGTCCCGCGCCACTGGCTCCCCAGACTTGGGAGCAGTACCCCATGCGCACACCTGTCCCGTCAGCCACGGTGCTGCACGCCCAGTGGACGGCCCGGCCGCCCGGTCTCCGGCTGAGCGGCACCATCTCCACCAAGCGGTAGCCACCGACTTCCGCCCTGTCGAACCCAAGGCGGTGAGCAGGGCACCAAAGCCCGTACGCATCCGGATGCGCCGGCCGTGCGCCTCGAGCCCGGGCGCTGCGCCGAAGCCTCGCCGGCCGACCGGGTCCGGTTGACGCACCGCCGAAGCCGTACCCTCGGAGCCACTCGGCCGCGGCGCGCGGTGGCCTCTCGTGTGCCCCGGTCGTGCTTCCGCCCCCCAAGAAGGCCGGGTCCCCTGCCCAGACGCCGACCGGACGCTTCGCGCCCACAGTGATCGCCACGTGGCATCAGCATCGTCCGAAGCGGCCGCGTGTGGCAGGAATCGCGTTCGAGTGGACGGTGCCGGCGAATCCCGTACGGATGGCAGGGTGCGGCCACTGCCAGGTGGGTATCTGCCTGGCACGGTCAGCGCGTTGAACCACCGGGGCCGCCAGCTCCGGGTCGCCCGGACCCGTTCACGGAAGAGCCCTATCGCTGTGCCCCGACCTGCGAAGTACCACCTGCTCCTGCTGCCCGACGGGGCATGGGACACCGTCGAATGCCTGGCCGCCATGATCCGCCGCCACGCCACCGTCCCCACCGTGATCATCGACATGTCGTCGGCGGAACGGCTGAACATCGACACCCTGGCCATCCTCGTCCGCAAGGCCGTGCGCCTGCGCTCGGCCGGCGGGGAACTGCTCCTGGTCGCCCCCACTGCGGCCGTGCGCCGGCTCATCGAACGCACCGGAAGCGGATGTGTGCTGCGCACCCTGCCCGGCCGGGCTGCCGCAGTGCGCTACCTGGCCCGGGACGGCCGCACCTGGCGCCCGGCCGACCTGGCCGAGAAAGAGGGCACCTGCTTGACCGAGCTACTCGATCGCGTCCGCTCCGCCTGACAGACGCGGCCCCGCCGATTGGCAGAACTGCGGCACCACGACAGGCGGACGCCGCACCGTTCTCCGGCACGACCCGCCGTCCGCGAGGGTTTCGCATGTGAGCCGTCACGCCTGCGAGCTGGTCGTGGCCGCGCGCCGGCTCCCAGACGCGGGGGTTGTGCCGGTTGCCGGTGCTCGTAAACCGGTGGAGCCCGGCGGCGCCGTCGTCCGGGACGGTTGTGTACGCGGGCGGCCTTGGTCGCCTGTTCGCGGTGAGGCCGTCCGCATCGTGTTGCTGCCGGTGCGGATCGGGCACTCATCGGTGGTCGAACGGATTCCAGCCCCCGGACGGTCGACTCCCTGTCGCAGGACCTGCCCAGAGAACGGCATGGAGACGCGATACCGGGGTACTTGCGAGGGCACGCTCTCCCCAGACCCCGCTGAGTGCACCCCAGGAGTTGGGCCGTGTCCGACTACTTCATCGACGACCTGATGATCATCACGCCCCTGGGGCACGCCCCGGGCATCCGGCTCTTCGGCCAGGTCACCGGTGCCCACGCCGTCCCTCTGACCCGGGCCCTGATCCGCTGCCGCGGACAGCACAAGGATGTGACCGTCGACCTCACCGGCATCGACTACCTCTCCCACAGCGCACTGGAGACCCTCGTCGACGCCGCCCGTGACCTGCCGTCCTCCCTGCACCTGACCCTGCGTGCCCGCCCGGAGCTCCGCCTCGCAGCACGCTTCGCGGCCCGCGGCTGGCACGAGATACCGGGCCTGCACCTGAGCGAGGACTGCGCGCCCGCACGGATGGTCGCGCCGACGGCATGACGGAGGGCCGGACCGGCCACCGGCCTGTCGTACGCCCCCTGCCGGGCTCGCCTGCTCCCGGGTGAAGAGACGGGCTTGCCCGGGCCCGGGCCTTGCCGTCGGCGGTCACGAGGCGGCTGGCACCGGCCGCGCCGGTCGACGGCGGCCGCTGTGGGCCGTGCATCCCGTCGCCCCGAAGACGCGTCCGCAGTGCGAGCTCCAGCCGGGACCCGGTGCGCCGGTGCGCCCGATCTCCGCTCGCCGCGCTTCCGGAGGGGCGACGCGACACAACTGAAAGGAAGGTCGCCGTGCCGCACGATGTTTCGCTCGCCCAGGCCGTGCTCGACCTCAGCTCCCGTCCGGCCGAAAGCGATCCCCGGGACATGCTGCACGACCTGACGACATACGCGGTGCGGCTCCTGGGCGTCCGCTCGGCCGGCGTCACCGTCCTCGACGCAGCCGGCCGCCTCGACCACCTGACCGCCTCCGACGACGTATGCGCCCGCCTGGAGCAGGACCAACACCATCTCGGCGAGGGCCCCGGTGTGGACAGCACCCGCACCGCCGGCACGCTGCACCCGCGCGCACTGCTCCCGCACGGCCCCGCGCCCGAGCGCTGGCCCCGCTTCGCCCCCCGGGCGGCAGCCGCCGGCTACACCAGCGCGGCTGCCGTGCCGCTGCGCACCGGCAAGCGCATCCGGGGCGCCCTGAACCTGCTGCACGCCGGGCCCGGCGCTCTTCAGCCCGCTGGCCTGCAACGGGCCCAGATGCTGGCCGATGCCGCCGCAATCGGCCTGCACTACCACCACAGCCTCAGAGCCCGGGACGAGACCATCTGTCAGCTGGAGAGCGCCCTGCACTCGCGCATCGTCATCGAGCAGGCCAAGGGCGTGCTGGCCTGCCGGCTCGGCACCGACATGGAGGACGCCTTCCACCGGCTGCGCGCGCACGCCCGCTCCCGGCAGCACAAACTCACCGACCTGGCCCGCCACGTCATCGAGGGCGACATCCCGGCCGGACTCGACACCACGCGCTGACCTTCCTGCACCCTGCGGTCCGGCTGGGCGCGCTGCGGGTCGGTGTCCCGGCTGAGGCGGGCGGCTCCCCGGTGACGCACCAGCACGGCCTGTCGCCTTGTTTCGCCGGACCGCACCCGGGGAGGAGCCCTCTCTATCGACGGACCGAAGGTTGTGCCCCTTCCGGGACCTGTGCCCCTTCCGGGACATGTGCCGCGAGTCGGCGCGGCGGCGTGCTTGCGGAGAAGGACCAGTACCAGGATTCCGGCGGCCAGGGCGGTTCCGGAGGCGGCCAGCACGGTCGCGTTCAGCCCGTCGGCGAACCCCGCCGGTGAGCCGTGCCCGTCGGCGATCCGGTCGGTGAAGACGGTCCCGAAGACGGCGACGCCGAGCGCGAGCCCGAGTTGGCGGAACGTGTTGAGCGCACTGTCGGCCATCCCGCTGCGCTCGCGTTCCACCTCGGCCAGCACCGCCGAGGCATTCGAGGGCAGCACGCAGCCGACGCCGATACCGGCCACGATCAGTCCGGGGATCAGGATCGCGCCGGTGCTGTCCGCACAGATCCGGGCCTGCAGCAGGTCACCAGCGGCGATCAGGAGCAGGCCGAGGCCGACGGTCCAGCGCGGGGCGATCCTCTGCAGGAACCGGCCGGCTGCCGCGCCGACGACCAGGGAGGCAGCGGCCATCGGCAGGGCGCCGTACAGACCGGCGTCGACCGGGCCGTTGCGGAGGACCTGCTGCAGCCGGACGGTGCAGAAGGGCAGATAGCCGAACGCGGCGGCCTGGGCGAGGGACGCGGCGACGATCAGCCCGGCAGTGGTCGATCTTGACGTGTCTCACGCCTGTGGTGTCGAGTTGACGACGAGAAATGGCGCCGCCGCATAGGGGATCGACATGTTCATAGCAGAGGAGGGCGTCTTCGATCCTGCGGAGGTGCTGAACCTCTACGACTCGGTCGGCTGGGAGGGCTACACCAGCGACGTCGACAAGCTCTGTCGGGGGCTCATGAATTCTCACCTTGTCCTCACGGCACGGGATGGAAGAGGGGCGCTCCTCGGACTGGCCCGGACCATCTCCGATGACGAGCACATCTGTTACGTCCAGGACGTCGTGGTGAATCCGGCGTACCAAAGGCAGGGCGTCGGCCGGACGCTGGTCGAGCACCTGATGCGGCGCTACTCCCACTGCCGATTCTTCCTCCTGTCCACGGACCATGAGTCGTCACCAGAAGGCAAGCGCAACCATGCGTTCTACAGGAGCCTGGGCTTCCTGTCGTACGAAGAGAAGGGGATGGCAGGCTTCGGCCTGCCCAGGAACCGCCCCGACCTGTCCGGCAAGTAATCCGGACAAGGCCCGGACCAGCCCGGACAGTCGGCGACTGTCCGGGACGCTCGGCTTTCGTTGCTTCGCCTTTAGGGAGTGTTTTCAACGTGCCGCTCATAGCCACTCGTTGATGGCCGCGACCAGCACGGTTGCCTCGTAGCGGACGGCGAGTTTGTCGTAGCGGGTGGCGACCGCGCGGTGG
>NZ_JBHWHV010000100.1:0-21007 GCF_042732375.1 Streptomyces sp. NPDC059785
GTGCAGCGCCACCGCCGTCTTGCCGGTGCCGGGGCCTTCGCCGTCGCGGGGGTGGGTGGTGCGTACCGGCCCCCGCCGTAACGTTCAGCCGCCCGTCACCGGGCGGGCCGAGGTGCTGGTGGTGCGGGCCACCCGGTCCGAGTGCGGCGGCCTGCGGCTGCCGGCCGGCGTGCTCGGGGTGCGCTCGGAACGTCCCGGGTGCGCTCCCGGTGAGCGGTGCGCGGCGGACCGGGGCGGACGCGCCGGCGCGACCGTCTCGCGTGCCGTGACCTCGCCGTCCGCGGCCGGCGGCTGCGCGACCATGACCGGCGTGCCGACCGGCGAACCGGCGGATCCGGCGGCCGGGGCGGGGGCGAGCGCGCCGCGGCGGCCGCGCCAGGACTCGCGCGCGGCGAGGATCCAGACCTCGGCGCGGGCGATCAGCGGCTCGAACCACGGCAGCGCCAGCAGGATCAGCAGCCCCGCGGCCCAGCCGAGCAGGACGTCGCTCAGCCAGTGCGTACCGAGATAGACGGTGGTCAGGCCGACGCCGAGCGCGATCACCGCGGACAGCGCCGACAGCCAGCGCCTGGCCCGCGGGGTCGAGGCCAGATAGGCCAGGATGCCCCAGGTCACCACGGCGTTCGCGGTGTGCCCCGAAGGAAATATGTCGCCGCCCAGGCCCATCTCGTTCGAGCCGATGGTGATCGCGTAGTGCGGTCCGAGGCGCCCCATGCCGATCTTGGCGGCACCGACCGTGAGGTTCAGCAGCAGCAGCGAGGTGCCCAGCGTGAGCAGCGGACGCAGGGTGTGCTGCCGCCAGGAACGCCAGCCCAGCCAGGCGCAGACCATGACCGCGGTGGGGCCGCGCTGGCCGAGGACCACGAAGTAGTCGAGGAACGCGTGAATCTCCGGCCATTGCTGATAAGGCCGGAAGAACATGACCTGCCAGTCGAGCCGGACCAGCCACGACGTGATCGCCACGGCCCACACGATGGCCAGGTAGAAGGCCAGGGTGGCGGCGAGCAGCACGATCCGGTGCCTGCTCATATGCGGCACATGGATGTTGGCCGGTCGTTCCGGCTCACGGTCCAGCCGGGCGAAGACCCGGTCCAGACGGGTGAGATCTCGTTCGGTACGCACCCAATCGACGTTACAGCGAGTGAGCTCTGTTCCCGCCCCAATCACCGGCTTTGTGATGACGATGTGATGTGGGATTGCTCTCAGGCGACGCTTTATTTCTTTGGATTGCATATTCGCCGCCGGGTCGCGCCTTCAATTCCATTGATCATTCTCCGCCGGTGTTTCGTGGCCATTATAAATTCGTTCACCGAACCGTGCCTCCCCATTTCCCGGGTGCTCACCGGGGCGGCCGCCAACGATCTTGAAAAGCCGGTCGCGGGACCGGTCACGTGCGCCCCCGCCGAGGCCGTGCGCGGCCGACGAGTGGCGTAGACCACACCGCCGGCGGGGAGAACGTGAGAGGTCCGCCACTCGTCGGCCGCAAGGACTCGCGTACTCTGTCGGCTCACTCGCCTTTCGATGCGTGGGCCCGGGACACCGCTCCTCCCCGGGCCGTGCCGCAGGGAGTCCCCACCCGCGGATCCGCCGAACGCGAGGGAACATCTGGGAGGTACGTACATGTCCGGGACGACCACGGCCGCCGCACGTCGCCGTCGGGAGGCCGGGGCCGGTGCCAACCGCTGGGTCGTCCTCGTGGTGCTGTGCGTCAGCCTGCTCCTCGTCGCCCTCGACGCCACCGTGCTCCACGTCGCGGTGCCCGCCGTCACCGAGGACTTGCGGCCCGGCGGCATAGAACTGCTCTGGATCGTCGACATCTACCCGCTGGTCTGCGCCGCGCTGCTCATCCTCTTCGGCACCCTCGGCGACCGGGTCGGCCGCAGACGGATCCTGCTGCTCGGCTACGCCCTCTTCGGCGTCGCCTCCGCGATCGCGGCCTTCGCCGGCAACGCGCAGACCCTCATCGGGGCGCGCGCCCTGCTGGGCGTCGGCGGCGCGATGATCATGCCCGCGACGCTGTCGATCCTGCGCCAGGTCTTCCCCGACCGGCGCGAGCGGGCCCTCGCGATCGGCATCTGGAGCGCCGTCGCCGCCGTCGGGGCCGCCGTCGGACCACTGCTCGGCGGGTTCCTGCTCGAACACTTCTGGTGGGGCTCGGTCTTCCTGGTCAACATCCCGCTGATGCTGGTCAGCCTGCCCGTCGGGCGCTGGCTGCTGCCGGAGTCGACCGGTGACCGCGACGGTCCCTGGGACGTCGTCGGCGCCCTCATGGCGGCCGCCGGGCTCTTCGCGCTGGTTTTCGCGGTGAAGCGGCTCGGCGGCGGCGAGACACCGCTCGGCCCGGTCACCCTGCTGCCGCTGCTGGCGGGCGCCGGACTGCTGGCCGGCTTCGTGCGGCGGCAGCGGCGCCGGGCGCACCCGCTCGTCGACCTCGGGATGTTCGCCAGACCGGCGTTCAGCACCTCGGTGGGCTGCATCGTCCTCGCCATGCTCGCGCTGGTCGGCCTGGAACTGATCGCCGCCCAGTACCTCCAGCTCGTCCTCGAGCTCTCGCCGTTGCAGACCGGGCTGCGCCTGCTGCCGCTGACCGTCGCCGCGATGGCGGCGGGGCTCGCCGGGGCGCGGATGCTGCGCCGCTTCGGCCCGCGCACCATGGTCTGCTTCGGCTTCTGCCTCACCGCCGCCGCGGTGGTCATGCTCACCGCGATGGGCGCGGCGGACAACACCTCTCTGCTGCTCCTCGGCTTCGTCCTGCTCGGCTTCGGCCTGGAGACCACCCTCTTCGGCGCCTACGAGTCCATGCTCAGCGAGGCGCCGCCCGCGCAGGCCGGCGGCGCCGCCGCGATCGGCGAGACTTCCTACCAGCTCGGCGCCGGGATCGGCATCGCCCTGCTCGGCAGCGTGATGAACGCGGCGTACGCGCCCGGACTGTCCTCGGTGCCGGGCGTCCCGGGCGCCGACTCCGCCGCCGCGGGGCACTCCCTGGGCGAGGCGTACGAGGTCGCCGCGCAGCTCGGCGGCGACGCCGGGGTGGCGCTGCGGCACGCCGCGCGGGACTCCTTCGTGCACGGACTGCATGTGACGCTGCTGGTCAGCGCGGGGCTGCTGCTGCTCGGCGCGGTGCTGGCGCTGCGGCTGCCGCGGGCCATGGAGTGCGACGCGGCCGCGGAGTCCCGGGCGGAGGTGCCCGCGCCGCGCGAGGCGCCGGCCGTCCCGGTGCGCGAGTCGGAGTCGGTGGGCTGAGCCCGGCCGCTGCCTGGACTTGCGGGACACTGCGTCGTAACGTCGGCCCGACATCGTGACTAGCACTGCTAGTTTTCACCTTCCGTCCCGGAGGCTGCCCGTGTCCCCGTCCGTGAAGCTGCCGCCCCTCGACCCCGCCGACCCGCTGGGCATCGACGACCTCCTGGACGCCGAGGACCTGGCGATCCGCGACACCGTGCGGACCTGGGCGGCCGACCGGGTGCTGCCGCACGTCGCGGAGTGGTACGAGAAGGGCGAACTGCCCGGCATCCGGGAACTGGCCCGGGAACTCGGCGGGATCGGCGCACTCGGCATGTCGCTGGAGGGCTACGGGTGCGCGGGCGCCAGCGCCGTGCAGTACGGGCTCGCCTGTATGGAACTGGAGGCCGCCGACTCCGGGATCCGCTCGCTGGTCTCCGTACAGGGCTCGCTCGCCATGTACGCGATCCACCGCTTCGGGTCCGAGGAGCAGAAGCAGCGCTGGCTGCCGTCGATGGCCGCCGGTGAGGTCATCGGCTGTTTCGGGCTGACCGAGCCCGACCACGGCTCCGACCCGGCCTCCATGCGCACCCACGCCAAGCGCGACGGCACCGACTGGGTGCTCAGCGGCCGCAAGATGTGGATCACCAACGGATCGGTGGCCGGTGTCGCCGTCGTCTGGGCGCAGACCGACGACGGCATCCGCGGGTTCGCCGTCCCCACCGACGCCCCCGGGTTCTCGGCGCCGGAGATCAAGCACAAGTGGTCACTGCGGGCGTCCGTCACCAGCGAACTGGTCCTGGACGACGTACGGCTGCCCGCCGACGCGGTGCTGCCCGGCGTCACCGGGCTCAAGGGACCGCTGAGCTGCCTGTCGCACGCCCGCTACGGCATCGTGTGGGGCGCGATGGGCGCGGCGCGCGCCAGCTTCGAGGCGGCGGTGGCGTACGCGAAGACGCGCGAGCAGTTCGGGCGGCCCATCGGCGGCTTCCAGCTCACCCAGGCCAAACTCGCCGACATGGCGGTCGAACTGCACAAGGGGATTCTGCTCGCCCACCATCTGGGGCGGCGCATGGACGCCGGACGGCTGCGCCCGGAACAGGTCAGCTTCGGCAAGCTGAACAACGTACGGGAGGCGATCGAGATCTGCCGGACCGCGCGGACCATCCTCGGCGCCAACGGCATTTCGCTGGAGTACCCGGTGATGCGGCACGCCACGAACCTGGAGTCGGTGCTCACCTACGAGGGCACCGTCGAGATGCACCAGCTCGTGCTGGGCAAGGCGCTCACCGGACTTGACGCCTTCCGCTGACCACGGTCCCCGCGGCCGTGCACCGGAAGGCGGGCCGGTGAGCGGCCCTGCCTCAGCTCTGGTTGAAGAAACCGTCGGTCCGCCGGCCGGCCTCGCCGCTGACGATCTCGGTGTGGGCCGGGGTCAGCAGGAAGACCCGGTTGGCGACCCGCTCGATCGTGCCGCGCAGGCCGAAGGTCAGGCCGGCCGCGAAGTCCACCACGCGCTTGGCGTCGGCGGGCTCCATGGCCGTGAGGTTCATGATGACCGGGATGCCGTCCCGGAAGAGCTCGCCGATGCCGCGGGCGTCCCGGAAGCTGTCCGGGGTGACCGTGCCGATCCGGCGGCCCTTCTCCTCCGCGGTGTCGGAGGCGACCTTCACCCGCGGGTCGGTGACCCAGGCATCGCCGCCGGACTCCTGTCCCTCGGCGTAGTCGTCGTCGTAGTAACGCTCGTCATCGTTGTTGTCGTCGACGAGGCCAAGCCAGGCACTCGCCTTGCGCACCGATCCCATGGACGCCTCCTCTCACAGCGGTCTTTCTTGCTTTCCGCATCCCCATGGTCGTCCATGATGCGGATGTCGCGCCAAGTGGATAGACGCCGCGCGGGGGTTTCGTGACGGTACTGGTGCACAGCGCATCCGTCGAGAGCCCGCGTTTCCCAAGGGCCGTGCGATAAACGGCTAGTGACTAGGAGTGAAATATGATTCATCGCGGCGTACGGGTGACGGGCGGTGCGTACGGGTGAACGAAGGGGTCGATACGATGCCGCGATCGCACGTTGTACGAGGCACGGGGGAGTGTCGTGTTCGGAATCGTCCGGCCCTGCCGTCACCGTCTGAGTGAGGGTCTGAAGGCGCAGTGGATGGCGCACTTGTGCGGGCTGTGCCTCGCACTGCGCGGAGATCACGGGCAGTTCGCCCGGATTGTCACCAACTATGACGGCCTTCTGGTCTCGGTCCTGACGGAGGCTCAGGCCGAGCGGACCACGGGAGGGCGGCGGACCGCGGGTCCCTGTCCGCTGCGCGGCATGCGCACCGCCTCCGTCGCCAAGGGCGAGGGCGCCCGGCTCGCGGCGGCCGTCTCGCTCGTCCTCGCCTCCGCGAAAGTCCGCGACCATGTCACCGACGGTGACGGCCTCTTGGCCCGCAGACCGGTCGCGCTCGCGGCGCGCCGGGTGGCGGCGAGCTGGGACCGGGCCGGGGCGCGCACCGGTACGGCGATCGGCTTCGACACCGCCGTCCTCGTCGACGCCGTGGAGCGGCAGGCCGGTCTCGAAGCGCTCGCCGGGCCCGGCACCCCGCTGCTCGCGGTCACCGAGCCGACCGAGACCGCGACCGCCGCGGCCTTCGCGCACACCGCCGTCCTCGCCGGGCGGCCCGGCAACGCGGAACCGCTCGCCGAGGCCGGCCGGCTCTTCGGCCGGCTCGCGCACCTGCTGGACGCCGTGGAGGACCGGGAGGCCGACGCGGCGTCAGGCGCCTGGAACCCGCTGGCCGCGACCGGCACCCCGCTCACCGAGGCCCGCCGGCTCGCCGACGACGCGCTGCACGGCATCCGGCTCGCGCTGCGCGAGGTCGAGTTCACCGACGGCAGGCTCGCGCACCTGCTGCTCGCACACGAGCTGAGCCGGTCGGTGGACCGCGCCTTCGGCACCGAGAGCTGCGGGCACACGGCGCACCACCCGGCCGGGGCCGAGGGGGCGTTCGGACCGCCGCCCGGTCCCGGCGGTCCGGGCGGTCCGGGCGGTCCGTACGGGGCTCCCGGCACGCGCGATCCGTACACCGGGGGCAATCCGTACACGGGAGGCACTCCGTACACCGGGGGCGGTGGTTTCGGGCCGCCGCCGGGGCCGCCCGGGTCCGGCAAGCGGGGGCTGCTGGCGGGCTGCGCGGTGGCCATCGGGCTCTGCTGCACCTGCAAGGTGTGCTGCGCCGACGAGTACGAGGGCCCCTGGTCGGGGCAGAAGCGCGAGGGCTGGTGCAGCAACTGCGACTGCGACTGCTGCGACTGCTGTGAGGCCTGCTCGTGCTGCGAGTGCTGTGAGTGCTGCGCCTGCGACTGCTGACCGGGGCGCGCCGGGCGCCGACGGAACGCGTCGCGCACCCGGCGCCCGCACAATGCCTCGCGCGCCCGGCGCCCACCGGTCGCTCCACTTGCTCCGCACGCCCGGCGCTCACCAGGCGCGCGGAACAAGGGGCGGGCGCGTGAGGCATTCGCCGGGCGCGGCCGCGGTGGGCCGCGCCACGTCCACACGTACGGGATGCCGCGAACCGCCGCGGCCGGGGTCCGGCTAGTCCTTGATCTCCGGGGGCGAGATCTGCGACTTCTCGATGCCCGAGCCGGTCGTGCCCCACTTGTCGAGGATCTTTTTGTAGGTGCCGTCGGCGATCAGCCTGTCGACGGCGGCCTGGAAGGCGGGCGCCAGCTTCGTGCCCTTCTTGAAGGCGAAGCCGACGTCGAGACGGTGGTACTCGTTGAGGAACTTCAGGCCCTCCTGGTGGGCCACCGCGTACCGCAGACCGTTGATCGTGCTCATCACGACATCGCTGCGCCCCTGCTGGAGCGAGGACCAGATGGCGCCCTGCTCGTTGTAGGTCCGCACCTCGTACGCCTTCTTCCCCGCGTCCGTGCAGAGCTTCTTGTTCTCCTCCAGCGTCGCCTCGAACGTGGTGCCCGCCCCGGTGGCCACATTGAGCCCGCAGAGCTGCTTCAGGTCGGTGACCTTGGTCAGCTCGCTGTCCTCGCGGGCGGCGAAGCCCTGGCCGTCGTTGATGTACGTGACGAAGTCGATGGTCCTGCGGCGCTCGTCGGTCACCCCGAAGTTGCCCACCCCGACGTCGTACTTGCCGCTGTCGAGGGCGGGCAGGATCGCCTCGAAGCTCGCGGACTGCCGGTCGAGCGTGATGCCGAGCGTCTTCGCGACCGCCTCGGCGAAGTCGATGTCCTGGCCCGCCAGGGTCTTGCCGTCGTCGAGGTACGCGGTGCCCGGGGGCTGGCCCGACACGGTGAACGCGAGGGTGACCTTCTTGACACCGGCCGGCAGCAGCGCCGCCGCCTCGGAATCCTTCTTGAGGGACGACACCACGTCCGTCGTCGGGATCCCGTCACCGCCCGCCGCCCGGGCGGCGTCCGTTCCGGCGCCCGCGCCTCCCGCGTCGCCGGAGCCGCACGCCGTCAGCAGCAGCGCCGCGGCGGTCACCAGGGCGTAGGGAACGAAGAGGCGGCGACGGCGAGGGGGGCGCGGGAACGCGCTGGACGTACTCATGGCGTACGGAACTCCTGGCGGAAGACGGCACAAGACGGCACAAGACGGCACAAGACGGCAGAAAGCGACGGAAGCAGGCAGGCGGGAGCGCGCCGACGGCAGGCGAGGGCGCGCCGTGCGGCGGACCGGCGTGCGAAGAGAACGCGGCAGAACGGGTGGGGGCCGCGCGAGGGGAGCGCGGAGAACGCGTGTGAAGGCGTGGGCGGACGGCGCTCGGGCGCCGGAGAAGCAGCGTGGGCACTCGTGGCCGGAACCGGGGTCCGGGGGTGCGGGAGGTCAGCTCAACAGGAGGAGGACCACACTCGACCGAAGTCGATGTGGGAGCGCGTGACCAGCCACTGCTGCGGATGCATGGGCACAAGTGCAACAGGCATCCGTTTCCCCGTCAACTGCCCTGAGACGTACGGCTCACAGTGTGGACAGCCTTGACAGCGGTCGGAAACGGCCCCGTACTCTCGGGCGGACGGCCGTGCTGAGGGGCTCGGCCGTGGACCCGCCCGCGCGGCGGTCCGCCCGGCCCTGTGTGAAGGCGCCATCCGTGCTCGACCCGATGCATCACGGAGCCTTCACATGTCCTCCGACACCCTCGCCAAGGTGTCCGCACCGCGAGATGCGGCACCCCCGCGCATCGTCCCCCGCCGTCGCCCCGGCCAGTGGACGGCCGCCGTCGCCGTCCTCGTCCTGCTGGCGCTCGCCGTCGACTCGGTCGTCCGCAACGAGGCGTTCCAATGGAACGTCGTCGGCGACTACTTCACCTCGGCCGCCGTGCTGCGCGGTCTCTGGCTCACCCTCTGGCTGACCGCGCTCGTGACGGCGCTCGGCTTCGCCCTCGGCACCCTGCTCGCCGCCGCCCGGCTCTCCTCGAACCCCGTGCTGCGCGCGGTGAGCTGGGGCTACGTCTGGCTGTTCCGGTCGATGCCGATCCTGGTGCAGTTGCTGTTCTGGTTCAACATCGGAGCGCTGTACCCGACGCTCCTCGGCGTGAAGACGGTGAACCTGCTCGGCCCGGTCACCGTCGCGATCATCGGCCTCACCCTGCACGAGGCCGCGTACGCCGCCGAGGTGGTCCGCGGCGGCATCCTCTCCGTCGACCGCGGGCAGATCGAGGCCGCGCAGGCGCTCGGCCTGAGCCGGTGGCGGCGCTGGTGGCGGATCGTGCTGCCGCAGGCCATGCGCTCCATCGTGCCCCCGGCCGGCAACATGCTCATCGGCACCCTCAAGGGCACCTCCATCGTCAGCGTGATCGCCGTACAGGACCTGCTCTACTCGGTGCAGCTCGTCTACCACCGCACCTACCAGGTCATCCCGCTGCTGATGGTGGCCACCCTCTGGTACGTCGTCGTCACCTCGGTGCTCAGCGTCGGCCAGTACTACGTCGAGAAGCACTACGCGCGCGGGGCGGAGCGCGGCCGGTGACCGGGACGCCGGCGGGCCCGCGCCCGTCCCTGGTCATCGTCGGCGCCGGGCCGCGGGGGACCGGTCTGCTGGAGCGGATCGCCGCCAACGCACCCGAGCTCTACGCGCGCGAGGGCCTCGACATCCACCTCGTGGACCCTTATCCGCCGGGCGGCGGGCGCATCTGGCGCGAGGAGCAGTCGCCGCTGCTGTGGATGAACTCCGAGGCGCGGGACGTCACCATGTTCACCGACGAGACGGTCGCCATGGAGGGGCCCGTCACCGGGGGACCCACCCTGCACGAATGGGCGAGACTCGACGCACGGCACTTCCCGGACCGGCGGCGGCAGGGCGCGTACCTGCGCTGGGTGTACGAGCGGACGGTGGCCGCGCTGCCGCCGGGGATCACCGTCCGCCACCACCCCCGGCGGGCGGTGCGGGTGAGCGGCCCGCGTGAAGGCCGCCAGCAGGTGTGGCTGGCGGGCCGGCCCCGGCCGCTCCTCGCCGACCTGGTGGTCCTGACGCTCGGTCACCTCGACGCGGAACTCGACGACGAACAGCGCGCGCTCGCCGCGTACGCGGCCCGGCACGGGCTGGTGCACCTGCCCCCGGACTTCACCGCCGACAGCGACCTGTCCGCGCTCGCGCCCGGCGAGCCGGTCCTCGTCCGCGGCTTCGGGCTCGCCTTCGTCGACCTGATGGTGCTGCTCACGCAGGGCCGCGGCGGCCGCCACGAGAACGGTGTCTACGTGCCCTCGGGGCGCGAGCCCGTCCTGTACGTCGGCTCCCGGCGCGGCGTTCCGTACCACTCCAAGATCGGCTACGAGCTGACCGGCGACCGTCCGCCGCTGCCCCGCTTCCTCGGCCCGGCCCAGATCGACGCACTGCGCGCGCGGGCGGGCGGGTTCGACTTCCGGCGCGACGTGTGGCCGCTGGTCGAGAAGGAACTCGGCTTCGCCCACTACCACCGGCTGTTCACGGCCCACCCCGAGCGCACCCGGGTCCCCTGGGCGGACTTCGAGGAGAGGTACGCGGCGGCGGCACCCGGCGACGGCGCCGAGGTCCAGGCGCTGGTCGCGTCCGCCGTGCCCGACCCCGCCGACCGGCTCGACCTCGCCGCGCTCGACCGCCCCCTGGACGGGGTGCGGTACGGCTCGTACGCGGATCTCCAGGACGGACTGCGCGGCTACGTACAGAGGGACCTGGACGCGCGCTACGACCCGGCGCGCAGCGCCGACTGGGGGGTCTTCTTCGGGCTGCTCTCCGTCTACGGGCAACTGGTCCGGCTCGGCGACGTCGGCCCGTGGTGGCACGGCTTCTTCAGCTGTCTGGCGTCCGGGCCGCCCGGCCCCCGGCTGCGCCAGCTGCTCGCCCTGTCCCGCGCCGGGATTCTCAACTTCGTCGGCGCGGACATGACCGTCACCGCCGAGGACGGCGTCTTCCGGGCCGGCAGCGCCACCGTCCCCGGAGCGCGCGTCGAGGCCCGCGCGCTCGTCGAGGCGCGGCTGCCGCACCCCACGGTCGAGCGCGCCCGCGATCCGCTGCTGCGCGAACTGCACGCCGACGGCGCCGCGACCACGCCGGAGGGGCTGCTCGCCGTCGACCCCGCCGACGGCCGCGTCCTGGACCGCTCCGGCACCCCGCATCCCCGGCGCTTCGCGCTCGGCCCGCACACCGACGCCCGGGGCTCCGGCGCGTTCACCCGGCCGCGCACCGGCGGTCCCGCGTTCCGGCAGAACGACGCGACGGCCCGCGCCGCGCTCGCGTTCCTGCGCGCGCTGTCCTGTCGCGCCGCCGCCTGACGCCCGCCACCTCCGCAGCCCTGCGCGCGCCGCAGCCCTGCGCGCGCCGCAGCCCTGTGCGCGCCGCGGCCCGCCGCGCCCCGCATCCCTTCGCGCCCCCGAGGACGCCATGTCGCTGACCAGTGATCCACCCGTCGCCGAGACGGCCGCCGAGCCGGACGACCTCGGCACCCTCAAGATCGTGCCCGTCCGCCACCCCTGGCGCTGGGCCGCCGTCGTCGTGACCGCGGTGCTGCTCGCGCAGTTCGCGCACGGCCTCGCCACCAACCCCGGCTGGGAATGGGAGGTGTTCGCCGAGTTCTTCACGGCGGACGTCGTCCTCAAGGCCGTGTGGACCACCCTCCAGCTGACCGTCTACGGCACGGCCCTCGGCTTCGCCCTGGGCATCGCGCTCGCGTTCATGCGGCTGTCGGCCAGCCCGTTCCTGAAGGCCGTGGCCTTCGCGTACATCTGGGCCTTCCGCTCCATCCCGCTGATCGTGCAGCTCCTGTTCTGGTTCAACCTCGCCTACCTCTACAAGGAGCTGCGGTTCGGCATCCCGTTCGGGCCCGGCTTCTACTCCTTCGACACCATGGGCCTGGTCGGGGCGATGAGCGCGGCCGTGCTCGGCCTCGCGCTGCACCAGGCCGCCTACGCCGCCGAGATCGTCCGCGGCGGAGTCCTGGCCGTCGACCAGGGGCAGCTGGAGGCGGCCGCCGCCCTCGGCATCCCGAAGCTCCGGCAGATCAGGCGGATCGTCCTCCCGCAGGCGATGCGCTCGATCCTGCCCAACGCCGCCAACGAGGTCATCTCCCTGTTCAAGGGCACCTCGATCGTCTCCGTGATGGCCATCGGCGAGCTCTTCTACCAGGTCCAGGTGATCTACGGCCGCAACGGCCGGGTGGTCCCGCTCCTGATGGTCGCCACCGCCTGGTACATGCTCCTGACCACGGCGCTCTCCGTCCTCCAGCACTACACAGAACGACACTTCGCGAAGGGAACCGCCCGATGAGCGCGCCCACGGACACCGGCACGGACACGGATGCGGCCACCGCCATGGTCGAGATCAGGTCCGTCCACAAGAGCTTCGGCTCCCTCGAGGTGCTCAAGGGCGTCGATCTGCGGGTGCGGCCCGGCGAGGTCACCGTCGTCATCGGCCCCTCCGGGTCCGGCAAGTCCACGCTGCTGCGCACCATCAACCACCTGGAGAAGGCGGACCAGGGCTGGATCAGCGTCGACGGCTCGCTCGTCGGCTACCGGCGCTCCGGCGACAAGCTGTACGAGCTGCGCGAACGCGAGATCCTCAAGCAGCGCACCCGGATCGGCTTCGTCTTCCAGAACTTCCACCTCTTCCCGCACCTGACCGTGGTGGAGAACATCACCGAGGCCCCGGTCTCGGCGCTGAAACGCCCCCGCAAGGACGCCGAGGACAACGCGCTGGCCCTGCTCGACCGGGTCGGGCTCGTCGACAAGGCGGACGCCTACCCCCGTCAGCTCTCGGGCGGCCAGCAGCAGCGCGTCGCCATCGCCCGCGCCCTCGCCCTGGAGCCGAAGCTGCTGCTCTTCGACGAGCCGACCTCCGCGCTCGACCCCGAACTGGTCGGCGAGGTGCTCGACGTCATCAAGGACCTGGCCCACCAGGGCACCACGATGATCGTCGTCACCCACGAGATCGGCTTCGCCCGTGAGGTCGCCGGCACCGTGGTCTTCATGGACGACGGCCGCATCGTCGAACAGGGCGCTCCCGGCGACGTACTCGACCGGCCGCACCACGAACGGACCCGCGCGTTCCTGTCCAAGGTGCTGTGAACCGGATCGGCCGGCCGATCCGATGAACAAGTGACCGCCCCGTACCGCTCCACCGACCCTCATCAGGAGTCACGCGCATGATCTCCCGACGTCTCTTCACCGCGTCCGTCGCGGCGTTCGCCGCCGCGCCCCTGCTCAGCGCCTGCGGCGGTGACAGCGACGCGGCCACCGGCACATCCGGCACCGACAAGGTCGGCGGCATCAACATCGGCCCCGACCAGAACCGCATCCGCGGCGAGAAGGACGACAAGGCCGCCGCGCTCGTGCCCGCGGCCGTCCGCGAGAGAGGCACGCTGCGGCTCGGGCTGAGCGCGGACGCCTCGCCGCCGCTCGGCTTCTTCGCCACCGACGACAAGACCCGCATCGGCTCCGAACTCGACCTGGCCGTCCTCGTCGCCGACACCCTCGGCCTGAAAGTGCGCCAGGAGGACGTCTCCTGGGAGAACCTGTTCGTCGGGCTCGACAGCGGCAAGTTCGACGCCGTCTTCTCCAACGTGACCGTCACGGAGGAGCGCAAGGAGAAGTACGACTTCGCGACCTACCGGCTCGACAACATCGCGTTCGAGGCGGAGAAGGGCACCTCCTGGAAGGTCGACGAGCCCGCGGACGTGGCGGGCAAGACCATCGCCGTCGCCTCCGGCACCAATCAGGAGAAGATCCTCCTCGACTGGAGCGAGCGGAACCGCGAGGCGGGCCGGAAGCCGGTCATCGTCAAGTACTTCCAGAAGGACACCGACTACTACCTGGCGCTCCAGTCGGGCCGTATCGACGCCTACCTCGGACCCAGCCCGTCCGTCTCGTACCACGTGGCGTCGGCCGGGCAGTCCCGGGTGGCCGGCACCCTCTCGGGCGCCGGTGACGGACTCCAGGGCCTGATCGCCGCCACCACCAAGAAGGACAGCGGGCTGGTCGACGCCTACGCGGCGGCCATCGACCACGTCATCGCGGACGGCTCCTACGCGCGCGTGCTGAAGCGCTGGGGGCTGACGGGCGAGGCCGTGGAGAAGTCGGAGATCAACCCGCCGGGGCTGCCCAGGACCAAGTCGTAGCCCGCCCATGCAGTCATCCGCAGAAGTCCCGGAAGTCCCCACAGAGAAGGTTCTCCCATGACCGCACGGAACGGCCGGGGGCTGCTGCACCTGGCCGCCGCCCTCGACGAGCGGACGGCGTACGGCGCCGCGTCCCCGGTGGACCCGGTGGCACGGGCCCGGCTCGCCGAGCGAGGAGCCCTCGACTTCGTGACGCTGGGCGACACCTTCGCCCGGCCCGGTTTCGACGCGCTTGCCGTCCTGTCCCGGGCCGCGCCCGCCACCGGCCGGATCGGCCTGGTGCCGACGGTGACGACCACGCACACCGCGCCCTTCCACGTCCAGGCGGCCGTGGCGACCCTGGACTGGGTCAGCCGCGGCCGGGCCGGCTGGCAGCTCGACGTGTCGGCCACCGAGGGCGAGGCCCGGCTCTTCGGCCGCCGCCACGCGGCGTCCGCCGAGGACCTGTGGCGGGAGGCGGGCGAGGTGGCCGACGCCGCCGCCCGACTCTGGGACAGCGGCGAGGAGATCCGGGGCACCGGCCGTTCCGGGGGCGCAGGCGGGGGCAGGGGCGGTGACGCCGGACGTGTCGTCGTGGACGGGTCCCGCGCGGAAGACAGCGGTCGTCCTGACGAGGGTGTCGGGCATGCCGTCGGTGGCCGGGAGGTGGCGTGGGGTGCCGGCTTCGCGCCCGGTGCCGTGTCGGTGCGGGGGCCCTCGGCGGTGCGGGGGCCCTCGGCGGTGCCGCGGCCGCCGCAGGGCCACCCCATACGGGTCGTCGACGCCACCGGCCGGCACGCCAGGCGGACCGCGGCCCGCTGCGCGGACGTGGCCCTGGTCCAGGTCGCCGACCCCGGTCAGGCCCGCGCCGTCCGCGCCGAACTGCGGGACGCGGCGGCCGGGTCCGGCCGTGACCCCGACGGTCTGCGCGTACTGGTCTCCCTCAGCGTCGACCTCGGGGACGGCGAGTACGCGGCCGAGCGGGGCCACGGCGGGGGCGGACCCCGGCGGACCGCGCAGGGCCCGCTGTACCGGGGCGGCCCGGTCGATCTCGCCGAGCTGGTCGCCGCCTGGCACGAGGCCGACGCCGCCGACGGCTTCCACTTCGTGCCCGCCGAACCCCACCGCGACCTGGAACGGCTGGTCAACGGCACGGTCGCGCTGCTCCAGCACCGCGGCCTGTTCCGCACCTTCTACCCGGGCAGCACCCTGCGGGAGCACCTGGGCCTGGCCCGCCCCGCCAGGCGGTACGCCCTGGCCGGGGAGGCGTCATGACCGTACGGGAACAGGTGCACCTCGCGGTTCGGCTGCCCGGCACGGAGCCCGCCGCCGGAACCGGGCCGCGGGCCGGAACCGGACCACGGGTTGGGGCGGGGCCACAGGCGGGGGCGGGTATCGACTTCGCCGCGTACGAACGGCTCGCGCGCACCGCCGAGTGCGGCCTGTTCGACTTCCTGCTGCTCGCCGAGGAGGCCAGGCCCGGCGGGTATCCGGAACCCGGTCACGAGGCGGACGCCGGCAGCGGTGACGAGGAACGCCCCGCCGGGCGGCCCGAGCCGCTGACCGTCCTGAACGCCCTCGCCACCGTCACCGAGCGGCTCGGGCTCGCCGCCGCGGCCGACACCGGCTGCCACGAGCCGTACGGACTGGCCCGCGAGCTGGCCACGCTGGACCATCTCAGCGCCGGCCGCGCCGCCTGGCACGTGATCGCCCCGGCCGGGGACCGGACCGGCCGAGAGGACATCCCGGGCGCCCGGTCCGCCGAGTTCGTGGCCGCGGCGCGGGCGCTGTGGGACTCCTGGACCCCGGACGGCGTGCCCCGCCCGTTCGCCCACCGGGGGCGGTACTTCGACATCGCGGGGGAGTTCACCGTGCCGCGCTGTCCGCAGGGGCGGCCCGTCGTGCTGCGGACCGGGGACTCGCCGGAGGGCCGGGAGTCCGCGGCGGCCGTCGCCGATGTCGTACTCACCCGGCACGGCGCGCCGGAGTGCGGCCGGGAGCTGCGCGCCGGTCTCGCCGAGCGCCTGCGGACGCACGGGCGCGCGCCCGGGGACGTGCTGGTCATGCCCGACGCCGTCTGCGTGCTCGGCGAGACGGCCGCCGAGGCGCGCGAGCGGGCCGCGGAGATCCGCCGCGGGCAGGTCTCGCCGCGGCAGGCGATCCGCGCGCTCGAACGGGTCTGGGGCACCGACCTGTCCTCGTACGACCCGGACGGTCCGCTGCCGGACATCGATCCGGTACCGGACATCGGTCCGCTGCCGGACGGCGGGCGCGTGCCGGGGACACGACCGGGCGACCCCCTCGCCGTCGCCGGGGCCTGGCGGGACCTGGCCCGGCAGAAGGGGCTGTCCGTGCGGGAGACCGTGATCGAGGCGACCGGCCGGCACTTCTTCACCGGCACCCCCGAGACCGTCGCCGCCGCGATCGAGGAGTCCGTGCGGGCCGGCGCGGCCGACGGCTTCGTCCTCGTTCCGCACCCGGACCCGGGCGGCCTGGCCGAGTTCGTGGACCGGGTCGTGCCGCTGCTCCAGGAGCGGGGCGCGTTCCGCACCGCGTACACGGGCCCGACACTGCGTTCCCACCTCGGACTGTCCGACCTGGTATGGAATGGTTGATCACTTATGGAATGGTTGATCACATGACTACGGACTTGACGGCGGACGCGGCCCAGGACTTCGCGCGCTGGCGGGAGCGCCGCACCGAGACGGTGTCCGCGCCCTACGGCCCGCTCTCGCTCACCGGTACGCACTGGCTCGAGGACTATCCGGAGGGGCGACTTCCGGACATCCCGGGGCACTGGGCCGCCACGGCGGACGCGGTCGTGCTGACCGCCGGGGAGAGCGACGGACTCACGCTCGACGGCGAGCCGTTCAGCGGCGGGATCCGGCTGGCCGCGGACCCGGAGCCGGCCGCCGCCCGGGTCGCGCTCGGCGAGCGGCGGTTCGTCGTCCTGGTCCGCGAGGACGTCTGGGGCGTACGCGACTTCGACCCGGCCGCTCCCGCACGGCGGGCGTTCCGCGGCATCGACGCCACACCGTACGACGAACGCTGGTCGGTGCCCGGGCACTTCACGCCGTACGGCGAGAGCCGCACGGTGCGCGTCGAGAACGCGGACGGGCGGGCCCGCGGCCTCGGGCTCGGCGGCGTCCTCGCCTTCACGCTGGACGGGGAGGACCTCACCCTCCAGGTGTCGGTGCAGGGCGACGGCTCGCTCTGGGCCGTGTTCGCCGACGCCACCAGCGGGGACAGCAGTTACCGCTTCCGGTTCCTGCGGCCCGCGGCGCCCGACGCGGAGGGGGCCACGACGGTGGACTTCAACCGGTCGGCGCTGCCGCCGTGCGCCTTCGCCGACCACTTCATCTGCCCCTTCCCGCCCCCTGGCAACACGCTGCGTGTGGCGGTCGAGGCGGGTGAGCGCAAGCTGCTCTGATCCTTCCGGCGGGGAAGAGGCCATCCGGAGGCTGGAGATCAACTCTGCTGGGGCAAGGGCAAGTTGAAAGCTGCACGGCCGAAAGGCGCCCTTGCGCCGCTCGGTCGTACGGCCGAATACTCCCCCTCAGCGCTTGTCAGGGGCACGGCTTGTCCGGAATCCGGACGAGCGGGGCTTCCGGCTGCGCCTCACGGGCCCCGACCCCACGCGGGCCCCCGACTTCCCTTCGGAGGAACGAAACGTGAGGATCAAGCGCACCACCCCCCGTAGCGGTGTCACGAGACGGACCCGGCTGACCGCCGTCGCCACCGGACTCATGGCCGCGGCCGCGTTCGCCGTCCCCCAGGCGACCGCAGCGGATGTGCACACCTTCAGCACCACCCAGCTGAACAAGGTGAACGACTCGGTACTCAAGTCCGACATAGCGGGCACCGCCTGGGCGGTCGACGCGAAGACCAACCGGGTGGTCGTCACCGTCGACGAGACGGTCTCTGCCGCCGAGATCGCGCAGATCAAGAGCGACGCGGGCGGCAATGCCGACGCGATCACGATCAAGCACACGGCGGGCAAGTTCAACAAGCTGATCACCGGCGGCGACGCCATCTACGGCGGCGGCTACCGCTGCTCGCTCGGCTTCAACGTGCACAGCGGGAGCACGTACTACTTCCTGACCGCCGGTCACTGCGGTGAGGTCGCTTCCACCTGGTACTCCAACTCCGGGCAGTCCACCACGCTCGGCACGAACGTCAGCTACAGCTTCCCGACCAACGACTTCGCCCTGGTGAGGTACACCAACACCTCGGTCGCCCACCCGAGCACGGTCGGCAGCCAGACCATCAGCAGCGCGGCCACCCCGAGCGTGGGCACGACGGTCTACCGTCGCGGCTCCACCACGGGTACCCACAGCGGCCGGGTCACGGCCCTGAACGCCACGGTCAACTACGGCAGCGGCGACGTCGTGTACGGCATGATCCAGACCACGGTCTGCGCCGAGGGCGGCGACAGCGGCGGCCCCCTGTACTCCGGCAGCGTGGCCTACGGCCTGACCTCCGGCGGCAGCGGCAACTGCACCTCCGGCGGTACGACCTTCTTCCAGCCGGTCACCGAGGCGCTGAGCTACTACGGCGTGAGCGTCGGCTGACGTTCCTCTTTCGCAGCAGCCGGCAGCAGGCGAGCCCCCGCACGCGACAGCCGTGCGGGGGCTCGCCCTCGTCCGGGGTGGGAGTTACCTTCGAAGCACATGCCCGATACGCCCACTTCGGACCCTGGGGGGCCGTGATGGTCGAGGAGTTGGTGGCGGCGGGGGTAGCCGTCGCGTCCGTGGCAACGGTGTACGTGGTGGCGGCGGCGCGCGTCGTCAAACAGTACGAACGGGGCGTGGTGCTGCGGCTCGGCCGGCTCAGGTCCGAGGTCCGCGGGCCGGGGTTCACCATGATCGTGCCCTTCGTGGACCGGCTGGCCAAGGTGAACATGCAGATCGTCACGTTGCCGGTGCCCGCGCAGGACGGCATCACCCGGGACAACGTGACGGTCCGGGTGGACGCCGTCATCTACTTCAAGGTGGTCGACCCCGCCGACGCGGTCGTCAAGGTCGAGGACTACCGCTTCGCGGTCTCGCAGATGGCGCAGACGTCGCTGCGGTCGATCATCGGCAAGAGCGAACTGGACGACCTCCTCTCCAATCGCGAGAAGCTCAACCAGGGCCTGGAGCTGATGATCGACAGCCCGGCCGTCGGCTGGGGCGTGCAGATCGACCGGGTCGAGATCAAGGACGTGTCGCTGCCCGAGACCATGAAGCGTTCCATGGCGCGGCAGGCCGAGGCCGACCGCGAGCGGCGGGCCCGGGTCATCAACGCGGACGCGGAGCTCCAGGCGTCCAAGAAGCTGGCGGAGGCCGCCGGGGTGATGTCCGAGCAGCCCGCGGCGCTCCAGTTGCGGCTGCTCCAGACGGTGGTGGCGGTCGCGGCCGAGAAGAACTCCACGCTCGTCCTGCCCTTCCCGGTGGAGCTGCTGCGGTTCCTGGAGCGGGCGCAGCAGGTGGGACCCGCCCAGCGGACGGAGGAGTTCGTCCGGCTGCTGGAGGAGAGCGGGCGGAGCCCTGAGGACGTCGTCCGGCTGGTGCGGGAGGCCGTGCGGAGGCAGGGGGAGGGCGCGGAGGCGCCGGGGGAGCGGGAGTCCGGGCGGCCGGAGCGGCCGGAGGAGCGGTCGGAACGGCCGGAGAAGCCCCCGGAGATCGACGCGGCCGGCGCCGGCCACGTCGACGGAGGTGGGGGTTCCGTCGGCGGAAGCGAGGGCTCCGTCGACCGGGTCGCCGAGGTGCGGAAGCCGATGGAATCGGACACCGCAAGGGCGAGAACAAGACAGGTCTAGACCTCACTGGCTGCGCAGGGATCACTCGCACCGAGTGTTTGCACAGGGAATTCACATGGTGTGACCACGCACGGTCAAGGCGTAGGGGGCGCGCGCCCTTTGTCGTACGCGCGTCCTGAAGTCGACCTTGTGTGCCCCCCGTCGGCCTAGGAATAGTGGGCGCCGCACCGTTGGCATGGACGCGGCTTTTTATGGTCAGCCGGGTCCGTGCCTGTACGCCTTCCGGTCGCGGGGGTCCCCACAACCTCCTCGGCCGACCCCCCACAGGAGGACGTGAGTTGCAGCACCGACGCATACCCAAGCGACGCGCCGCCCTGACAGGTGCGGGCATCGCCGCACTGGTCGCCGCGGGAGTCACCTTCCAGACTGCGAACGCGAGCGAGACTCCCACGGCTCCGGCCCCGCGGACGCTCTCGATCACGGCGGCCGGAAAGCTCGCCTCGGATCTCGGCAAGGATCTGGGTGCCGGCAGCGCGGGCACGTACTACGACGCGAAGTCCGAGCACCTCGTGGTCAACGTGCTCGACGAGGCCGCCGCGCAGACCGTCCGGGCGGCCGGCGCCAAGGCCAGAATCGTCGAGAACTCGCTCGCCGATCTGAAGAGCGCCCGGACGACGCTCGCACAGGACGCGACCATCCCCGGCACCTCGTGGGCCACCGACCCGCAGACCAACAAGGTCGTCGTCACCGCCGACCGTACGGTCTCGAAGGCCCAGCTGGCCAAGTTGACGAAGGTCGTCGACGGCCTCGGCGGTACGGCGGAACTACAGCGTACGAAGGGTGAGTTCAAGCCCTTCATCGCGGGCGGCGACGCCATCTCCGGCGGCGGCGGGCGCTGCTCCCTCGGCTTCAACGTGGTCAAGGACGGCGAGCCGTACTTCATCACCGCCGGGCACTGCACCGAGGCCATCTCGACCTGGTCGGACTCCAGCGGGCAGCAGATCGGCACCAACGAGCTGTCCAGCTTCCCGGACAACGACTACGGCCTGGTGAAGTACACCGCGGACGTGGACCACCCGAGCGAGGTGGACCTCTACGACGGGTCCGCGCAGACGATCACCAAGGCGGGCGACGCGACCGTCGGCATGGAGGTGACCCGCAGCGGTTCGACGACCCAGGTCCACGACGGCACGGTCACCGGCCTGGACGCCACCGTGAACTACGGCAACGGCGACATCGTCAACGGCCTCATCCAGACCGACGTCTGCGCCGAGCCCGGCGACAGCGGCGGCTCGCTCTTCTCGGGCGACACCGCGATCGGCCTCACCTCCGGCGGCAGCGGCGACTGCACCTCCGGTGGGGAGACGTTCTTCCAGCCGGTGACGGAGGCGCTGTCGGCCACGGGTGCCGAGATCGGCTGACGGCCGCACCGGTTTTCCCGGCGGAGCCCGGCCTCCCGCGCACGCGGGAGGCC
>NZ_JBHWHV010000101.1:0-20121 GCF_042732375.1 Streptomyces sp. NPDC059785
CCCCCGATCCGAGTCGGGGGAACCGGCCTTCGCCGTGGTGCCGTTGTGCGCCCGGTGGTCAGCCCACGTTCGCGTAGGAGTGCTTGCCGCCCACGAAGATGTTGACGCCGTAGTAGTTGAACAGCCAGCAGGCGAAGGCGATGAGCGCGATGTACGCGGCCTTGCGGCCCTTCCAGCCGGCCGTGGCACGGGCGTGCAGATAGGCGGCGTAGGCGGCCCAGGTGATGAACGCCCAGGTCTCCTTGGGGTCCCAGCCCCAGTAGCGGCCCCAGGCGTCGCCCGCCCAGATCGCGCCCGCGATGATCGTGAACGTCCACAGCGGGAAGACGGCGGCGTTCACCCGGTAGGAGAACTTGTCCAGGGACGCCGAGGCGGGCAGCCGCTCCATGACCGAGGTCGCGAACCGGCCGGGCTTGCCGCCGCTCGCGAGCTTGCTCTCGTACGAGTCCTTGAACAGGTACATGATCGTGGAGACCGCGCCCACGTAGAAGACCGCGCCACAGAAGATCGCCGTCGAGACGTGGATGTACAGCCAGTACGAGTGCAGGGCCGGGACGAGCTGGTCGCTGGCGGTGTACAGCACGGTGACGGCGAGACCGAGGTCGAGCAGGACCGTGGTGATCAGGAACAGGCCGAGCCAGCGGACGTTCTTCTTCAGCGCCAGCAGGGTGAGGTACACCCCGACGGCGACGGTGGAGAAGGTGATGTTGAACTCGTACATGTTGCCCCACGGCGCCCGCTGCACCGACAGGGCGCGGGCCAGCACGCCGGCCGCCTCGACCAGGAAGGCGAGCACGGTGAGGGACACCGCGATCCGGCCGTAGAGGTCGCCCTGCTCGTCGCCGCCGTGCGCCCCTGGACCGTCCGGGACGTCACGGGAGCCGGCGGCGGCCCGGACGACGACCTTGGGCCGCTCCAGCACGGTCGTGCCGCCGGCCGACTTCGCGGTGACAGCGGGAGCGCCCGCGGCGCTCTTCGCGGTCAGCGCGGCGGCCGTACGGCCGACCTTGCTGCGGCTGCCGAAGAGCCATTCGGCGATGTACGCGAAGAAGGCCAGGGTGTAGACGGCCATCGCGGAGTAGATCAGCGTATTGCTGACGTTGGCGAGGTTCTCGTTCGTTGCGGCGGCGAGAGTCACTGCTTCTCAGCCCCTTCGGCGGCAGATGCTGGTGCGGATGCTGATACGGCGTTCGGGTCGGGGGTGTCCGGAGCGGGACCGTCCGGAGCGGGAGCGTCCGGGTCCGGAGCGGGAGCGTCCGGGTCCGGGTCAGGTGCGCCCGGGGCCCGGTCGTACAGCAGCCCGGCCAGGTCGCCGAGCTCCTCGGGCAGCTTCGCGGACTCGCTGCGGCCGAGCCCGGCCATCTCGACGACGGTCACGCCGTCCTCGCCGGTGGTCGCGCGCACCCACACCCGGCGGCGCTGGATGAACAGCGAGCCGATCAGACCGAGGATGGCCGCGACCGCGCCGGCCAGCGCCCAGCCGCTGCCGGACTCCTGGACGACCTGGAAGCCGGCCCATTCCTTGATGTCCTTGTCGAACGTGATCGAGCCGGCGCCGTCCGGCAGCTTCATGGTCTCGCCCGGCGTCAGCCGCGCCTTGACCACCTTGCCCTTGGCGTTCTTGAACTGCTTCAGCTCCGTGGTGTCGAGCTGGTACACGTTCTGCGGGATGCCCGAGTCGACGCCGAGGCTGCCGTGGTAGCCGGACAGCGCGAGCACCGGGTAGTCGAGCGCGGGGAACTGGGAGAACATCGTGCCCTTGCCCGCGCCCGCGAAGGTCGGCACGAAGAACGCGGAGAAGCCGAGCTGCTCCTTCTTGCCCTTCGCGTTCGTATAGCCGTCGAGGACCTTGATCGCGCCCTGCGAGGTGACGTTGGAGTCGATCGGCAGCAGCGGCACGGCCTGGTGGAAGACGACCTTGCCCTTGCCGTCGCGGACGGTGACGGTGGGCGCGTAGCCGTGGCTGACCAGGTAGACCTTGGCGTCGCCGATCTCCAGCGGCTCGTTGACCTCGACGGTGGTCTTCTTCTCCTTGCCGTCGGCGCCCTCGCTGTAGGTCATGTCGGCGGCGTAGGTGCGCGGGGTGCCCTTGTTGGGGCCGGTCCGCTCGTAGGTGCCCCGGAAGTTCTTCAGGTCGAAGCTGAACGGCACCAGGTCGTCGGTGGTGAACAGGTTCCCGGACTTGAAGTCGTCGTACTGCGCGATCGTGTTGGAGAAGCCGTCGCCCTCGACGATCAGCTTGTTGCCCTCGGACTTGAAGAGCTGGCCCCAGGCGAAGGCGACCAGCATCACGATCAGCGCGACGTGGAAGAGCAGGTTGCCCGCCTCGCGCAGATAGCCCTTCTCGGCGGCGACCGAGTTCTGGGCCAGGTGCGCGCGGAAGCGGCGCTGCCCCAGCACCTTCAGGGCGGCCTCGTGGACCTCCTCGGGCGTGGCCGCGGTGCGCCAGGTCGTGTACGCGGGCAGCCGGGTCAGCCGCTTGGGCGCGCCCGGCGGCCGGCTGCGCAGCTGCCCGACGAACTGCCAGGTCCGCGGCACGATGCAGCCGATGAGGGAGACGAACAGCAGGATGTAGATCGCCGAGAACCACACCGAGCTGTAGACGTGGAACAGGCCGAGCTTGTCGTAGACCGGCCCGAGGGTGGTGTGGGCCTCCTCGAACTCGGCGACCTTCGCGGCGTCGGTCCCGGTCTGCGGGATCAGCGAGCCGGGGATCGCGCCGAGCGAGAGCAGGAAGAGCAGGATCAGCGCCACCCGCATGGAGGTGAGCTGCCGCCAGAACCAGCGGAACCAGCCGGTCACCCCGAGCGAGGGGAGCTGGACGGCGTCCTCGCGCGGGGCCGTGGAGAGCTGGGATCCGGCGGCACCGAGGTCGCCGTCCGTACCGGACTCGGCGGGGTCTGCGGGGTCGGCGGGGTCGGTTCGGGGGGTGTTCGTTTCGGACGCGCTCATGGCACCGGTCTTGGTCTCGGGTTCGGTCTGGCGGTCGGTTACGGGTTCGGTTCTGTCCATGGCTCAGACCCCCACCGTGAAGCCGCTGGACCAGGACTGCATCTCCTGCACGAGAGCGTCCCACGCGCCGGTCAGCAGCAGCAGCCCGGTCACGATCATCATGCCGCCGCCCACCCGCATCACCCAGACGTAGTGCCGCTTGACCCAGCCGAACGCGCCGAGCGCCTTCCTGAAGGCGACCGCCGCGAGCACGAAGGGCACGCCCAGGCCGACGCAGTACGCGACCGTCAGTATGGCGCCCCGCCCGGCACTCGCCTGGTCGAACGCGAGGGCCTGCACGGAGGCGAGGGTCGGGCCGATGCACGGGGTCCAGCCGATCCCGAAGAGCGCGCCGAGCAGCGGCGCGCCCACCAGCCCGGCCACCGGCCGCTTGTGGAAGCGGAACTCGCGCTGCGTGAGCCAGGGCATCAGGCCCATGAAGAACACGCCCATGGCGATCATCAGCACGCCGAGGACCTTGGACAGCGTCCCCTGGTACTCGTACAGGGTCGAGCCGAAGTAGCCGAACAGGGCGCCGCCGGAGACGAACACGGCGGTGAAGCCCAGCACGAACAGCGCCGCGCCCGCGACCATCCGCCCCCGTCTGGCGTCCGCCAGGTCCGTGCCGCTGACCCCGGTGACGTACGAGAGGTAGCCCGGGACGAGCGGGAGGACGCACGGGGAGAAGAACGAGACGAGGCCGCCGAGGACGGCGATCGGCAGCGCGAGCAGCAGGGCTCCGCTGTAGACCGTCTCGTTGCGGCCGGTGGCCTCGGCCAGGGTCATCGCGAGCTGGGACACGTCGGTCACTTCTCCGCGAGGACCGGGGCGATCATCTTGCGCAGGTTCTTCTCGCTGAGCGCCTGGAGCGTCCGGGCGGCGAGCTTGCCCTCACGGTCGATGACGACGGTGGAGGGGATCGTCTGCGGGTTGAGCGTGCCCTTCTCGAAGCGGAGCAGCAGCTTCCCCGTCGGGTCGTACAGACTCGGGTACTTCACGTCGTACGACTTCTCGAAGGCCTTCGCCGGGCCGACGTCGGGGTCGCGGGTGTTGATGCCGATGAACTGCACGCCCTGGTCGGCGAGGTCCTCGGAGACCTTGACCAGGTTGGGTGCCTCGGCCCGGCAGGGCGCGCACCAGGAGCCCCACATGTTCAGGACGACGACCTTGCCCTTGTAGCCGGCGACGTCGAGCTGCTTGCCGTCGAGGGTCTTGCCGGACAGGTCGGGGGCGGCGGTCCGCTCGCCCTTGGCGACGGTGTCGACACCGTTCTTGCCGGTGACGAAGTTGGTGTCGCCCGAGCCGCCGGAGGTCCCGCCGGAACCGCACGCGGTCAGGACGAGCGCCGCCACGGCGGCACCGGCGGTGAGCAGGGCGGCGCGGCGGCGGGTGCGGTCCGTCCGGTCGGAGCGCTTCTTCGTCCGGTCGTGGCGCTGGGGGGCGCGGCAGGCGGCACTCATGTGAAAAGTTTCGCATGCCCGTTCTGAGGATCTTGCGCACCCCCCGCCGGGGGCGTCGCCCCCGCCTTCAGGCGGCGTTCTCGGCGCCGTCGCCGCCGAGGTAGCGCCTCCAGCCCCCGGCCGGCTTCTCGCCCACCTCGAGGGACTGAAGCTTCTCCAGTACCTCCGGGCGCTGGACGTCCAGCCAGTCCACGAACTGCCGGAAGGAGACGAGCCGGATGTCCGCGCCCTTCTCCTTCTCGCGCGCGATGTGCTTGAAGGCGTTCTCGACGGCGTCCATGTAGATGCCGCCGTTCCACTCCTCGAAGTGGTTGCCGATGAAGAGCGGGGCCCGGTTGGTCTCGTAGGCCCGCTGGAAACCGGCGATGTACGCGCCGGAGGACTGCTCGCGCCAGGCCGGGTAGTTGTAGGAGGGCGCCTTGGTGGAGTTCACCGACTGGTTGGCGAGCATGTTGTAGTCCATCGACAGGACCTCGAAGCCGCGCCCGGGGAACGGGACCGCCTGGAGCGGCAGGTCCCAGATTCCCTGCCGCCGCTCCGGCCAGCGCTGCCGGCCGCCGGGCGAGGAGGCGTCGTAGCGCCAGCCGAGATCGCGGGCGGTGGGCAGCAGGTTCTCCTGGCCGAGCAGGCACGGGGTGCGGCCGCCGACGAGTTCCTTGTCGTAGTCGAAGGGCAGCGGCTCCAGGTCGGTCCAGCCGGTGTTGGTCCGCCACTCGGTGACGAAGGACTTCGCCTGGCCGATCTCGTCGGCCCACTGCTTGGGCGTCCAGTTGGCGACCGAGCCGGAACCGGCGCAGAAGTGGCCGTTGAAGTGGGTGCCGATCTCGTGGCCCTCCAGCCAGGCCCGGCGCACCAGCTTCAGCGTCATCCTGATGTGCTCGTCGGTGAGGTAGCCGATGTCGGAGGCGCCGCGCGCGTTGTTCGGCGGTTCGTACAGGCGCTTCTTCGACTCGGGCAGCAGATAGAGCCCGGAGAGGAAGAACGTCATGTGCGCCTCGTGCTCCTCGGCCAGCTTCAGGAAGCGGTCGAAGAGACCGGTGCCGACCTCGCCCGCGCCGTCCCAGGAGAAGACCACGAACTGCGGCGGGGTCTGTCCCGGCTGAAGCACCTCCGGCTCGCCGGGCTGTCCCGGCTGCTTGCCGGTGAAGGCGGTGGACCCGTCCCCGATCGGACGGGCCGGGGCTTTCGTCTTCCCGCTCGGGCCGGGCCGCCCGCCGCGGGAACCGCCGGGGCTGCTTCCGGAGTCCTGTTGACCGCAGGCCGCGAGTCCGAGCCCCGCTGCCGCGCCCGCTCCGAGACCGATCATTCCCCGTCGCCCTATGTGGCGCATTCCGACCCCTGTTCTCGTCGTGCCCTCTCAGCCGGCGCACAGCCGGCACCTGGTGAGAGGGCGCGACAAGATCAGGGGTTCACCCGGACTCGTACATATTTGTAATATTTTGTACTGGACTACGCTCCGTACGCCTTGCCCTGGCCCTGTCCCTTCGCCGGCTTGGCGCCGGCGAGCAGGTGGGCGGGGACCAGGTCGCGCGCGGGCTCGCTGTAACCGACCGAGACGATTCTGTCGCCGCGGTAGGTGAAGGTGGTCAGTGAGGCGAGCGTGCACTGCCGCTTGCGCGGGTCGTGCCACAGCCGCCGCCGCTCCACGAAGGACCGCAGGATCCAGATCGGCAACTGGTGGGAGACGCACACCGCCTCGTGCCCGCGCGCCGCGTCCCGGGCCGCGTCGATGGCACCCATCATCCGCACGACCTGGTGCACGTACGGCTCGCCCCAGGACGGCTTGAACGGGTTGACCAGGTGCTTCCAGTTCTCCGGGCGGCGCAGCGCGCCGTCCCCGACGCCGAAGGTCTTGCCCTGGAACACGTTCTCGGCCTCGATGAGCCGTTCGTCCGTCGCCAGGTCCAGGCCGTGCGCCTTGGCGATGGGCGTCGCCGTCTCCTGCGCCCGCTCCAGCGGCGAGGCCACCACGTGCGTGACGTCCCGCGTGGACAGGTGCTCGGCGACCCGCTCGGCCATCTGCCGCCCCAGCTCCGACAGGTGGTACCCGGCCAGCCGCCCGTACAGGACCCCGTCCGGGTTCTCCACCTCGCCGTGCCGCATCACGTGGACGACGGTGATGTCCCCGCCCGCCGCCCCTGCTCCCGTACCGCTCATGCCGTGGCCTCCGCCGCCGCCCGGGCCGCCGCCGGAAGGGCGTCGGCGATCCGCTGCACCGCCCGCTCGTCGTGCGCCGTGGACACGAACCACGACTCGAACGACGACGGCGGCAGATACACGCCCTGCGCGAGCATCGAGTGGAAGAAGGCGATGAACCGGAAGGACTCCTGCGCCTTCGCGTCCGCGTAGTTCCGCACCTCGTCCTCGGTGAAGAAGACCGAGAACATGTTGGAGGCGTTCTGCACCCGGTGCGCCACGCCCTCCTTGGCCAGCGCCTGCGACACCAGCGTGCGGACCTCCAGGGACACCGCGTCGACCTTTTCGTACGCCGCGTCGTCCAGGAGCCGGAGCTGCGCGATGCCCGCGGCGGTCGCCACCGGGTTACCCGACAGGGTGCCCGCCTGGTAGACCGGACCGGCCGGCGCGAGGTGGCCCATGACGTCCGCCCGCCCGCCGAAGGCGGCGGCCGGGAAGCCGCCACCCATGACCTTGCCGAAGGTCATCAGGTCCGGCCGGACCCCGTCCACGCCGTACCAGCCGGCCCGGCTGGTACGGAAGCCGGTCATGACCTCGTCGGAGATGTAGAGCGCGCCGTTCTCGGCGCAGACGTCCTTGAGCCCCTGGTTGAACCCGGGCAGCGGCGGCACCACGCCCATGTTCCCGGGCGACGCCTCCGTGATCACACAGGCGATCTCCCCGGGGTGCGCCCCGAAGGCGGCCCGCACGGCGTCCAGATCGTTGTACGGCAGGACGATGGTGTCCCCGGCCTGCGCACCCGTGACGCCCGGGGTGTCAGGGAGCGCGAACGTCGCCACGCCGCTGCCCGCCGAGGCCAGCAGCGAGTCGACGTGCCCGTGGTAGCACCCGGCGAACTTGATCACCTTGGCGCGCCGCGTGAACCCGCGCGCCAGCCGGATGGCCGACATGGTCGCCTCGGTACCGCTGGAGACCAGCCGAACCTGCTCGACGGGCGCCACGCGCGCGACGATCTCCTCGGCGAGCACGACCTCGCCCTCACCCGGCGTACCGAAGGAGGTGCCGCGCGCGACGGCCTCCTGCACGGCGGCGACGACCTCGGGCCGCGAGTGCCCGAGGATCATCGGCCCCCAGGAACAAACGAGGTCGACGTACTCCCTCCCGTCGGCGTCGGTCAGATAGGGACCGTCGCCCGACACCATGAAGCGAGGCGTGCCGCCCACCGCGCCGAAGGCGCGCACGGGAGAGTTCACGCCGCCGGGCGTGACGGCAGCCGCACGGTCGAAAAGAGTCTGCGAAACTGGGGCTTCGAACGGATAGCTCACACAAGCCATGGTGTCAGAGGCCGCGGAGAACCTGCGGACAGGTGTTTCAACCCACGTTTCGGCGAGCGGCCGTGGGGGAGGTCACTGACACGATGATCGGGTTGCGCCGCGGGGGTCGCGCGGCCTAGAAAAGCAGTCGGGTGGAGATATGCATCGCGGTGGCGGACTGGGCGAGGGGACCGACGACCTCGGTCCTCGGCGTGCCCGGCGGGGCAGGCACCGGCGCGACGCGGAGGAAGCGGCAGGGGCACGCCAGACGCAGGGTTCTCAGGGTGAGCCTGAGCGAATCGAGCCGTCCGCCCGTACGGACGGTATGGACTTCATGGATCGCAGGGCGGACCGGATGGATCGCAGGGCGGACCGGCTCGGGGCAGGGAGCGGGAATGGTGGCCGGGTGGGGGTGACGTACAAATACTTCGGCGCGCCCGACGGCGCCACGGCGGCCCGGGTCCCGATCTCGATGCGCCCCGAAGAACTCGGCGGCGACGAGCTCGGCATGGGCGGCATGTTCACCAAGATCAAGCCGGAGACGATGGCCGCGATGGTGCTCACCGGCATCGAGGGCGTACCCCTGCACCGGGTCCCGCCCCTCGAACTGGTCGTCCTCCACCCCGACTACGCCGTCGTCAAGCTCCCCATGACCGTCGTCGACCCGCTGCGCGGCGTCGGCGAGGAGGCGGTGGGCGCCGCCGCCTTCATCTGGTCCACGGTCCCGGACCGCGGCGGCCCGCGCGACGCGTTCAACGTGTACCAACTGCTGCACGAGTGGCAGGACTTCAGCCACCGCCTGCACGAGGCGGGCCACCAGCCGTACTGCCTGGTGTGGCCCTGACCGGCCTGGCCCCCTGACCGAGGGGGCACGCACGCACCGGGCGGGGCTCACGGGCCCCGCCCTCGCATGATCCGCGGTGTTCGCCGACTCCCCCGCCACGGGCGGATCTTGTCTGTAGGGTCGGCCCCGGCCTCTCGGCAGGAGGGTGCCGACAGGAGGGGGAGACCTGTGCCAGAAGTATCCCGGAGATCAGTACTGGGTGCCGCCGCGGGCACGGCCGCGACGGCGGCGTTCCTGACCACGGCGGGACCGGCCGAGGCCGCCGACACCGCAGCCGGCCCGGGTGGGGACACCCTGCGCGCGGCCGACCAGGAGGGCGACACCGTCATGGCCGTCACCACGGAAGAGCAGAAGTACGAGGCGTACGTGCGCAACGAGGACGGCGAGAACCTGGTCGCCGCCACCTTCCCGTCCCACTCCGACCCCGGCGACATGTGGGCCTTCGTCGACGCGGCCCTGGTCCGCCTGCGCGCCCAGTACCCGAGCCGGACCTTCACCGCGAACGTCCAGCGGTACGAGCAGGTCGTCACCGACATCGCGCACCCCTGACCGGTCACGTCCGATCGGTCACGTCTGATCCCTCACGTCAGGGGCCGGTCCCGTCGGGTCACGGGACCGGCCCTTGCGTGTCAGCCGTCCGAGTAGCTCAGGTCGCCCACCGTCCAGGCGGTCACGTCGGCGATGGCGACGCGGTACATGCCGCCGGTCTCCGGGAGGCCCATGCTGCCCTGGAGGATGCGGGCCACGTGGAAGTGGAGGTGGGTGGGCGGGACGGCCGCGGTCTCCGGGCGGTCCGTGTCCGTGTCGGTGAAGACGCCGGCGAACGGGCCCAGGTCGTCCGAGTCGTCCAGGACCTCCGCCACGCGCTGTCTCCAGACCCTCTCGGGAGCCAGCCGGCCGGTGATGACGGCACCGCCGCAGACGACGGTCAGCGGCATCTGAGTGTTTCGCTCGGACTCCACCACGGTGGCGATTCCCGTGAGCAGTTCGTCAGGGTTCGACATGAGTGCGGATTCTAATCAGCCCCTCCCGGTTCAGGACTCGGCTGAGCGACACCGTGCCCGCCCCCGGCCGGTACGGTCCTCATCCGTCCTCAACCGTTCTCCCCGTCCGGTCCCGAAGTCCGCACCGTGAAGCCGATCACCGCGCCTCCGCCGTCCCGGTGGCCGGCGAACGGTGTGCCGCCGTGGGACGTGGCGACCTCCCGGACGATGGAGAGGCCGAGGCCGGAGCCGGGGCGGCTGCGGGCGTCGGCGGCGCGGTAGAAGCGGTCGAAGATACGGGACCGGTCGGCGTCGGCGATGCCCGGGCCACGGTCGCGCACCTCGACCCGCACCCCGCCGCCGTGCGAGTCGCCCGAAGCCTCTCCAGCGGTGACGCCGGTGCCGGTACCGGCCCCCGCGGCCCCGCCCGTCACCGCGATCTCGATCGGGGCCGTTCCCCCGGTGTCGAACTTGGCTGCGTTCTCGACCAGGTTCGACATCGCCCGCTGGAGGGCCGACGGGCGGCCGTTGACGCCGGTGTCGCCGCTCACCCGGACGGTGATGTCGCGGCCGGTGCGGCGGCGGCCGAGGACGGCCACCTCCTCGGCGAGCGCGCCGAGGTCCAGGGGCCGCACCGGTTCCGTGTCGGACTGGCCCGCCGCCAGGTCGACCAGCTCGTTGACCAGGTCGGTCAGTTCGCGTGACTCCAGAGCCAGGTCGGCGACCAGCTCCTCGCGGGCGGCGGGCGGCAGTTCGTCGATGCGGCGCAGCATGGAGATGTTCGTCCGCAGGGACGTCAGCGGCGTACGGAGTTCGTGTCCGGCGTCCTGGACCAGGCGGCGCTGGTCCTCCTCGGACCGGGCGAGCCGGCCGAGCATCCGGTCGAAGGACCGGCCGACGCGGGCCACCTCGTCGTTCCCGGTGACCGGCACCTGCACGCCGAGCCGCCCGGTGCGCGCCACGTCCTCCGCGGCCCCCGCGAGCCGCACCAGCCGCCGGGTGATCCGCCGCGCCAGCCACCAGCCGAACACCCCGGCGGCGATCACCACGGCCGCGACCAGCAGCACGGTGCGCCGCTGGAGCTGCCGCAGCAGGTCCTCCGTGTCGCTGAACTGCTGGGCGACCTGCACCGCGCCCCGCCCGCCGCCCAGCGAGACGGTCGCGAGCCGGTAGCGGTCGTCACCGACCTCGACCACGTCGCGTTCCAGGAGGCGGCCCGCCGCCGCGGACTCGGCGATCCCCCGTTCGCCCGCGTCGACGGGCAGCGGCGGACTCCCCCGGTCGGCCACCTCGCCGTCCGGGCCGAGCACCTGCACATCGGTGCGCCCGGCCCGGATGATGTCCTCGCGCGGACCGTCCCGGTCGGGGTCGGAGGTGGCGAAGTCGTCCGCCGTCAGCGGATGCGCCCGCACCTCCTCGCGCAGGTCCCTGACCACCTCGGCGAAGACGGTCTGCTGGTCGACCCGGACCAGCCGGGCCGCCGCGTCGTAGCTCAGGAAGCCGACGAGGACGGTGACGACCGCCGCCACGGCCGCGAACGAGACGGTGAAGGTCGCCCGGAGCGAGGAGAGGCGCCGGAGGGGTTCGAGCGAGGGCAGGCGCCGGAGGCCGGGGCGTTGGAGGGGCGCGCGGGGCACTCAGTCCTCCCTCAGTACGTACCCCACGCCCCGGACCGTCTGGATGGGTGCCGGTGATCCCGGCTCGTCGAGCTTGCGCCGCAGATACCCCACGTAGACGGCGAGGTTCTTGGAGCCGGGGCCGAAGTCGTAACCCCAGATGCGGTCGTAGATCGTGGCGTGGTCGAGGACGATGCCCGCGTTGCGGACGAGGAGTTCGAGGAGTTCGAACTCGGTGCGGGTCAGCTCCAGTTCGCGTGCGCCGCGCCAGGCGCGGCGGGCCTGCGCGTCGACGAGCAGCCCGGCGGCGGCGACCTGCCCGAGCGGCGGCTGCTGCGGCCCGGTCCCCACCGCGTCGCCGGCGGCCGCCGAGGGGTCGCCGCCCCGGCCGTTCTTCCCGGTGCGGCGCAGCAGCGCGCGGAGCCGGGCGAAGACCTCCTCGACGTCGAACGGCTTGACCACGTAGTCGTCGGCGCCCGCGTCGAGTCCCGCGATCCGGTCGGCGGTCTCGACCAGCGCGGTCAGCATCAGGATCGGCGTACGGTCGCCCTCCGCGCGCAGCACCCGGCAGACCTGGAGCCCGTCGACCCCCGGCATCATCACGTCGAGGACGAGCACGTCCGGCGGGTTGCGGTGGGCCTGGGCCAGCGCCTGCACGCCGTCGGCGACGGCCGTCACCTCGTAACCCTCCAGCGTCAGCGCGCGTTCCAGGGCATGACGGATGGCGCGGTCGTCCTCGGCGAGCAGCAGGTTCCGGTGCACCCGGCCAGTCTGCCAAGACCGTGGCCGCGGACCGCTCGCCGAGCACGTGTGCGGGCCGGCTTCTTACCCGGATCTCACCCCGGCCGGTCCATCGGCTTACCTGACCGGGCCAGGGTGAGCCGGAGTGGGCCGCGCGCCCGGGGACACCCGGACGAGGTGGCGGGGGCATGCCGGTACCGCGCCGGGAAAGGCAGTACATGAACGGCACGACGGGTAGGGAGCGTACGAAGGGCATGGAGCCCATGAAGCCTGTGCGGAGCGACGCCGCGCACCTGCCGCGCGGAGCACGCGCCGGACAAGCAGAACGAGCCGAGCGCGCCGGACGAGCGGCACGAGCGGGACGACTGAAGATCGTGTTCCTGCTGCACAACGCGTACGCGATCGGCGGCACCGTCCGTACGACCCTGAACCTGGCCGCCGCGCTGGCCGGCCGGCACGACGTGGAGATCGTCTCCATGTCCCGGCACCGGCGGCACCCCCGCTTCGACGTCGACCCGCGCATCGCGCTCGTACCGCTCGTGGACACCCGGGACGGCAGCGCGGACCTGGACCGCCCCGAGTACGCGCGGCCCGCCACGGACTTCCCCGCCGAGGACCGGCGCCACCGGCAGTACTCCCGCCTCACCGACCTGCGCGCGCGCGACTACCTGGCCCGCTGCGACGCGGACGTGGTGATCGGCACCCGCCCCGGCATCAACGTGTACGTCTCCCGGTTCGCCCCGCGCCGCGCGCTGCGGGTCGGCCAGGAGCACCTGAGCCACGACGCCCACGGCAAGCGTCTGCGCGCGGTGCTCGCCCGGCACTACCGCGGCCTGGACGCGGTCGTCACGGTGACGGCGGCGGACGCCGAGGTCTACCGGACGCGGATGACGCTGCCGGGGGTGCGGGTGGTGCCGGTGCCGAACATCGTCCCGGAAGCGGGGGTGGCCCCGTCCGACGGCCGCTCGACGGTGATCGCGGCGGCGGGCCGGCTGGTCCCCGGCAAACGCTTCGACCTGCTGCTCGAGGCGTTCTCCGCGGTCGCCGCCAAGGTCCCCGACTGGGAGCTGCGGATCTACGGCGGCGGAGCCGAGAAGGAACACCTGCAAAGCCTGGCCGACGGGCTCGGGCTCGCCGGGCGGGCCCGGCTGATGGGGCCGGTCACCCCCATCGAGGCGGAGTTCGCCAAGGCGTCGCTGGTGGTCAGCGCGTCGGACGCGGAGTCGTTCGGGATGACGCTGGCCGAGGCGATGCGGTGCGGGGTGCCGGTGATCAGCACGGACTGTCCGCTGGGGCCCGCGGAGATCGTCACCGACGGGGTCGACGGCCGGCTCGTCCCGGTCGGCGACGCCCGCGCGCTCGCCGACGCGATGCTCGACCTCGTCGGCGACGGGACGCGGCGCCGCGCGATGGGGCAGGCGGCCCTGGAGAGCGCCCACCGCTTCGACGCGGCGGGCATCGTCGCCCGTTACGAGCTGCTCTTCGCCGAGCTGCGCGCCACCCGGCACCGGCGCGCCTGGTCCCGCGAACGCGACCGCGCGGTCAACTGGGCCCGCCGCCAGCTCCGTTCACTCCGCCGCCGACTGCCCGGCCGACCCCACCGCGACCTACTCCACCCGCAGGGCGGCTAGCCGCTCGGCGAAGGGGGTTACGGGGGTTATGGGGGGTACGGGGGCTGCTTCGGGTGAGGTGGGGGCCGCGGGTACCGCGGGCTCTTCGGGACCGGCGCCCGCCGGAGCGGGAGCCCCGGGCGCGGAAGCCGCACCGGAGGCCACCGCACCAGCGACCGCCGGAGCGGACGCCCCCGCGCCCGCCCCCATCAGCACCGCCAGCTCCCCCGCCGCCCTGTCGATCCGGTCGGCCAGGCCGTCCGCGCCCCAGTCCTCCGACGCCGCGAAGACGCCGGTCGGTACGACCACGGACCGCAGGTAGGCGAAGAGCGGGCGCAGGGCGTGGTCCAGGACGAGCGAGTGCCGGGCCGTGCCCGCGGTCGCCGCGATCAGCACCGGCTTGCCCGCCAGCGCGTCCGCGTCCCCGGCGCTCAGCACGTCGAAGAAGGACTTGAACAGCCCGCTGTACGAGGCGGAGAAGACCGGCGTGACGACGATCAGGCCGTCCGCCGCCTTCACCGTGTCGATCGCGGCGCCGAGCGCCCGGCCCGGGAACCCGTTGGTGAAGTTGTGCGCGATCTCCACGGCGAGGTCGCGCAGTTCGACGACCTCCACCTCCGCCCCGGTCCGCCCGGCGGCCGCGGCGGCCAGCCGGTCGGCCAGCAGCCGGGTGGAGGACGGCACGCTCAGCCCCGCGGAGACGACGACCAGCCTCATCACACGGTCACCTCCTCGGTACCCCTGTTGTCCCCGTCCTGGGCGGCGGCGACGCGGGCCGCGTGGGTCGGCGCGTCCGGCACACCCGCCGGGCGGTTCTTGGCGAACTCCGCCCGCAGCACCGGCACGACCTCCTCACCCAGCAGGTCCAGCTGCTCCAGGACCGTCTTCAGCGGCAGCCCCGCATGGTCCATCAGGAACAACTGCCGCTGGTAGTCGCCCGCGTACTCCCGGAACGACAGCGTCTTCTCGATCACCTGCTGCGGCGAGCCCACCGTCAGCGGCGTCTGCTCGGTGAACTCCTCCAGCGACGGCCCGTGCCCGTACACCGGCGCATTGTCGAAATACGGCCGGAACTCCCGCACCGCGTCCTGCGAATTGCGCCGCATGAACACCTGCCCGCCCAGCCCCACGATCGCCTGCTCCGCCGTGCCGTGCCCGTAATGCGCGTACCGGGCCCGGTACAGCTCCACCATCCGCTTCGTGTGGTCGGCCGGCCAGAAGATGTTGTTGTGGAAGAACCCGTCGCCGTAATAGGCGGCCTGCTCGGCGATCTCCGGAGAGCGGATCGAGCCGTGCCACACGAACGGCGCCACCCCGTCCAGCGGCCGCGGCGTCGAGGTGAACGACTGCAACGGCGTCCGGAACTTGCCCTTCCACGTCACCGTGTCCTCACGCCACAGCCGGTGCAGCAGCGCGTAGTTCTCCACCGCCAGGTTGATCCCCTCGCGGATGTCCTTGCCGAACCACGGATACACCGGACCGGTGTTGCCCCGGCCCATCATCACATCCATCCGCCCGTCCGCCAGGTGCTGCAACATCGCGAAGTCCTCGGCGATCTTCACCGGGTCGTTCGTCGTGATCAGCGTGGTGGACGTGGACAGGATCAGCCGCTCGGTGCGGGCCGCGATATAGCCCAGCATCGTGGTCGGCGACGACGGCACGAACGGCGGGTTGTGGTGCTCGCCGGTCGCGAACACGTCCAGGCCGACCTCCTCGGCCTTCTGCGCGATGGCGACCATGGCCTTGATGCGCTCGCCCTCGCTCGGCGTCCGCCCGGTCGTCGGATCCGGCGTGACGTCACCGACGCTGAAGATCCCGAACTGCATGGTCGCTCACCCTCCGCAGGTTGTTTACGATTCAACTATACCCGCAAACGGCCCGGCACCTCCCCGTATTCCGCCTACTCGGCCCAGCGGACCCCCGCCCCGAGTACCCTGCGACCACCCACCGGGCGGCCCACCCACTCGACGACACCTCGCCCGCGCGCACACCAGCCGTGTCAGTACGGGCACACCGCCCGCGCCGATGCGCGCCCACCGCCCTTGTCAGTGCCCCGTCCTACGATCCCCGTATGGCCGCCCCACGCCCTGACACCCGAGGCATCGTCGACCCCTCGGAGCTTCTCGCGCGCGTGCGCTTCCGCCGCCACGAGCCGGCCGCGCCGCTCCGCCCCTACCTGGAGCACTACTGGCTGATCGACTGGGACCTCCCGGAGCCGTACGCCTCGCACGTCGTCCCGCATCCGAGCGTGAACATCGTCTTCCAGCACTTCCCCGACCGTGCGCCCTTCGGCGAGGTGGCGGGGGTCGGGCTCGGGCTGTTCACACAGAAGCTGGCGGGGCGGGGGCGGGTGTGCGGGGTGCAGTTCCGGCCCGGCGGCTTCCGCCCGTTCGCGCCGGGGCGGGCGCCGGCCTCCCTCACGGGCCTTCAAGTCCCGCTGCACACCGTGCTCCCGGCCGCCGAAGGGACCGCCGAGGCCGTGCTCGGCCCGGACGACGAGCACGCGCGCGTGGCCGCCCTCGACGCGTATCTGCTGGGCCTTTGCCCCGAGCCGGACCCGCGCGCCGGACTGGCGATGGCGCTGGTCGACCGCATCCGGCACGACCGGACCATCCGCCGCGTCGCGGACTTCGCCCGCGCCGAGGGGACGACCGTCCGCGCCTTGCAACGCCTCTTCTCCGGGTACGTCGGCGTGGGACCCAAGTGGATCATCCTGCGCTACCGCATCCACGAGGCTTTGGAGCGCGCCGAGAGAGCCAGGGAGGTGGACTGGGCGGCCCTCGCCGCCGACCTCGGTTACGCGGACCAGGCCCATCTGGTCCGCGACTTCACGGCGACGGTCGGGGTGCCGCCGACGGCCTACGCCGACGCGGCACGACGACCGTGACCGCCGCGGTCTTCGTCGTTCCTCGGCACCGAACGGCACCGAACCACAGGGGACCGGATGGCACCGGGCCTCAAGGGAACAGGTGACGCCGGGCCTCAGGGGACGAGGACCAGCCGCCCGCGCACCCCGCCCTCCGCGAGCCGTTCGTGCGCGCGGGCCGCGTCGTCCAGGGCGTACGTCCCGGCGACCCGCGTGGTCAGCACCCCCTCGTCGACGAGCGCCACCAGCTGGCCCAGCCGCGCGCCGTCGGCCCGTACCTCTATCGAGTCCGTCCGCACGCCCCGCTCGGCGGCGGGATGCGCCTGCGGGATGAGGCCGATGTACGACCCGCCGTCCCGCACCCACCGAAGCGCCGTGGCGCCGAGCACCGCCGCGTCCAGGACCGCGTCGTAGCCGCCCGGCCCGACGGCGCCGGAGACGAAGCGGGCCCCCAGGGACCGGACCAGCTCCTCGTCGGCCGGGCGGGCCAGACCGGTCACCTCGATGCCGCGCCGGACGGCGAGCTCGATCGCGTAACCGCCGACCGCGCCCGCCGCACCCGTCACGAGCAGGCTCGCGCCGGGCTTCAGGTCCAGCGCGTCGAGGGCCTGGTCGGCGGACAGGGCGTTCAGGGGCAGCGACGCCGCGTGGACCGCGTCCACCGAAGCGGGCGCCGGGGCGACCGCGCCCGCGTCCACGACCACGTACTCGGCGTGCGCGCCCAGGTCCTTGAGGGGACCGTGCGCCAGGGCAACCACCTCGTCACCGACGGCCCACCGCCCCTTCTCCTCCTTCTCCTCCTTCTCCTCCTTGCCCTCCGGGCCCACCGCGTCGACCGTCCCGGCCAGTTCCCAGCCGAGGCCGAGGCGCCGGCCCTCGCCGCCGAAGGCGCCCGCGCGGACGCCCGCGTCGACCGGGTTCAGGGTGGCGGCCGCCACCTTGATCCGCACCTGCCCGGCGCCCGGCTCGGGCACCTCCGTCTCGACGATCCGCACGGCCTCGGGACCGCCGAAGGACGTCACCACCGCTGCACGCATGCCAGCTCTCCCTTTTCACGAACTGCCCGGTCACGCAGGAGTTCCTGCGTCTGTGCGGGTTTCCGACCCGCAGCAGCAACCCTAGGAAGAGCTACTATCTGCTGGTAAGTAGGCACCTGAAGGTGCGTACGTCACCCGGAGGTGAGTCATGGCGACCACGACGGCGGCCCAGCGGCGCGAGCAGGCACGCGTCGAGTACGACGCGTTCCTGAAGGGCTGTCCCACCAACCAGCTGCTGAGCCGCATCAGCGACAAATGGGTCAGCCTGGTCGTGGCCGCGCTCGCCGGGGGCCCGCTGCGCTACAGCGACCTCGGCCGCAAGATCGCGGGCGTCAGCCCCAAGATGCTGACGCAGACGCTGCGTTCGCTGGAGCGGGACGGCATCGTCGGCCGCACCGTGACCCCGTCCGTGCCGGTCCGCGTCGACTACGAGCTCACCGGCCTCGGCACCAGCCTCGCCCTCCTCCTCGTCGCCGTGAAGGACTGGGCGGAGCTGCACATCGAGGAGGTCAACGAGGCGCGGGAGCAGTACGACGAGCAGGCGGAGCAGGTGGGGCAGGTGGAGCGGGCGTCGTAGGGCGACGGCACCCAGGCCACGGCCCCGGGGCTCACCCGAGGGCGCGGGCGGCGGCCGCGGACTCAGCCGAGGGCGCGGGCGCTCGCCTCGTCGAAGTCGGCGTACCGCCCGCCCCCGGTCAGGTCCCAGGCCCACAGGCCCGCGAACGCGCCGGTGAAGCCCATGGCGCGGATCCCGGCGTCCTCGGACTCGGCCGCGTGCTCGTCGGACAGCACGGTCGCGTCGAGCGCCGGGCCGAAGGGGCGGAACCCGTCGCCGACGTCGTAGCGGAAGCGCAGCGCGGCGCCCTCGATGTCGAGGCCGAGCCGCAGCCGCCGTACGTCGCCGAGCTGTTCCTCTCCGGCCTCGTCGACGGTGAGCACCCCGCGGTCGCAGCCCGCCACCCGCAGCACCGCCCGCCCCTGGTCGTCTGCGGTGACGTGCAGGAAGTACCAGTTGCGGGTGTTGTAGTACGCGGTGATCCCGGCCAGGTGCTGGAAGGAGCGCGGCCGGTACTCCACCGTCGCCTCGAAGGCGAAGCCGGGCGCCGTCACCCGGCGGGCGACCAGGCTGGGGCCGGTCAGGCTCTGCGGGGAACGGCCGCCGTGCAGGCGCAGGTGGGAGGGGCGCGCCGTGAGGTCGAGCCAGTCGGGCGCGGCGGGACGGCGCAGCGTGGACCACTCGGGTCCGAGCACCGGGCGGTCGAACCCGTCCCGCCCGTCGACGGCCGGCGGACCGGCGGACACCTCCGCCGGCAGGTCCGGGGCGGACACCTCCGCCGGCAGGTCCGGGGCGGGCGCCGCCGCCGGCAGGTCCGGGGCGGGGATCTCCAGGGCAGGCAGGCCGGTGGGGACGCGCGGCCAGTCGTCGGGCGTCCAGGTCACCGGGGCCAGCGCGGTCTCCCGGCCGAGGACGCAGGGGCCGTGGCGGCCGTGCGGCCGGGCGACGAGGTACGCCAGGTACCACTGACCGCCGGGCGTCCGCACCAGGCTGCCGTGCCCGGCCTTCTGCAACGGCAGGTCCGGGTGGTCGCGGGCGGTGATCAGCGGACCGTGCGGGTCGCGCTCGTACGGGCCGGTCAGGGTGCGGGCGCGGGCGACGGTGACCTGGTGGCCGTAGCCGGTGCCGCCGTCGGCGGTGAGCAGGTAGTACCAGGAGCCGCGCCGGTAGAGGTTCGGGCCCTCGATCCAGTCGGCGCCCTGCGGCAGGGCGATGCGGACGGGGTCGCCGGTCAGGCGGCGCGCGGCGCGGTCGTAGCGGGTCGCCTCCAGACCGGCCGAACCGCCGTGCCCCGGACGCCAGTCGTGGACCACGTTCAGCAGCCAACTCTCCGGACCGTCGTGACCGTCGCGAACGTCGTGGAAGAGGGAGGCGTCGAAGCCGCGGGCGTGCAGAGGGACCGGGTCGGACCAGGGGCCGTCCGGGGAAGCGGCGGTGACCAGGTAGTTCGGGGCGTCGGTGAAGCCCGCCGCGTAGGTGGAGACGTTGCTGAAGACCAGGTGGAACAGGCCGTCCGCGTAGGACAGGTTGGGCGCCCACACGCCGCCCGAGTCGGGGCAGCCGGTGAGGTCGAGCAGCCGCGCGCTGTCGAGCACGCCGCCGAGCGGCCGCCAGTCCACCAGGTCCCGCGAGTGGTGCAGCCGGACCCCCGGGTACCACTCGAAGGTCGACGTGGCGACGTAGAAGTCGTCGCCCACCCGCACCACGGACGGGTCGGGATGCGAACCTGGCAGCACCGGATTACGGATGACCCGCGCGGCGTCCTGCACGTATCCCTCCCCGTTGTGAGGGCCGGTCATCGAGCGACGACCGACCGAACGAGGACCGTAGTGTCGAACACGTTCGCACGCAATGGCCGGCGGCCCACGGAACGTGCGATCCACGCGCACGGGCCGTGTGCGACTGGCCGCCCAGGGGGCGCGCTTCCCCGGCCTGCTTCAGGGTGGCGACCGGTCGCCACCCTGAAGC
>NZ_JBHWHV010000102.1:0-19448 GCF_042732375.1 Streptomyces sp. NPDC059785
GCCGCACCCGGGGTGCGGCCGGTCGGCCGTGCGTGCGCCCTCGCCCGTGTCAGTCGGCCAGGACGGGCGTCTCCCCGTCGGCGACACCGACCGGCATCTGCCTGGTCTTGGTGATCACGCGGCGTCCGAGCGCCGTCCCGCAGGCGGCCTTCGGCTGCGTGGCGGGCAGCCCCGTGACGGTCGCGAGCTGACGCCGCGCCGCCGCCAGAGCGAGCTGCACATCACGGGTCCCGGTCGAGACGCAGAGCGTGTACGCCAGGTCCTGGGCCCGCTGGCCCAGCCTGCCCGTGCTGTCCGCGGCCTCCTGGGCCACCAGCGCCTCGTACTCCTCGACCAGCTTGCGCAGCGTCTCCGGGTGGGGCATCAACATGTTCGTACTCCTTGATCGAGTGGCCGTGGAGCCGGGCAGGCGAAGGCCGCTTGGGGGTGGGCGCACGACGTGCGACGCATCTCGTCGCACAGGTGCATGACACATGGGCCTGGTGTGGGACGGGCCTGGTGCGGGACGGGCCTGGTGCGGGACGAGTGCGGCACGGGCCGTGGTACGGGGCCGGGGGCCGGGCGTACGGTCAGGTGTCGTCCGGCGACTGCCCCGGGCGCCGGCGCTGCGTCTCCTCGCCGAGGGCCTCGGCCCGCACCCGGGCGCAGCTGCTGCTGATGAGCCGGGAGACGTGCATCTGGGAGATGCCCAGCCGGTCGGCGATACGATTTTGCGTCATGTCCTCGAAGAACCGCATGTAGAGGATGGCGCGTTCCCGCTCGGGCAGCCGGCTCAGCCCGCGCTTGGCGGCCTCGCGGTCCACCACGGTGTCGAAGGAGCCGTCGTTCGCGCCCAGCGTGTCGGCGAGGCTGTAGCCGTCGTCCCCCGTGGGCATCTCGGCGTCGAGGGACAGGGTGCTGAAACTCTCCAGCGCCTCCATCCCGTCCTTGGCCTCCTCCTCGGTGAGGCCGGTGTGGGCGGCGATGTCGGCGATCGAGGGTTCGGGGGAACCCGGGCTCTGTATGAGTTCGCGCCGGGCGGCCCGCACCTTGTTCCGCAGTTCCTGGACGCGCCGGGGGACCCGGAGCGCCCACATGCGGTCGCGGAAGTGCCGCTTGATCTCGCCGGTGATGGTCGGCACGGCGTAACTCTCGAAGGCGCCGCGGGACGGGTCGAAGCGGTCGACGGCCTTGACCAGGCCGAGCGCCGCCACTTGGCGAAGGTCCTCGATGGACTCGCCACGGTCACGGAAGCGCCCCGCGATGCGGTGCGCCATGGGCAGCCACGCCTCGACGAGTTCGTCGCGGATGGCCTCGCGCTCCGGTCCCTCGCTCAGCTCGACCAGCCGCGCAAAAGCCGACATGGTGTCCGGAGCATCGTCGTGCGACCGCTTGGCGGCAGACTTGCTGCGGGCGGGGCCGGCGGAACGGCAGGTGGAAACATCGGTGAGCATGCGGTATCGCTCCTCCACGGTGCTGTCTGTGGGTATGACCACGGGAGGTCTGCCGTCGGTCCGCCAAGGGCGGCCGATGCGGCAATATCGCTCCCGCTGGCGCGCCTCCGGTCCGAAGCACGGAAATTCGGTTGCCCTGCCATCCTGCGATCAAACAGAGGAGTTCGCACCTTTAGCGGCACGTGTCCGCGACCGGCACCGGCCGGGGTCTCACCCGCGAAACGGAGAAATACGCAGAGTGACTCCCGGGCCTTTCACGGACGGACGGCCTGCGAGGGCTTATGACGGCTTCAGGCGAACGAGAGCGGGACGATCGCCGTGATGCGTTTGCCGCCGTTCCGCAATGGCGAGACGACCACGTCGCGGGCCAGCCGGCACACGATCGGCCAGCCATGACCGCCGAGCCGCATCCGTCCGCTGCTGTCGGTGCCCGGCGTGGCCACGGGCAACCGGTCGCTCTGGTCGCTCACCGAAAGGCGCAGTTCGTGGTCGGTCACCGTCACTTCGAAGTCCGTGACGCCGCCGCCGTGCAGTATCGCGTTGGTGGTCAGTTCCGAGGCGACGAGCAGTGCGTCGCCGACCGATCCGTTGTCACGTGGGATCCCACCACCTGGAAATCCCTCGGCGAGCGCGTCCCTGACGGCGTCCCGTGCCTCGGCCGCGGTGCGCGCGCCGCGGATGTCCCGGTGGTCGGAGAGGGTCGCCGTGTCGCCGGAGTGCGTTCGGAGTTCCCCGCACATCCTCTGCTCCTATGCCTCGTCATCTGACGCTGTCCTGTGGCTTTTTCGTGCAGCAATTCTCCGGGCCGTTCACGTCCCCCGCGAAAACCCGCGCGGCCCGGCTCCGGAAAGACCCGGGCCCGCCACAAGAAGCACGCGGCGGGCCCAGTCGGATTCGGCGACGCTCAGTGCCGGAAGACGTCCTTGGTCTTTTCCTTGGCCTGCCGGGCATCGCCCTTCGACTGCTCCGCCTTGCCCTCGGCGGTCAGCCGCTCGTTGCCGACCATGCGACCAATGGCCTCCTTGGCCTTGCCCTTGGCCTGCTCCGTCTTGGCCTGCGCCTTCTCGTTCTCGGCCACCGCAGTTCACTCCTCGCTGCGTCGACAATGCGATCCACCACTACGGCTGACCGCGTTGTCCGGCTCCAAACCCCGCCACCCCCGAATTACCGGCCATTCCCCCTGGGGGACCAACCCGGGAGAAATTGTTGAATCGGCATCCGACTTCCATTCGGCACGGGAGGGACCTGCGCCGATGCCGAGGGGCCCGCGCCGGGGCGAGTGGACCGGGTGGTGGGCCCGATGGTGCCGAGGGCGCTCGGGCCGCGAGGGGAGCGAGCCCGAGCGCCCCGCCACCGGACGGCGCCGCCGTCACGGTCTCCGGGTGGCGGGGATGCCGTGCGCTGCACGCCATGCACCTGCCAATCGGCAGTATGCACGCCGCCCGGTCGCTGTGAAAGAGCTGTGAAGGGCGGGAACGTCCGCATCGTACGGACACCGCGTCCGAGCAGCCAGGCCGCACTCCGGCCATTCGCCCGGCACCTGTCGCACACGGCCGTCCGCCCGCCAACTCCTCCGGGCGTGCGCCCCCTTCAGCTTCCGTGCCGCAGTTCCTGCGCATCGCCAGACGGGCCCCGCGGACCGCATCCTGACATGGGACGAAAACGGCGTCGGCACACGGAGGGAACGGGGACATGGCGGATTTCAAGGGCAGGGTGGCGATCGTCACCGGGGCCGGATCGGGCATCGGACGCGCCACGGCGGCGCTGTTCGCGGAGCGCGGCGCGCACGTGATCGTGAACGACCTGTTCGCCGAGTCCGCCGCGAAGGCGGTGGACGGGATACTGAAGGCGGGCGGCTCCGCCGAGACGGCGGTCGGCGACGTGACCCGCAGCGGCTACATAGACAGCCTCTTCACCGAGGTGACGATCCGTCACGGACATCTCGACATCGTGCACAACAACGTCGGGGTCGGCGGGCGCGGCAACCTGATCGACCTCACCGACGCCGAGTGGGACGAGGGCCTGGCGCTCAATCTGACGGCCACGCTGCGCGGGACGCGCGCCGCCCTGCGCATCATGTGCCAGCAGCGCTCGGGCGTCATCATCAACACCGCCTCCATCAGCGGCCACGCGAAGATCGCCGGGGTCGCCCCGTACTACGGCACCGCCAAGGCGGCCGTGCTCCACCTCACGCGCGAGGCGGCGATCGACGGCGGGCCCTACGGCGTGCGCGCCAACGCCGTCCTGCCCGGTTCGGTCCGCACCCCCGCGTTCGAGGAGTACATCGGCTCGCAGGAGGCGCTGGAGGAGTACGTCGCCGGGATCCCGCTGCGGCGCATGGCCGAACCCCTCGACGTGGCACGGCTGGTGGCCTTCCTCGCCTCGGACGAGGCCGCCGTGATCACCGGCGCCGGGGTGCCCGTAGACGGCGGGTTCTGCGCGCTGCTCCCCCAGCCCGGCGGGGACTGACACGACGGGCGGGACACCGTCCCCGAGCACACCTGTGCCCGCCTCGCCGCGCGGGCCGTCCGGCATCAAGTCCGCGCGGCGGCGGCCCGGTCGGCGGATTCCGGGCCCCGGCCGCGAGGCGCCGGGGCCGGCCGGACGGAGCGGCTCTTCCGGCCGGGCGCAGGCTTACGGTCATTCTTAGTGCCGCTGTCGTCGCCGTGGGCTACATTCGAGATCCTCGACCCAGCGCCTCTCGGTGAGGTCACGTCGCGGAGAAATTCGGAGCGGCGCATGCACGAGTCTTCACCCCTCCTCCCGGCCGTCGCGCCGATGAAGGGAGGGCTGGCCGACAGTCTCTTCGACACGGCCGCCCGCACCCCGGACCTGCCCCAGGTCGCCCGGCACGGCACCGGCGGCGAGTGGATCCGGACGACCGCGGCCGAGCTGCGGGACGAAGTGGTCGCGCTGGCCAAGGGACTCGTCGCCTCGGGCATCGCCCCGGGCCACCGCGTCGCCATCATGGCCCGCACCCGGTACGAGTGGACGGCGCTGAGCTACGCGTTGTGGGCGGTGGGCGCCGAGGTGGTGCCGATCTATCCCACGTCGTCGCACGAGCAGGTGTCGTGGATCCTCGCGGACGCCGACTGCGTGGCCGTGGTGGTCGAGGACGAACCGGGCGTGATGACCGTCGCGTCGGCCTGCGCCTCGCTCCCCCGTCTGCGCCACGTGTGGCAGCTCGACGCCGGCGCCCTGGCCGACCTGGCCGAGCGGGGCCGGACGCTGCCCACGATGACGGTCGAGTCGCTGCGCCGCATCGTGCCGCCCGACTCCACCGCGGTGATCGCCTACACCTCGGGCACGACCGGCCACCCCAGGGGCTGCGCGCTGTCCCACCGCAGCCTGGCCAGCCCCTGCGACGTCCTCCTGGAAGGCTGGGGCCACACCGCCGCGCCCCCGGGCGTGCAGCCGGCGATCCTCGCCTTCCTGCCGTTCTCGCACGTGTACGGCCTGATGATCCAGGGGCTGTGCATGCGCGGCGGGATGCTCCTCGGGCACGAGCCCGATCTGCGGGCCGAGGCGCTCGTCGCCGCCTTCCAGTCCTTCCGGCCCACGTATCTGCACGCGGTGCCGTTCGTCTTCGAGAAGATCTACAAGAATTTCCTGCGCACGGCCCAGCAGGACGGCCACGGGGCGCTGTTCGAGCGCGCGGCGCGCACGGCCCGGGACTTCGCCACGGCCACCGAGCGGCACCGGCTCGGCGGCCCCGCCCCGGGTCTCGACCTGCGCCTCCAGCACACGCTGTACGACAAGGCGGTCTACCGGAAGCTCCGTGCGGCTCTCGGCGGCCGGGTCTGCGGCGCGGTGTCGGGCGGCTCGCCGCTCAACCGCGAACTGGCCCTGTTCTACGCGGGCATCGGCATCTTCGTGCAGGACGGATACGGGCTGACGGAGACCGCGGGCGGGATCACGGCGCATCCGGTGGGCCGGGAGAAGTCCGGCACGGTGGGCCGCCCGCTGCCCGGCACGGAGGTCGCCGTCGCCGGCGACGGGGAGCTGTTCGTCCGGGGGCCCTCGGTGTTCCAGGGGTACGTGAACGACCCGCAGGGCACCCGTACCGCGCTGCGCGACGGCTGGCTGGCCACCGGCGACATCGGCCATCTCGACTCCGAGGGCTACCTCGCCATCACCGGCCGCAAGAAGGACATCGTCATCACCAGCGGCGGCAAGAGCGTCGCCCCCGCGCTCCTGGAGCAGCGGCTGCGCGTCCACCCGCTGGTCCACCAGGCGGTCGTCGTGGGCGACAACCGGCCCTGCGTGGGAGCGCTGATCACGCTCGACCCGGACTTCCTCGCGCACTGGCGCGCGGCGCGGGCGGTGCCGGGCGAGTCCAGCACCCGGGAGGCCCGGGAGTGGAACGAGTTGCAGGAGGAGGTCAGACGGGCGGTCGCCGCGGCCAACAACACCGTCTCCCGTTCGGAGTCCATCCGGGTCTTCCGGGTGCTGCCGGAGCCCTTCGACCTCGCCAGCGGGCTGCTCACCCCCTCCATGAAGCTGCGCCGGGACGCGATCGTGCAGCGCTTCGCCGCCGAGATCGACGCCATGTACCAGAAGTCGGCGCGGCCGCCGAGGGAGTACCTGCGGGGCGACCCGTCCGTGTGGGAGGAGACGGACGACGTCTTCCGCTGAGCCGCCCCGCGGTCCGGCTACGCCGGCAGCACGTTCTGGTTGATCCGGAACAGGTTGTACGGGTCGTACGCGGCCTTGACACGGGCCAGGCGGGCGTAGTTGTCGCGGTAGCCGGCCCGTACGCGTTCCTGGCCCTCGTCCATCATCATGTTGACGTACGCCCCGCCGGCCGAGAACGGGTGCAGCGCCTCGAAGTAGTCGACCGTCCACTGCCTCAAGGTTCCGGCGCCCGCCGGGTCGGGGTCGACGCCCGCGTAGACGCTCGCCCACTGGGCGTCCCGGTAGCTCCAGGCGGTGTCGGCGGGGGCGCGGTCGTGGGCGGCGCCGTCGACCGGGTACAGGTGCATCGTCGACTTCCAGGTCGGCAGTTCGGCGCCGAACTTGCCGTGCAGGGCGATCGCGTCGGCGGGGATGTCATTGACGAAGTCCGCGCGCCAGTACCACTGGTCGCCGGGCGGGTAGAACGCGTCGAAGGCGGACTGGAGCGCCGGGTGCGGCATCGGTCCGGGGCCGTGCAGCAGCGGCTCGGGCGTGCTGTCGAGGAGCGGGGCCATGGCCCGGGCCGCCGCGTCCGTGTCGTGCCCGACCCAGCACCACACGACGCCGCAGATCTTGCGCAGGTGCAGTTCCGCCGGGAACGGCGGGCCGGGCGGCACACAGCCGAACAGGAAGAAGCCGTTGAGCTCGCGGGGCGCGTGCGGGATGAAGTCCCGGTAGGCGGCGAGGACTTCGGGGCCCGCCTCGACCGGCCAGAAGGTGGGGCCCGCGACGACCGTACGCACCTCGTGCGGCCGGAAGCGGAAGGAGGTGACGACGCCGAAGTTGCCGCCGCCCCCGCGCAGGGCCCAGAACAGGTCGGGGTGCTCGTCGGCGGCGGCCCGTACCCGTTCGCCGGTGGCGAGCACCACCTCGGCCTCGATGAGGCTGTCGACGGTCAGCCCGCAGGCGCGGGTGAGGTGGCCGATGCCGCCGCCCAGAGTGAGGCCGCCGACCCCGGTGGTGGAGACGATGCCGCTGGGCACGGCGAGGCCGTGTGCGTGGGTGGCGCGGTCGACCTCGCCCCAGACGCAGCCGCCCGCGACGCGCACCGTACGGGCGTCCGGGTCGACCTCGATGTCCTTGAGCGGGGACAGGTCGACGACCACGCCCGCGTCGCAGGTGCCGAGGCCCGCGCCGTTGTGCCCGCCGCCGCGCACCGCGAGCGGCAGGTCGTGGTCGCGGGCGAACCCCACGGCCTGCGCCACGTCCCCGGCACCGGCGCAGCGCGCCACCAGGGCGGGCCGCTTGTCGATCATCGCGTTGTAGACGGCGCGGACCTGCGGATAGTCGGAGTCCTCCGGCCCGGTCAACCGGCCCGTGAAGCCGGTCAGTTCACGCCTGGCTGCCTGAACAGGAGTCATGGCCATGGGCACTCCCCGGTGTCTGGGACCGCGCTCCGGTGCCCGGGGACGATCGGCCGGCCCCGGGCCCCGTCCCGGCGGTCCGGTGCGCGTAGTGGTCCGGTCAACCTTTCTAGTCCGGTGGGCGTCGCGCGGACACCGTGTCCGGCACTCAGCTCGGCGGGCCGGCTACCTAGTTTTCGCGGCCCGGCAGTACGCCCAGCTCCAGTGCCCGGTCGGTGGCCTGGCGCCGGGTGCGGACGCCGAGTTTGTCCAGTACCGCCGCGACGTGGTTGTCGACGGTGCGGACCGACACCACGAGCCGGTCGGCGATCTCCGGGTTGGTCAGCCCCCGCGCCAGCAGCCGTACGACCTGGAGCTGGCGTCCGGTGAGCCCGGCCGGGTTCCCCCGGGTCGCGGCGAGCGGCCCGCGCGGGATCCGCCGGACGCCCCGTTCCCGCAGCCGCGTGCGGACCAGCCGGGCCAGCGGGCGCGCGCCGAGGGCGTCGAGTCCGGCCAGCGCCGCCAGCTGGTCGTCGGCGTCGGGGCTCTCGGCGAGGGCCGCGGACCGCTCGTAGGGGCAGCCGGCCCGCTGCCACGCCTCGGCCGCGGCCCGCCAGCGGCCCGCGGTCTGCAACGCGTACGGGTGCCGCGAGGCGTCCGCCGGGACCGGCTGCCCGGCCTTGGCCAGCCAGTAGCCGAGCTCGGCGCGGTGCCCCACCGCGTCGAGGCGGCCCGCCAGCTCGAACACCGGGCCCGCGATGGCGGCGACCGCGGCGTGGTCGCCGCGCAGCCAGGCCGCCTCGGCGCGGGCCGCCGCGACCGGCCCGGTGCGCTGGAGCTCGCTGCTGCGCACCGCGAACTCCCAGGCCCGGTCGAGAAGTTCACCGCCGCCGCTGCGCCCGCTGCGGACCCGCACCCGGCCCAGGACGGTCAGCGCGGGGCAGCGGGCGGGCACGAAGTCGTGCGCGCCGAGTTCGGCGTACCGCTCCGCCTCGTCCCAGTCCCCGGCGGCGAAGCGGCGCAGCGCCATTTCCACGTTCAGGTAGCTGAGGAAGCCCAGGTGTTCCGCCCGGTCGGCCAGGGCCAGGGCGGGCGCCAGATAGCGGTCCGCCTCGGTGTGTTCCAGGTGCTCCAGCAGGGCCCAGACGATATTGGCGTAGGCCCGGCAGGCGTGCTCGACCTCGCCCGCGCCGAGCGCCACCCGCAGGCTCTCCTCCAGTTGCGCCCGGCCCCGGGGGTCGCCGGCCCGCCAGCGGGCGGAGCCCACGTTGTTCAGGGCGTGCGCGAGGATCGCCACGTCGCCCGCCCGGCGGGCCAGCGCGATGGCCCGCTCGCCGAAGGCGACCGCCTGCGCGTTGCGGCAGGAGAGCATGTGGAGCTGGGAGGTGTTGCTGAGCGCGAGGGCGAGCAGCCGGTCGTCGCCCGCGCCCTCCAGCACGGCGATCGCCTCCTGCGCCGCCTCCTGGGCCTCCTCGGCCTGCCCGGCCCACCAGCGGATCCGGGACAGCCAGCGCAGATCGGCGCCGAGGGCGCGGACGTCGCCGAGGGAGCGGCGCAGCGCGACCGCCTCCAGCTGGGCCCGGACGGCGGCCGGTGAGTCGGCGATGGTGTAGCTCTCCACCGCGTACCGTTCGAGCAGTTCGGCCCGCCGGGCCGGGGCGAAGCGTTCCCGCTGCCGCAGCACGAGCCGCAGCTGGGCGGCGGCCTCGCGGTGGGCGCCCGCGCGGGCCGCGTCCCGGGCGGCGTCGGGCCCGTACCGGGCGATGGCCTCCTGGTCCCCGGCCTGCGCCGCGTGGTGGACGATCCGTGCGGAGTCGGCGCCCGGCAGTGCGGTGAGCGCGGCGAGCACGTCACGGTTGAGCGCGATGCGCCGTGCGGCGGGCAGCGAGTCGGCGACGGCGCGGCGGATCAGCTCGTGCCGGAAGCAGACGCGTTCGGGGGTGACGACGAGGAGCCCGTGCCGCTCGGCCGGTGCGAGGCGGGCCACGCCGTCCGTCAGCAGGGCGTCGGCCAGCCGGTGTTCCACCGCGGACGGCACCACGGCCAGCTGTTCGAGCGCGTCCCGGGCGCCGTCGTCCATCCCGCGCAGCCGGGCCAGTACGGCGTCGACGACGGTGGGCGGTACCTCGCCGGCCTCGCCGGCCCTCAGCAGTTCGGCGACGAAGAAGGGGTTGCCGGAGGTCACCTTGTACACCTGCGCGGCGTCGAGGCCCCCGGCCGCGCTCAGCCGCCGTACGGCCGTCTCGGAGAGCGGGGAGAGCGGGAGGCGGTGCACGCGCTCGGCCCGGGAGACCTGGCCGAGCAGGTGCAGCAGCGGGTGTTCGCGGTCCAGTTCGTCGTCCCGGTAGGTCAGCACGAGCACGGCGGGCAGCCGTTCCATCCGGCGGACCAGGAATCTGAGGGCGTCCAGGGACGCCTCGTCGGCCCAGTGCACGTCCTCGACGACGAGGACGGCGGGGCGCGGCGGCCGGGACAGTTCGGTGCGCAGGGCGTCGTGGACGCGGTGCCGGTCGCCGCCTTCGGTGAGGGCCCGGACGAGCTGGGCGCCGACGCCGTCCACCAGGTCCCTGAAGGGTCCGAGCGGCCGCCGCGTCGCGAGGTCGTCGCACTCCCCGAGGAGCACCCGTGCCTCTGGGGGCAGCACTCTCGGCAACGCTCTGACCAGGCTCGATTTGCCGATCCCGGCTTCGCCGAAGACGAGCGCCACCGAGCCCGCGCCGGCCGCGGCCTCGTGTGCGGCGGCGGCCAGTCGTGCGAGTTCCCGCTCGCGTTCGAGGATCCCCCCATCCACGGCGTCATTCTGGCACGCGGCGCTCCGCCCGGTACCAGAGAACGGACGAGCCGGTACGAGAGGCCGCCAACGGTGCGACCGGGGTGATTCCGCACCCGTCCAACGGCCGGTGACCGGGGGCCGCCGCGCGGCGCGTCCGCGGCCGTTGAACCGGTGCGGGCAGGATTGCGTACGGATGACGGGGAAGGCCGGAAAGGCGGGGTCATGATGTCGTCGTCCGCGACGGACACGGGGTGCGGCGCGGCGCCCCGCACGGAGCCCGCGCGGGGCGGGGCGGCCGCGGGGACCGGCCGGAGGCGGCGCGCCCCGTGCGCGTGGCTGCGGCGGCGGCTGACGGCCGTCACCGTCGTCGTACTCCTCGTCCAGATGGCGGCGGCGATGGTCACGACCGCCGTGCAGCAGACGCCGACCATCGACGAGCCGGTGTACGCGGGCACCGCGGTCGTCTACGCCCAGCAGCACGACCTGCGCTACAACCCCGAGCATCCGCCGCTGGGCAAGCTGATCATCGCCGGTGGCCTGGTCCTGGCCCGGCCGCACCTGGACCCGGGGTTCACCGGGAACCAGTCGGCGCTCGGCCGTGAGCTGCTGTACGGGTCGGGCGACGATCCGGGGCGGCTGCTGCTGTGGGCGCGGCTGCCGGTGATCGCCCTGACGCTGCTGACCGGCCTGGTCGTGTTCGCGTTCGCCCGGGACCTCACGGGGTCCGCGGGCGGTCTCGTCGCGCTGGCCCTTTACACGTTCTCGCCGGACGTCGTCGCGCACGGCTCGCTGGCCACGCTGGATCTGGCGACGGCCGCCTTCCTGCTGCTCACGGTGTGGCTGCTGTGGCGGGCGCGGCGGCGGCCGCGCCTGCTGTCCCTGGCGGGTGCGGCGCTGGGCGCGGCGCTGGCGACGAAGATGAGCGTGCTCGCGGCGGTACCGGTGCTGCTCTGTCTGGTCGTGGTCACCCTCTGGTCGGCCCGCCGCCCGTCCCCCGGGCTGCGGGACCGGGCGCGGGTGCTGGGGCTCGGGCTGCTGGCGGCGGCGGGGGTGGCGCTGATCGCGGTGGCCGTGGTGTGGGCCGCCTATCTCGCGGTCGACCCGCGGCTGCGCTGGACCACGCCGGCCTCCGTCCCGCACGTCCGCGGGACCCGCGGCCTGATCGCCCACTGGCTGCCGTTCCCCCGGCCGTACCGGGACGGACTGCGCATCCAGTTCGGCTTCGAGTACGGCGAGTGGGAGGGCTTCCTGCTGGGCCGGCACTACCACGGCGCCCTCTGGTACTACCTGCCGGTGGCGCTGCTGATCAAGACGCCGCTCGGCGCGCTGGCGCTGTGGACGGCCGGTTCCCTGGCGCTGCTCGCCGTCCCCCGGCTGCGGCCCGCCGCGCCGTACGTGCTCGTCCCCCCGGTGGTCCTGCTCGCGGCGGCCATGCCGGGCGCCCGCGACCTGGGGGTGCGGTACGCGCTCTTCGTGCCGGTGTTCCTCGCGGTGGCCGCCGCCGGGACGGCCGCCGTGCGCCCGCGGTGGACGCGGGCGGCGGCTCTGGTCCTGGTGCTGTACGCGGCGGTCAGCTCGGCGCTGACGTTCCCGTTCTACCTGCCGTACTCCAACGAGGCGTTCGGCGGGACGCCCCGGACGCATCTGGTGCTGCACGACTCGAACGTCGACTGGGGCCAGGACCTCGGGCGGCTCGCCGAACACCTGCGGCGGTGCTGTCCGGGCCAACGGGTGTGGCTCGTCTACAAGGGCAGCGGTGTGCCCTCCTTCTACGGCATCCGCTGGGCCGACCCGCGCGAGGCCCCGCCCGGCTCGGTGCACGGGCTGCTGGTGGTCTCCGACTCCGCCGCCGCCAAGGCGGAGGGCCGGCTCGCCGCGCTGCTGCGCACCAGCCGCCGCGTCGACGAGGTCGGCCACTCCATCGGTATCTACCGGCGGCCGTGACGCCTCCCGCCCCGGCTCTCAGCCGCCGGCGGCCACGGCGTGCTCGGCGAGCACCTCGCGGATGACGCGCCGCGCGTTCGACGCCATGTACGGGTTGGAGTCCGCGTAGTACGGGAGCTGGATCAGCGCCATCGACAGGGCCCAGCCGCGGCCGCGCTCCCAGGTGGCGTCGTCGGCGCCGGTCGCGGCGCGGAAGACGGCGCGGGAGCCGGCGGGCAGCAGGTTCCAGGCGGGGATCAGGTCGCACGCGGGGTCGCCGGTGCCCGCCGTGCCGAAGTCGATGACCGCGGTGAGCCGGTCCCCGTCGAGGAGGAGATTGCCGGGCATCAGGTCGGAGTGCGCCCACACCGGCGGCCCGGTCCGGGCCGGTGCCCGCAGCGCCCGGTCCCAGGCCGCGCCCGCAGCGTCCGTGTCGATCGTGCCGCGCAGCCGCCCGAGGGCGTCGCGGGTCTCCTCGTCGACCCCGGCGAGCGGGCCGCCCCGGTAGGCGGGCGGCGCCTGCACGGCGTCGGCCCGGCGCAGCGCGGTGACGAAGCCCGCCAGGTCACGGGCGAGCGCGTCGGGTGCGGCGAGGCGGTCGGGGTCGGGGTGCGTGCCGGGCAGCCAGGACTGCACGGACCAGGGGAAGGGGAAGCCCTCCCCCGGCGCGCCGCGGCCGGCGATCCCGGGGATGCGCACGGGCAGGTGCGGGGCGAGCTCCGGCAGCCAGCGGTGCTCCTTGAGGACGTCCTCCGCCCCGTCCGCCGTACGCGGCAGCCGTACCAGCAGTTCGTCGCCGAGCCGGAAGACGGCGTTGACCGTGCCCCACGACGGCAGCGGCGCGACGGGCAGCCGCGCCCACCGCGGGAACTGCGCGGTGACCAGCCGCCGCACCAGGTCCGCGTCAACCCGCACCTCACCGTCGACCGCCGCGCTTCCGTCGCTCACCGCGCACCTCCGTCGTCCCGGGCACCGCCCTCGTCTCCCCCGCCGCGGGCCCTCGCGGACGCGCGATCACCGGGGCGGGCCCACCACACCCCATCAGACGCCGTGCGGAATTCCCACTGGATATATGCGCACGGCGGCCCCCGCACGCCGCATCTCCGGCCACTTCCGGGGCAGGCGTGCCGACGGGAGCGTGCTCGGACACCGGGCGGTACGGGCCCGGAGGCGGGCGCGCGTCACGCCGCCGTACGAACTCCGGGGCGCCGAGGTGCGCGGCCGGGCCGCCGGGCGGCATCCTTGCTGTGTTACCCGACCTGGTGGTGCGTGGACGAGGACAGACCGATGGCTGGGAGCGTCGAGCGTACGGAGCGGTCGCAGGAACGGCTGGCCGCGCTGCTCACCGGCGCCGTGGCGGACTCGATCCGGGCGGTCGGCGGCTTCGCGGGCGGCGTGTACCTGCGCTCGCCCACTCCGGGGCTGCTCCGCCTCGCCGTGCTGGCGGGGCTGCCGGGCCCGCTGTTCCGCCCCTGGTGGCGGATGCACGCGGACCGGCCGTTCCCGGTCGCCGACGCGCACCGGCTCGGCACGGCGGTGCTGCTCGCCGACGCCACCGACACGATGCGCCGTTATCCGCAGCTCGCCGCGGGGCTGCCCTTCCAGTTCGGCTCGGTCTACGTGCCCGTGACGGCGGCGTCGACGGCGTTCGGCGTACTGACCGTGCTGCACCCCTCGGTCCCCGACCCGGCCGAGGTGCTCCTCGACCGGGACCGGCTCACGGCCGTCGCGGAGAAGCTGGGCGCGGCGCTGCTGGGGCTGGCGACCGAGGGGGCCGGCGTGGTCTGGGACGGCGAGCCGCGGTGCGTGCGGCCGCCGGCGCGCGGGGAGGTGCGGGGCGCCCGGGTCGGACGGTTCGTCTGGGATCCGGCGGGCACCCCGGCCACCGGCGACGACGCGCTGTGGGACCTGCTGGGCACGAAGCCCGGCGAGGCCGCCCTGGCCCCGGGGGCGCTGGTCCGCGCGGTGGCCCCCGACGAGCCCGACCGGCTGCTGGCCGCGCTGCGCGGGACGGCCGCGGGCACCCCGCCGCCGCTGCCCGTCTCGCTGCGCGACGCGGCGGGCGGGCACCGGCTGGTCGACCTGTGGGCCCCCGACGGCACGCCGGGACCGGACGCGCGGCCCCGCCGGGTGCACGGGCTCGTCGTCGATCCGGGGCCCGGCGGCGCGGCGGCGGAGGCGGCCGACCTGCTCCCGGAGGGCGTCTTCGCGCTCGACCGGCTCGGTGTGATCACGTACGCCAATCCGCGCGCCGCGGAACTGCTCGGCCGGCCGCGGCCCGAGCTGGTGGGCCGCTCCCTGTGGGAGGCCCTGCCGTGGCTGGACCGGCCGCGCTACGAGGACCATCTGCGCGGCGCGCTGCTCTCCCCCGACCCGGTGCACTTCCAGGCCGCGCGCCCGCCCTCGGCACCGGGCGGCGGCGCGGGGCCCCTCGGCCGGACCGGTCACGGCGGGCCGGTGCGGGACGAGGGCGAGTGGCTGGCGCTGACGATCCATCCGGGTCCGGACAGTCTCGCCTGCACGGTCGTCCCCGTCGGCGGGCCCGCCACCGCGCGGTCCGGGCCCGTCGACGCCCGGCGGCTCGCCGCGGAGGCGGCCGACCCGGACGAGCCGGCTCACGCGACCGCGCCGCTGTACCGGCCCATCGTCCTCGCCATCGCGCTGACCGAGGCGGTGACGGCCCGGCAGGTGTCCGAGGTGGTGATGCGGGAACTGCTGCCCGCCTTCGGCGGTGACCGGCTGGCCCTGTACCTGCTCCAGGAGCGGCGGCTGTACCTGGCCTGGGAGACCGGCTTCCCGCGCGGCTTCCTCACCCCGTCCGAGGGCGTCGGGCTCGACACCCGGCTGCCCGGCGTGGAGACGCTCACCAGCGGGCGGCCGCTGTTCTTCGAGTCGATGTCCCAGTTGGCGGGCGCCTATCCGGGTATAGCGGTGGACGCCGAGGAGGGCTCCCGGGCGTTCCTGCCGCTGATCGCCTCCGGCCGCCCGGTCGGCTCCTGCATCCTCGGCTTCGAGCGGTCCCGCACCTTCACCACCGAGGAGCGCACGGCGCTGACCGCGCTGGCCGGTCTGATCGCCCAGGCCCTGGAGCGGGCCCGGCGCTACGACACCGAGGCCGCGCTCGCCCGGGGTCTCCAGGAGGCCCTGCTGCCGCACCGGCTGCCGGCCCATCCGCTGGTGGAGACGGCGGGACGCTATCTGCCGGGGACCCTGGGGATGGACGTGGGCGGCGACTGGTACGACGTCGTGGAGTCCGGCGGCGGACTGGCCCTGGTCATCGGCGACGTCCAGGGGCACGGTGTCCAGGCGGCGGCCACGATGGGCCAGCTGCGCAGTGCGGTACGGGCGTTCGCGCTCGGCGACCGGGCGCCCGACGAGGTGATGAGCGCCACGAACCGGCTGCTCATCGACCTCGATCCGGGCCAGTTCGCGAGCTGCTGCTACCTCCGGCTCGACCCGGGCACCGGACACGCCCGCGCCGCCCGCGCCGGGCATCCGCCCCCGCTGCTGCGCCATCCTGACGGCCGTACGGAGATCCTGGACCTGCCCGGCGGCGTGGTGCTCGGGGTCGATCCGCAGGCGCGGTATCCGGTGACGGACTTCGTCCTGGCGCCCGACGCGGTGCTCGCCCTGTACACGGACGGGCTGGTCGAGCGGCCGGGGCGGGACATCGACGAGGGCATCGCGGAACTGCGCGACGCGCTGTCCCGGACCGGCTCCCCGCGCTCCCGGGCGGGCGGGCCCTCCCTCGCCGGCGCGGCCGACCTGCTCACCGAGGAGGCCCGCCGGACCGGCGAACGCCCGGACGACATCGCGCTGCTGCTGACCGCCTGCCGGTCGGTCCGGGCCGCGGACCGGCGCCCTTAGACACAGGCTTTCAGGGCCCCGGACGCGGTCGGGCCGCGGCTGCCGGAGCAGCCGCGGCCCGGTGGGCCGCCCGGTCCCGGGGACCGGCGGGCCGGTCACATGGCGACCTTCTGGCGCGCGGCGGCGGCGTACCGGTCGTCGGGCCGTCCCGGGCCGGCGGCGCTCGCGACCGCCGCGAGGTGGATGTCCTCCCCGGGACCCGCGAGAGCGGGGACGGGGGTGACGCGGGGCGCCCGGCACGCCTCGCGCAGGGTGGGCGACGGCGTGGGCGGGGTGAGCGGCGCGCGCTCGGCGGCCGTGGCGCGGCGCGAGAACCAGATGATCTTGCCGCCGACGCCGGTGGCGCAACAGCCCCAGCCGTCGCTCTGCGCGGCGATCCGGGCGAGACAGCCCTGGGGCGCGTAGGGCGGGCCGATGTCCTGGTTGTTGTCGGAGACGGCGGTGATCAGGTGCTGGCCGTTCCACCACATCTCGATGGACGTCTTCTTGTCCGTGGCGTGGCGGTCGATCGTGTGCAGCAGGACTTCGGCGCATTCACAGACGGGATCGACGAGCGTCTTCAGATTCCAGTACCTGAGATGGGCGGCCAGAATGCGCTTGACCTGTCCGACCCGCTCGGGGCTGACCTCGACATCGAGGTGGTAGTAGCAGGGCACTGCGTTCATCGTCGTTGGCTCCTCACCGGCGAAGCTCTCGCTTCTCCACCGCCCTCGCGGGCCGAGCCCCGAACACGAAGCGTGAGCGCTGATCGCTCCTGAGTAACTCCCAGGGTGTAAGCGCTACTCCGTTTGTGCAACCCGGGGGCGGTACCGGATTTATTGATTGAAGAGCCAACAAGACGCCCGTGCAGGTCGCATGCACCATAGGGGAGAGTTCCGGCGCCGTAACGGCCCGGTTCCTCTCCGTGCACGGTCCTGGCCGGGACAGCCGCGTCCCGGTGAACCGTGCGCAGACCACAGAGTGGGAAGGTGACCAGCGATGCTGCTGCCCGCCAAGGCTGAGGTCGCCCGGCATCTCGAGCGGTACCGGGCGTGGGAACGTCTGCTTCTCGCGGCCCCCGCCGATCACGCGGTACGGGGCAAGTTCGAGAACACGGGCTACACCCTGTGCGTGCTGATGGGCGAACGCTGCGCCCGGGAGGCGGCGGACGCCGCCGAGACGTATCTGGGCACCACCCCGGCCCTGGCCCGCAGGCATTCCGGACACCGCTCCCGCGGCGGCGGCCGCACCGGGAGCGCGCGGCTCCGGGGCGCCGGCCCCGTGCTCCACCGCTAGCGACCGACCACGCTGCACGGCCGGCCTCCGATGCAGCTTCGACCGACCACAGGCCCGCGACCGATACGGCGGAGGCGAGACCCATGGACCTGGACGTGCACCGGAACGCTGCCACCGGGCGCATCCCGATCGTGGATGTCCACCCGGCCGTCGACTGCGGCCGACGGCCGGCGAAGGCGGTCGCGGGCGAGACATTCCAGGTCACCGCCACGCTCTTCGGCGAGGGGCACGACGTGGTCGGCGCAGGCGCCGTCCTGCTGGACCCCGGCGGCCGTCCCGGCCCCTGGACCCCGATGCGCGAACTCGCCCCCGGCACCGACCGCTGGGGCGCCGAGGTCACTCCGGCGGCCCCGGGCGAGTGGACCTTCCGGGTGGAGGCGTGGAGCGACCCGGTGGCCGCCTGGCGGCACACCGCCCGGATCAAGATCCCCGCCCGTGTCGACACCGGACTCGTCCTGGAGGAGGGTGCCGCGCTGTACGAGCGGGCGGGCGCCGGCGTGCCCGAGGGAGCCGGGCGGCGGACGGTGCTGGCCGCGGCCGAGGCGCTGCGCGACGACTCCAGACCCGCGCCCGCCCGGCTCGCGGCGGCCCTGGCGCCCGAGGTGTCGGCCGTGCTCGCCGTGCACCCGCTGCGGGAGCGGCTGTCCCGGTCCGCGCCGATGCCGCTGCTGGTCGAGCGGGAGCGGGCGCTGTACGGCTCCTGGTACGAGTTCTTCCCGCGCTCCGAGGGCGTCTCGGTGCGCGACGGGCACCCGGTGAGCGGCACCTTCCGGACCGCCGCCGAGCGACTGCCCGCCATCGCGGACATGGGCTTCGACGTCGTCTACCTCCCGCCCGTCCACCCGATCGGCACCACGTACCGCAAGGGCCCGAACAACACCCTGTCGGCCAGCCCCCGGGACGCCGGGGTGCCGTGGGCGATCGGCTCGCCGGAGGGCGGGCACGACGCCGTGCACCCGGACCTCGGCACGCTCGGCGACTTCGACGCCTTCGTCCGGCGGGCGTCGAGCCTGGGCCTGGAGATCGCGCTCGACTTCGCGCTCCAGTGCTCCCCCGACCACCCGTGGGTGGAGAAGCACCCGGAGTGGTTCCGGCACCGGCCGGACGGGACGATCGCCTACGCGGAGAACCCGCCGAAGAAGTACCAGGACATCTACCCGATCGCCTTCGACCAGGACATGCCGGGGCTGGTGGCCGAGACGACGCGGATCCTGCGGCACTGGATGGCGCACGGCGTGCGCATCTTCCGGGTGGACAACCCGCACACCAAGCCGGTGGTGTTCTGGGAGCGGGTCATCGCGGACATCAACCGCACCGACCCGGACGTGATCTTCCTGGCCGAGGCGTTCACCCGCCCCGCGGTCATGCGCCGGCTCGCCGCCGTCGGCTTCCAGCAGTCGTACACCTACTTCACCTGGCGCAACACCAAGCAGGAGCTGACCGAGTACCTCACCGAGCTGTCCGGCGAGACGGCCGCGTACATGCGGCCCAACCTCTTCGTGAACACCCCGGACATCCTGCACGCGTATCTCCAGCACGGCGGGCGGCCCGCCTTCGAGGTGCGCGCGGTGCTCGCCGCCACCCTCTCCCCCACGTGGGGCGTCTACAGCGGCTACGAGCTGTGCGAGAACACCCCGGTCCGGGAGGGCAGCGAGGAGTACCTGGACTCCGAGAAGTACGAGCTGCGGCCGCGCGACTGGGCGGCCGCCGAGCGGGAGGGCCGCACCATCGCCCCGCTCATCACCCGGCTGAACGGCATCCGGCGGGCGCACCCCGCCCTCCGCCGACTGCGCAACCTCCGCTTCCACCTGGCGGACAACGACGCGGTGATCGCCTACAGCAAGCGGACCGGCACGGACACGGTCGTGGTGGTGGCCAACCTCGACCCGCATCACACCCAGGAGGCCACGGTCTCGTTGGACATGCCGGAACTCGGCCCGCACCGGCACGGGACCGTGCCGGTGCGCGACGAGCTGACCGGCGAGACCTATCACTGGAGCAAGGCCAATTTTGTGCGCCTGGGGCCCGGCGGGGCGCATGTGCTCGCCGTCGGCGCCGCACCGCGGATCGGAGGGTCACCCACAACATGATCGTCAACGAGCCCGTCCCGGACACCTTCGAGGACACCCCCGCCAAGGACCGCGACCCGGAATGGTTCAA
>NZ_JBHWHV010000103.1:0-18292 GCF_042732375.1 Streptomyces sp. NPDC059785
GCCCGCAGGGCCGCGGGGTCTGCAGGGGCGCGGGGAACTGCGCGACCAGCCACAACGGACCCGCAGCCCGCCACGACGCAGCAGGGGAAACGGCGCTCCCCGGACAGGTAACAGCCGGTCACCGTTCAAGCAGCATCCGCTGCAACTCCCGTGCCGCCCGCGGTGGAGCGACGTCACTGCGGTGCGCCAGCGCGATCGTCCGGTACAACCCGGGACGGGCAAGCGGCGTGACACGCAGCCCGCGGCCCGACCGGGCGGCGACCATCCGCGGTACGACGGCCACCCCCAGCCCCGCCCGCACGAACCCCAGCACCGCGTCCATCTCGCCGCCCTCCACCGCGAAGTCCGGCTCGAACCCCTCGGCGCGGCACGCGGCGACGGTCAGTTCCCGCAGGTCGTAGCCGTGCCGGAACATCACCAGGCGCTCGCCCTCCAGGTCCGCGATCCGCACCGTGCGCCCCTGGCCCGGCGCGGGCGCCTCGGGCGACGACACCACCACCAGGTCCTCCCGCAGCAGCTCCACCGTGGTCAGCGCCGGTGCCGGCGTGGGCAGCGGCAGCACGAGCAGCGCCAGGTCGAGCGCGCCGCGCGCCAGCTCCCGTACCAGGTCGTGGGAGCCGCCCTCCTCGATCAGCAGCCGGATGCCCGGATAGCGGTCGTGGAAGGCGCGCAGCACGTCCGGGAGCAGGCCCGTGCACAGGCTCGGGGTCGCGCCCAGACGCACCCGGCCGCCGCGCAGCTGCGCCAGCTCCTGCACCTCGTGCCGTGCGGTGTCCGCGTCGGCGAGGATGCGGCGGGCCAGCGGCAGCAGCGCCTCCCCGGCGTCGGTGAGCGTGATGTTGCCGCGCGCCCGCTGGAACAGGTCCGCCCCGAGCTCCCGCTCCAGCGCCTTGATCTGCTGGGACAGCGAGGGCTGGGCGACATGGACGAGGTCCGCGGCGCGGGTGAAGTGTCGGGTCTCGGCGACCGCCACGAAGTACTGGAGCTGGTGGAACTGCACCCCGCCACGATAGGTCACGATAGGCGACGGCTATGGAAACCAGCCGGACCATGTCTTGGACCGATCGGGCCCGCCGACCGTAGCGTCTTGAGACATGGCTCTGGCAACACGGACGGACCGACGACCGTCCATGACGCGCACCGTGTGGGACAGCTCCGTCGGCAAGAAGACCGTGATGGCCGTCAGCGGCCTGATCATGCTCCTGTACCTGGTCGTCCACATGATCGGGAACCTGAAGATATTCTTCGGCACCGGCGAGTTCAACCACTACGCGCACTGGCTCCGCACCATCGGCGAGCCCTTCCTGCACTACGAGTGGGCGCTGTGGATCATCCGCGTGGTGCTGGTCGCCGCCGTCGTCGCGCACGCCACCTCCGCGTACCAGCTCAGCCGCCGCGACATCAGGGCACGGCCCAGCAAGTACGTGCACAAGAAGAAGCGGGCGAGCTACGCGACGCGCACCATGCGCTGGGGCGGGATCATCCTCGGCCTGTTCATCGTGTGGCACATCCTCGACCTGACCACCGGCACCGTGCACTCCGGCGGTTTCCAGGAGGGCCGCCCGTACCAGAACGTCGTGGACACCTTCTCCACCTGGTACGGCAACGTCGTCTACATCGTCGCGATGCTCGCGCTCGGGCTGCACGTCCAGCACGGCTTCTGGAGCGCCGCGCAGACCCTCGGCGCGGGCAGCCGCACCCGCGACCGCGCCCTGAAGACCGTCGCGAACGTCCTCGCCGTAGTCCTCACGGCCGGCTTCATCGCCGTACCCGTGGGCGTCATGACCGGAGTGGTGAGCTGAACATGACCTCCTACACCGACTACCGGACCGGCGAGCCGGTCGCCGACACCAAGGCGCCCGCGGGCCCTGTGAACGAGCGCTGGGACACCCGGCGCTTCGAGGCCAAGCTCGTCAACCCGGCCAACCGCCGCAAGCACACCGTCATCGTCGTCGGCACCGGACTCGCGGGCGGCTCCGCCGGGGCCACCCTCGCCGAACAGGGCTACCACGTCGTCCAGTTCTGCTACCAGGACTCCCCGCGCCGCGCCCACTCGATCGCCGCGCAGGGCGGCATCAACGCCGCGAAGAACTACCGCAACGACGGCGACTCCGTGCACCGGCTGTTCTACGACACCGTCAAGGGCGGCGACTTCCGCGCCCGCGAGTCCAACGTGCACCGGCTCGCGCAGATCTCCGTCGAGATCATCGACCAGTGCGTGGCCCAGGGCGTGCCCTTCGCCCGCGAGTACGGCGGACTGCTCGACACCCGCTCCTTCGGCGGCGTCCAGGTCTCCCGTACCTTCTACGCCCGCGGCCAGACGGGACAGCAGCTCCTGCTCGGCGCCTACCAGGCGCTCTCCCGGCAGATCGCGGCCGGGAACATCGAGATGCACCCGCGCACCGAGATGCTCGACCTGATCGTGGTCGACGGGCGCGCCCGCGGCATCGTCGCGCGGGATCTCATCACCGGCCGCATCGACACCTACTACGCGGACGCCGTCGTCCTCGCCTCCGGCGGCTACGGCAACGTCTTCTACCTGTCGACCAACGCCATGAACTCCAACGCGACCGCCGTCTGGCGGGCGCACCGGCGCGGCGCCTACTTCGCCAACCCCTGCTTCACCCAGATCCACCCCACCTGCATCCCGCGCACCGGCGACCACCAGTCCAAGCTGACCCTGATGAGCGAGTCGCTGCGCAACGACGGCCGCATCTGGGTGCCGAAGGCCAAGGGCGACGACCGCCCGGCGAACAAGATCCCCGAGGACGAGCGCGACTACTACCTGGAGCGCATCTACCCCTCCTTCGGCAACCTGGTGCCCCGCGACATCGCCTCCCGCGCCGCGAAGAACGTCTGCGACGAGGGCAGGGGAGTGGGTCCCGGCGGGCAGGGTGTCTACCTCGACTTCGCGGACGCGATCCAGCGCATGGGCCGCAAGGCCGTCGAGGCCAAGTACGGCAACCTCTTCGACATGTACCAGCGGATCACCGACGAGGATCCGTACACCGTGCCGATGCGGATCTACCCGGCCGTGCACTACACGATGGGCGGGCTCTGGGTCGACTACGACCTCCAGACCACCATCCCCGGACTCTTCGCGGTCGGCGAGGCCAACTTCTCCGACCACGGCGCCAACCGGCTCGGCGCCTCCGCGCTGATGCAGGGCCTCGCCGACGGCTACTTCGTGCTGCCGTCCACCATCAACGACTACCTCGCCCGCAACCCGCACCATGACGAGGTGACGGACGAACACCCGGTCGTCCAGGAGGTCCTGGCCGAGACCGGCGACCGGCTCAACACCCTGCTGGCCGTCGACGGCGACCGCACCCCCGACTCCTTCCACCGCGAGGTCGGCGAACTCATGTGGGAGTTCTGCGGCATGGCCCGCACGGAGAGCGGACTGCGCAAGGCGCTCGAACGCATCCCGCAGATCCGCGAGGAGTTCTGGCGGCGCATCAAGGTCCCCGGCACCGGCGAGGAGTTCAACCAGTCGCTGGAGAAGGCCAACCGCGTCATCGACTACATCGAGCTCGCCGAGCTGATGTGCCTCGACGCACTGCACCGCGCCGAGTCCTGCGGCGGCCACTTCCGCGAGGAGTCCCAGACCCCCGACGGCGAGGCGGAGCGCAGGGACGAGGAGTTCTCGTACGCGGCCGCCTGGGAGTTCACCGACACCGGCGAAGCGCCCGTCCTGCACAAGGAAGACCTGGTCTTCGAGTACGTCCACCCCACTCAGCGGAGCTACGCATGAAGCTCACCCTGCGCGTCTGGCGGCAGCAGAACGCCGGCGCCGACGGAGCGATGTCCACGTACGACGTGGACGGCATCTCGGCCGACATGTCCTTCCTGGAGATGCTCGACACCCTCAACGAGGAACTCATCCTCAAGGGCGAGGACCCCGTCGCCTTCGACCACGACTGCCGCGAGGGCATCTGCGGCGCGTGCAGCCTCGTCATCAACGGCGACGCGCACGGCCCGGAGCGCACCACCACCTGCCAGCTCCACATGCGGTCCTTCAAGGACGGCGACACCATCGACATCGAACCGTGGCGGGCGGCCGCCTTCCCGGTGATCAAGGACCTGGTGGTGGACCGGTCGGCCTTCGACCGGATCATCCAGGCCGGCGGCTACATCACCGCCCCTACCGGCGCCGCGCCCGAGGCGCACGCCACCCCCGTACCGAAGCCGGACGCCGACTTCGCCTTCGAGTACGCCGAGTGCATCGGCTGCGGCGCCTGCGTGGCCGCCTGCCCGAACGGTGCCGCGATGCTCTTCACCTCGGCGAAGATCAACCACCTCAACGTGCTGCCGCAGGGCGCCCCCGAGCGGGAGACCCGCGTCCTGGACATGGTGGCGCAGATGGACGAGGAGGGCTTCGGCGGCTGCACCCTCGCCGGAGAGTGCGCGACGGCCTGCCCGAAGGGCATCCCGCTGTTCTCCATCACGGGCATGAACAAGGAGTGGCTGCGCGCCAACCGCAGGGCGGGCAAGCGCTAGGGCCGCCTTCACACAACGTTCGCCGGCAGGGTGCGGACGGGCGGGACCGGGAGTGGTGCTCAATCCCCGGTCCCGTCTCGCCCTGCTCCCGGCCCGCCCGCGCGGGCGCCCGCGCGCCCCCTGGCATTCAACATCCCCACATCCCGGCTCCTGGCACAGGTCACGCACAAGCCAATCGGCATCGGAAGAACAGGAGCGCGCAGACCGTACGGCTCCACCCGGTCCGCCGCCCCGCCCTCCCGGCCCCGTCCGGACGGGCGGCCCGTCAGCTCCGCCGAACCGGCCCGTGACCAGGAGAGTGCCATGACCGGCGTATCCACCCTCGACACCTTCGACACCCCTCCGCAGCCGACGGCCCCCACCCAGTACACCGTCACCCTCGCCCGCGACGAGGCCGACGTACGGGCCGCCCAGCGCCTGCGCCACGACGTGTTCGCCGGCGAGCTGGGCGCCCTGCTGTCCTCCCCGCAGCCCGGCCTCGACGCGGACGCCTTCGACGCCTACTGCGACCACCTGCTGGTCCGCGAGACGGCCACCGGCGAGGTCGTCGGAACCTACCGGCTGCTGCCCCCGGACCGCGCCGCCATCGCCGGACGGCTCTACGCGGAGAGCGAGTTCGACCTCGGCAAGCTGGCCCCCATCCGCTCCTCGCTCGTCGAGGTCGGCCGCTCCTGCGTCCACCCCGGCCACCGGGACGGCGCGGTCATCGGCCTCATCTGGGCCGGGCTCGCCCGCTACATGATCCAGAGCGGCCACGAGTGGCTGGCCGGCTGCTGCTCCATCCCGCTCGCCGACGGCGGCACGCTCGCCGCGGGCACCTGGGACCGGGTCAAGGCCAAGTACCTGGCCCCCGAGGAGTACCGGGTACGGCCGCTGCTGCCCTGGTCGTCCGACGGCGTCGCCCGCACCGGACGCACCGAACTGCCCCCGCTGCTGCGCGGCTACGTGCGCCTGGGCGCCCAGGTCTGCGGCGAGCCCGCGCACGACCCGGACTTCGGCGTCGCCGACCTGTACGTCCTGCTGTCGATGCGCCGGGTCTCCCCGCGCTACCTGCGGCACTTCCTCTCCCTCGTACCGGCGTGATGAGCGCGCCGGTCACCGGCGCCGCGGCCCCCCGGGGCGCGGGCGCGAGCAGGCCGCGGATCCGGGCCGCGGGCCGGGGCCTTGAAGCGACCCCGGTCGCGGACGCCGTGTCCGTGCCCGGCGGGGCGGTGGCGAGTGCCTGGCTGCCGAGCGCGCCCTGCACCCCGCCGGTGTGCGTCGGCGCCGCGCGGGCCGCGGCGGTGGCCGTACCGCGGGCCGTGCTGCGGCTCACGGCGGTCGCGCTCCTGGTGCTCGCCGGGATCGCCCTGTCCCCGTGGCGCGCGCGGATCCCCGCCGTACTGATCCGGCGCTGGTGCCGGGCGACGGTACGGGCCGCGGGCGTACGGGTCAGGATCACCGGCGCCGGCGCGCCCTCCGGCGGTCTGCTGCTGGTGGCCAACCACATCTCGTGGCTGGACATCCCGCTGCTGGCCGCCGTGCGCCCGGCCCGGATGCTGGCCAAGACCGAGGTCGGGCAGTGGCCCGTGGCGGGCGGGATCGCCGCCCGCGCAGGCGTCGTCTTCATCGACCGGGACCGGCTGCGCGCCCTGCCGGACACGGTCGCCCGCATCGCCCACGCCCTGCGCGAAGGCGCCGCCGTCGCCGCGTTCCCCGAGGGCAGCACCTGGTGCGGGCGCGCGCAGGGCACCTACCGCCGGGCGGTGTTCCAGGCCGCCCTGGACGCGGCGGTCCCCGTCCAGCCCGTCCGCATCCGCTACACCGGCGCCGACGGAACGGCCAGCACGGCCCCCGCCTTCGTCGGCGACGACACCCTGCTGGCCTCGCTGTGGCGGGTGGCGACGGCGCGCGGCCTGGTGGCCGAGGTCGACGTCCGGCCCGTCATCGCGGCGGGCAGCCGCCCCGACCGCCGGTCCCTGGCCGCGGCGGCGCAGGGACGGCCGCCGGGCGGGGCGCACCCGTAGGCGGCGGCGGTCTCACGGTCCGGGGTCCGCGAGCAGCGGGCCCAGCGGACCCAGGTCGAGGTTGAGGTCGCGGCGGTCCAGGCCGTGCTGGGCGCACAACTCGTCCATCCGCTGGTCCAGCAGCATCAGCGCGGTACCGTACGAGTGGCCCGCCGGCGTCAGCCCTCGCCGAACCCGAAGACCCGCGCGAGATACGGCGCCGTCGCGCTCTCCGCCGCACGGGCGACGTCCGCCGGCGGACCCGCCGCCACGATCCGGCCGCCCGCGTCGCCGCCGCCGGGGCCCAGGTCGATCACCCAGTCCGCGCCCGCGACCACCGCCATGTCGTGCTCCACGACGATCACGGTGTGCCCGGCGTCGACGAGCCCGTGCAGCTGCCGCATCAGCACCTCGACGTCCGCCGGGTGCAGCCCGGTCGTCGGCTCGTCCAGGAGGTAGAGGGTGTGGCCGCCCCGGCCGCGCTGCAACTCACTGGCCAGCTTGATGCGCTGGGCCTCGCCGCCGGACAGCTCGGTGGCGGGCTGGCCGAGCCGCAGATAGCCGAGGCCGACGTCGAGGAGCGTGCCCAGGCCGCGCGCCGCGGCCGGCACGTCCGCGAAGAACTCCCCGGCGGCCTCCACGGTCAGGTCCAGCACCTGCGCGATGTTCCGTCCCCGGTACGTCACTTCGAGCGTCCCGGGGTTGTAGCGGGCGCCGCCGCAGTCCGGGCACGGCGCGTAGGTGCTGGGCAGGAACAGCAGCTCGACGCTGACGAACCCCTCGCCCTGGCAGGTCTCGCACCGCCCGCCCGCGACGTTGAAGGAGAACCGCCCGGCGCCGTAGCCCCGCTCCCGGGCCTCGTCGGTGGCGGCGAACAGCTTGCGCACCACGTCGAACAGCCCCGTGTAGGTGGCCAGGTTGGAGCGCGGGGTGCGTCCGATGGGCCGCTGGTCCACGGAGACGAGCCGCCCGACGCCCGGCAGCTCCCCGGTGTCCTTCGCGATCTCGCCGATGAGCGTGGACTTCCCGGAACCGGACACGCCGGTGACCGCGGTGAGGACGCCGAGCGGGAACTCGGCCGTCACGTCGCGCAGGTTGTGCCGGGTCACCGGGCCCACCTTCAGCCGGTCCCGGGGCGCCCGCACGGGACGTACCGGTGCCGGTGCGCGGTCGAAGAGGAAGCGGGCCGTGGCCGACTCCGCGACCCCCGCGAGGTCCGCCACCGGACCGCTGTGCAGCACCCGCCCGCCGTGCTCGCCCGCTCCGGGGCCGACGTCCACCAGCCAGTCGGCGCCGCGCACCACGTCGAGGTGGTGCTCCACCACGAACACCGAGTTGCCGGCCGCCTTCAGCCGGCCGAGCACGGTGAGCAGCGCCTCCGTGTCCGCCGGGTGCAGCCCGGCGGACGGCTCGTCCAGGACGTACACGACACCGAAGAGCCCGGCGCGGAGCTGGGTGGCGAGGCGCAGCCGCTGGAGCTCGCCCGCCGAGAGGGTGGGCGTGGCCCGGTCCAGGCTGAGATAGCCGAGGCCCAGTTCGACGACCGGTGCGATCCGGGCCAGGAGGTCGTCGACGAGCAGCCGCGCCGCCCCGGAGCCGCTGTGCGGGCCGTCGTCGTGCGGGCCACCGCTCAGCACTCCGGCCAGTTCGGTCAGCGGCAGGGCGGCCAGCCCTGCGACGGTGCGGCCCGCGAAGGTCACGGCCAGCGCCTCGGGGCGCAGCCGGCTGCCGCCGCACACCGGACAGGGCGCGCTCGCCAGGAACCGTTCGGCCTTCGCGCGCAGCGCCGCGCTCTTCGAATCGGCGAACGTCTTCAGCACGTACCGCCGGGCGCTCATGTACGTGCCCTGGTACGGCCGTTGGATGCGGTCCGCGTCACGCACCGGGTGCACGGTGACCACCGGCTGCTCGTCGGTGAACAGGATCCACTCCCGGTCCGCGGCGGGCAGCTCGCGCCAGGGCCGGTCCACGTCGTACCCCAGCGCGTCCAGGATGTCCCGCAGGTTCTTGCCCTGCCAGGCACCCGGCCAGGCGGCGATCGCGCCCTCGCGGACCGACAGCGACGGGTCGGGGACCAGCGACTTCTCGGTGGTCCGGTGCACCCGGCCGAGGCCGTGGCACTCGGGGCACGCCCCGGCCGCCGTGTTCGGCGAGAAGGCGTCCGAGTCGAGGCGGGGCGCGCCCGGCGGGTACGTACCGGCCCGCGAGAACAGCATCCGCAGGGAGTTGGACAGGTACGTGACGGTGCCGACGGTCGAGCGCGAGGTCGGCGCGGACCTGAGCTGCTGGAGGGAGACCGCGGGCGGCAGCCCGGTGATCTCCCCGACCTTCGGCGCGCCCACCTGCTGGATCAGCCGCCGCGCGTACGGCGCGACCGACTCGAAGTATCGCCGCTGCGCCTCGGCGTAGACGGTGCCGAACGCCAGCGAGGACTTGCCCGAACCCGACACGCCCGTGAACACGGCCAGCGCGTCCCGGGGGACGTCGACGTCCACGCCCTTCAGGTTGTGCTCGCGGGCGCCGCGGACGCGGACGCAGGGGTCGTGGGGGCTGTGCATGAAAGCTCCGGTCGTGGTTCTCGCGGTGTCCTGCCACCGCACCTTCTCAGGGCGTGAAGATCCGGGCCAGCCGGCGGTAGGAGTCCAGCAGCGCCGTCCGGTCGTACGTGCTCGTGGTGACCAGTACCTCCTGCGCGCCCGTCTCCTCGACCAGGGCGGCCAGCTCGTCGGCGACCTGCTCCTCGGTGCCCGCGATGTGACCGCCCAGGCCGCGCTCGTACAGCTCCCGCTCCCGGCCGGCCAGCGCCAGGGACTCGACGCGCCCGGCGGGCGGCAGCGGCGGGAACGTGCCGTGCGTCCGGGAGTACGCCATCGACCAGGCCTCGGGTACGAGGATGCGGCGCGCGTCCTCGGCAGTGGCGGCGACCGCGACCGTGCCGGAGACGACGACGTACGGCTCGCCCGCCCAGGTGGAGGGGCGGAAGTGCTCGCGGTAGTGCTCGATGCCGCGCAGCATCTTCTCGCGGTTCCTGAGGTCGCCGATGACCATCGGCAGTCCGGCCCGGGCGGCGATCGAGGCGCCCTCGCCCATGGCCAGCACGAACGGCGGCACGGTGCGGCCCTCCGCGGGGCGCGCGTGCACGCCCGTCGGCGAGGTGCCGAGGAACCAGCCGAGCAGTTCTTCCAGGTGCGCCGCGAAGTCCTCGGCGTCGTCCTTGTCCCGGCCCAGGGCCCTGCGCACGCCGCCGGTGAAGCCGACCGAGCGGCCGAGGCCCATGTCGATACGGCCGGGAAAGAGGGCGTCGAGCACTCCGAACTGCTCGGCCACCACCAGGGGCCGGTGGTTGGGCAGCATCACGCCGCCGGTGCCGACCCGGATCCGCCGGGTCGCGGAGGCGACGGCGGCGGCTAGCACGGTCGGCGCGGACCCGGCGACCCCGGGCACGCCGTGGTGCTCGGAGACCCAGAACCGGTGGTACCCCAGCCGCTCCGCCTCCCGCGCGAGCTCCACGGTGTCCCGCAGTGCCTCGGCCCCGTCGTGCCCTTCGCGGATGCGCGAACGGTCGAGGACGGAGTAACGGACGGCTTTCACGGGTGTTCCTCCTCGGATGCGTGCTCGGGGCGTGCGGCGCGGCCGCCGCTCGCCCCTGCGCACAACACCGGTGATCGCCCGGAGCTTCCGCCCTTCTAAGGTGGTCGGTGTGACGACGCACAGCAGGCCGCCCCTCGCAGTGTTCGATCTCGACGGCACGCTCGCCGACACGGCGCACCGGCAGCACTTCCTGGAGCGCAGGCCGCGGGACTGGACCGGGTTCTTCGCGGCCGCCCCGGACGACCCGCCGCTCGCGGAGGGGGTGGCGCTGGCGGCGCGGTACGCCGAGGAGTGCGAGATCCTCTACCTCACCGGCCGTCCGGAGCGCTGCCGCCGCGACAGCCTCGACTGGCTCGCCGCCCACGGGCTGCCCGAGGGCACGCTCAGGATGCGGCGCGACGACGACCGCAGGCCCGCCCGGCGCACCAAGCTGGAGACCCTGCGGACACTGACCCGCAGCCGCGACGTCCGCGTGCTGGTGGACGACGACGAACTGGTCTGCGCGGACGCCGAGCACGCGGGATTCACCGTCGTACGGGCCCGCTGGGCGGCCACGTCGGCGGCGCTGAAGGACGCCCAGGAGCGCGAGGGGCGGACCTGACCGGACGGCGGCGGGGCCCGGCTCCCCGCGTCAGTCGCCGTCCTCCAGGCGGAAGCCGACCTTCAGGCCCACCTGGTAGTGCTCGATCGTGCCGTTCTCGATCTGGCCCCTGACCTGCGTGACCTCGAACCAGTCCAGATTGCGCAGGGTCTGCGAGGCGCGGCTGATCCCGTTGCGGATGGCCTGGTCGACGCCGTCGGTCGAGGTGCCGACGATCTCGGTGACCCGGTACGTGTGATCGCTCATGCGGGTGCTCCTCTCGGCGCGGCGGCGGTGCCACGCGTCATTCCACGGTGCCCCAGGGCGGGGTGGTCCGCGAGGCGTCGGGGAGCCGAAGGGGGTTCCCGGCCTTGACGGTTCGATTGGTCCATACCAAACTTTCACACGCCCGTGCGAGCGTCCGGCTCGACCCCCACGTCGGGTTCCCCTCGTGTGTCCGCAAGGCAGAACAGGACCCCTCGTGAGACGTCGCCCGCCAGCCGCACTCGTGTCCCTCACCCTCGTGACCGCGTCCCTGCTCACCGCGTGCGGGGCCCTGCCCGAGGCGGGCGGCGAGCGCCGGACGGTCACGGTGTGGCTGATGAAGACCAGCGTGACCCGGGAGTTCCTCGACCGCTTCACCGAGGCGTTCGAGAGCGAGCACACGGACCTGGAGCTGGATGTCCGGCTCCAGGAATGGACCGGCGTCGGCGACAAGGTGCAGGCCGCGCTGAAGGGGTCCGCCGAGGACGCGCCGGACGTCATCGAGGTCGGCAACACCCAGGTCGCCCAGTACGTGACCGGGGACAAGCTGCTCGACCTCACGCTGGAGTCGATGCGCGACTGGGGCGAGGACGACTGGCTGCCGGGCCTGGCCGAACCGGGCCGGCACCTCTCGCGCCAGTACGGCATCCCCTGGTACGCCGCCAACCGCGTCGTCATCTACCGCAAGGACCTGTTCGCCGAGGCCGGCATCAACGAGCCCCCGAAGACGCAGGACGAGTGGCTCGACGACACCCGCGAGCTCAACTCCGGCGGTACGCAGGGCATCTACCTGGCGGGCCAGGACTGGTACACGCTGGCCGGCTTCGTCTGGGAGGCGGGCGGCGAACTGGCGAAGCAGTCCGGCGGGAACTGGAAGGGCACCCTTCAGGAGCCGGCCGCCCTGCGCGGGATGGACTTCTACCGCCGCCTCCAGGCCCTCGGCGAGGGGCCGGTGGACGCCGACGAGGAACACCCGCCGCAGGCCGGGGTGTTCGCGGGCGGACAGGTCGCGCAGATCATCGCCGTGCCGGGCGTCGCCCAGGCGGTGCTGAAGGAGAACCCCGGCCTCGCGAAGAAGATCGGCTACTTCCCCGTACCGGGGAAGAGCGCCGACGAACCGGGCGCCGTCTTCACCGGCGGCTCGGACCTGGTGGTGCCGAAGAACACCGACGACCGCACCGGCGCCACCGCCGTCATCGCCGCGCTGGCCGGCGCCGAGTGGCAGACCGACCTGGCGCGGACGATGAACTACGTGCCCAACAAGACCACCCTCGCCGACGCGGTGTCGGGGGAGGCGGGGGTCGCGGCCATGGCGGCGGGCGCCGCGCAGGGCCGGGCGACCCCCGCCTCGTCCGAATGGGCGGCCGTGGAGACGGACAACCCGATCAAGGACTACATGACGCAGGTCCTCAGCGGCGCCGACCCGGAGACCGAGGCGACCCGCGCCTCGGACCGCATCACGGAGGCGCTGGAGAACGGGGAGTGAGCACCCCGGCCGGCCTCCGGGGCCCGGCCGACCGCTCTACCCGGCCGTGCTCAGCGACAGCGCGAACCGGCCCTCCTCGTCCGTCCACCAGTGGGTCAGGTCGAGGCCCGCGGCGGCGAGTTCGCGGCGTACGCCCTCCTCGCGGAACTTCGCCGAGACCTCGGTGCGCAGCTCCTCGCCCTCGGTGAACTCGACGGCGAGGCCGAGCGCCGGGACCTTCACGGTCTGCGCGGTGAGCGAGCGCAGCCGCATCTCGATCCACTCCCGCCCGGGGTCCCACAGGGCGACGTGACCGAACGCGCCCGGGTCGAAGTCCGCGCCGAGCTCGCGGTTGACGACCGACAGCACGTTCTTGTTGAACGCGGCCGTCACCCCGGCCGTGTCGTCGTACGCCGCCACCAGCACCGCCGGATCCTTCACCAGGTCGGTGCCGAGCAGCAGCGCGTCGCCGGGCGCCAGCAGCGTCCGTACCGACGACAGGAAACCGGCGCGCTCGGCGGGCAGCAGATTGCCGATCGTGCCGCCGAGGAACGCGACCAGGCGCGGCCCCGGCGTGCCGGGCAGCGCCAGACCGCCGGTGAAGTCGGCGATCAGCGCGTGCACGGCCAGTTCGGGACGCTCGGTGACGAGCGCCTCGCCGGCCTGGGTGAGCGCGCTCTCGCTGACGTCGACCGGCACGTACGTGTGCAGGTCAGGCAGCGCGTCGAGCAGGTGCCGGGTCTTCTCGGACGAGCCCGAGCCCAGTTCGACGAGGGTACGGGCGCCGGTGGCCGCGGCGATCTCGCCCGCGCGCGCGGCGAGGATCCCGCGCTCCGCGCGCGTGGGGTAGTACTCGGGCAGCTCGGTGATCTTCTCGAACAGCTCGCTGCCGTGCGCGTCGTAGAACCACTTCGGCGGCAGCGTCTTCGGGTCGCGGGTGAGCCCGTGCTGGACGTCGGCGCGCAGTTCGGCGCCCGTGGCGTCCTCGGGCAGGGTGCGGGTGACAAGGAACGGGCTCACTGAGTGGGCTCCTCGGGTTCGTGCGGGTCCTTCAGCGGGGTGAGCAGGACGTCGGTGCGGCTCACCGCGAGCAGTGTGCGGTCCGGCACCTCCCGCCAGGCCGGGTCGTCGTCGTAGGGCTCGGACGCCACGACGGTGCGGCGTCCCGGCTCGGCGAGGTACCAGAGCGTGTCGCCCCAGGCGGTCGCCGTGATCGTCTCGCCGTCGGTGAGCAGCAGGTTGAGCCGCGATCCCGGTGCCGCCTCCGCGACCTCCGAGACCGTGTCGGCCAGCGCCTGCCCCGCGGTGTCGCCGTCCCGCAGCCGGTGCAGGACCAGCGCCCACACCAGCGCCGAGTCGCAGCGCGCCGCCAGGGACAGCAACTCCTCGTGCGGCAGAGTCGCCGCGAGCGGGGCGAGGGTGCCGGGCCAGCCCTTCACGGCCCCGTTGTGGCTGAACAGCCAGCGGCCCGCGGCGTACGGGGCCGCCGCGGCCTCGCCGTCCGCGCCCGCCTCGGTCGCGTCACGGACCGCCGCGAGCAGCGCGCCGGAGCGCACCACCCGTGCCAGGTCCGCGAAGGACTGGTCGGCCCAGACGGGCCCGGAGCGGCGGTAGCGGCCGGGGACCGGGTCCCCGGCCGCGTACCAGCCCACCCCGAACCCGTCGGCGTTGACCGTGCCGTACCGCTGTCTGCGCGGGGCCCAGGACTGGCGGTACAGGCTGTGGGGCGGGGCCACGAGGAGCGCGCCGAGCTGCTCCTCGGGCCCCAGGAACGCCAGGTGACGGCACATCAGGCGGCCCCGTCGCGGGCGGTGCGGAAGCCCGAGAAGATCTGCCGCCTGATGGGGTAGTCCCAGTTGCGGAAGGTGCCCCGGCAGGCCACCTGGTCCACCGCGAACGAGCCGCCCCGCAGCACCTTGTGGTCGGGACCGAAGAACACCTGCGAGTACTCCTTGTACGGGAACGCCGTGAACCCCGGGTAGGGCAGGAAGTCGCTCGCCGTCCACTCCCACACGTCACCGATCAACTGCCGTACGCCGAGCGGTGATGCGCCCGCCGGGTAGCTGCCGGCGGGGGCGGGGCGCAGATGGCGCTGCCCCAGGTTGGCGTGCTCGGGGCCCGGGTCGGCGTCGCCCCACGGGTAGCGGGTCGAGCGGCCCGAGACCGGGTCGTGCCGGGCGGCCTTCTCCCACTCCTCCTCGGTGGGCAGCCGCCGCCCCGCCCAGCGCGCGTAGGCGTCCGCCTCGTACCAGCACACGTGCAGCACCGGCTCGTCCGCCGGTACGGGCTCGGTGACGCCGAAGCGCCGCCGCAGCCACTGCCCGCCCTCGCGGCGCCAGTACAGCGGCGCCTCGATGGAGTGGCTCCGGATGTGGTCCCAGCCCGCGGGCGTCCACCAGCGCTCGTCCTCGTAGCCGCCGTCCTCGACGAACGCCGTGTACGCGCCGTTCGTCACGGGCGTGGTGTCGATCCAGAAGGCCGGGACGAGCCGCTGGTGGGCGGGCCGCTCGTTGTCCAGGGACCACGGCTCGGCGGAGGTGCCCATGGTGAACGGGCCGCCGGGGACGAGGACTTCGGACGGCCCCGTGAACGGCGGTGGCGCCTCGGGCGCGGGCGCGGTGAGCGCCGCGGGGCCCTTGCGGAGCTGGTGCGTGATGAGCATCGTCTCGTCGTGCTGCTGCTCGTGCTGCGCGATCATGCCGAAGGCGAAGCCCGCCTCCGTCAGCCGGCTGCCCCGGAAGGCGGTGCCCTCCAGGACGTCCAGGGCCCGGCCTCGTACCTCGGCGGCGTACTTGCGGGCCTCCGCGGGCGGCAGCAGCGGCAGCGAGGGACGCTCCGCGCGCGGGTGCTCGAACGCGTCGTACAGGCCGTCTATCTCCGGGCGTATCGCGTCCCGCCCGGCGACCGCGCGGAGCAGCCACAGCTCCTCCTGGTTGCCGATGTGGGCCAGGTCCCACACCAGTGGTGACATCAACGGTGAGTGCTGGGCGGTCAGATCGGGGTCCTCCACGCAGGAGGTGAGGAGCGCGGTGCGCTCGCGCGCCGTGGTCAGTGCGGCCAGGGCGCGCTCCCTGAGCGACTCGGGGTCCGTCAGGGCTTCGGGGGCTGTCATGTGCGGACGTCCTTCCCGTGGAGCGGGCTGAGCACTTCGTCGGCGGGGCAGCGGCCCCGGGCCACGTAACGGTCGGTGAACTCCGCCACCGCCTCCTGGATCTCGCGCGTCGCGCCGATCCTGGGCAGGGCGTCGGCCGCCGCCGCGAAGCAGGCGACGGCCGCCTCGTGCAGCTCGGGGTCGGCCAGACCGTCGCGCGCGGCCGCGGTCCACAGCGGATTGCACGGCGCGGGCGCGGGCCCGGCCCGCTCCGCGAGCGGCTTGACCGTGCGGTACGCGGCCTCGGCCGCCTCCGGGTCGTCGAACAGGGCGGCCGTCACCGCGAGCGGCACGATCCACCCGTCGTCGCCCGGCTGGGCGTCGATCATCCGCAGTTCGAGATGACCGCGCGGCCGTACCGGCGGGAACAGGGTCGTCAGGTGGTAGTCGAGGTCGGCGCGGTCCGGGGGTCTGCCGGACCGGGTCCACTCCCGGAAGGTCAGGCCCTCGGGAGTCTCCCAGGGGCCGTCCGGGGCGCGGACGCACATCACGGGGGCGTCCAGGACGCGCCGGGCCCAGGCGGCGCGCGGGTCGCCGTCCAGGGCGGGCGCGGCGGACCGCCCCGGGTCCATCGCCGCCCACAGCGACTGCCGCGTGGAGCGCCAGCCGGTACTGCGCCCCCGGGCCAGCGGGGAGTGGGCGAACGCCGCCACCAGGACCGCGCCGAGCTGGTGCGCGAGCCACCAGCGGCGCCCGAGACCGAGCGGTCCCGGCTCCTCGTACCCGGCGTCCAGGCACACCTGGACGGAAGCCGAGGAGCACATCATGGCGCGGCCCTCGGGGCCGGTGCGGTCGAGACAGCGCTCCATCGCGTCGTAACGCGGTTCACGCAGGTAGCGGCTGGGCGGATGCCACGGGTCGTGGCCGTGGCCGCTGAGGGCGAGGTCCGCCTCGCGCAGTACCTGGCGTACCGCGTCGAGGTCGGCCGAGACGGACTCCACGCACTCCATGAGGGTGCCGGCGGGAGGGGAGCTGAGCTCCAGCTGGCCGCCGGGTTCGACCGTGAGGGCCGAACGCAGGGGGAGAGTCCTGAGTGCGGCGTACGCCGCCTCGAGTCGTGCGGGTGCTGTCGGGAGCCACGGGGTGCGCAGCTCGTGTACGAACCATTCCACTTCCACGCCGAGGCGGCTGGGCGGTCCGGTCTTGAAGCAGATGCCTCGGACCAGTGCCTCCACCTCGGCCTCGGTGACCACGGAGCGTTCGGGCTCCGTACAGCCACTCACCGAATCCGACATGCCGGGATCCTCCTGAGATGCCATCATGCCTCCGGTCCGGCAACGGTGGCGCCGGACCGGCATCGCTCGTCCTACCCAAGACCCTCCGGTCAATTCGCACAAGGGTGCAAAACGCCGGGTGCGGGGTCCCGGCGGCCGGGTCCCGGGACGGAGAAACTCCGTTGCGCCGCAGGACCAGCATCGCTCACGATGCGTTCATGAGCACGACGGGGGAGAGCACGCACGGCCCGCTCACGGCGCGTACGGGGGTCGCGCGGTGAGCGCGCGGCTGCGCGGCATCGCGCAGGAGACGGAGCGGATCGTCGCGGCGGGACGGTACCGCGCGCCGGGGGGACGCGAGGTGTCCATAGCCGCGGCGGCCGGGGCCGCACGGGACGGTACGCGGATGTACGGTCCTCGGCCGGTGGCGACACCGGCGTTCACGCCGGTGCGGACGGTGTTCGAGGTCACGGGGGAGAGCAGCCTGGAGGCCGCCCGCCGCCTCGCGGGACCGGTCGCCGTGCTGAACTTCGCGTCGGCGCGCAACCCCGGGGGCGGGTATCTGAACGGGGCGCAGGCCCAGGAGGAGGCCCTCTGCCGGGCGTCCGCGCTCCACGCCTGCGTGCTCGGCGCCCGCGAGTTCTACGACCACCACCGGGCGCACCGCGATCCGTTCTACACCGACCGCGTCATCCACTCGCCCGCGGTGCCCGTCTTCCGGGACGACCGCGGCCGGCTCCTGGACGAGCCGTACGCGGCCGGGTTCCTGACCGCCGCGGCGCCGAACGCGGGTGTCGTCCGGCGGACCGCACCCGAGCGCGCGGCCGAACTGCCGGGCGCGCTGGCCGCGCGGGCCGAGCGGGTCCTCGAGACGGCCGTGACCCACGGCTACCGGCGGCTGGTCCTCGGCGCCTGGGGCTGCGGAGTCTTCCAGAACGACCCGCACCAGGTCGCGGACGCCTTCCGTACCCTCCTGCACGGCACCGGCCGCTTCACCGGCGCCTTCGACCACGTCGTCTTCGGCGTACTGGACCGCACGCGGGGAGCGACGGTCAGAAGCGCCTTCGAGTCAGCGTTCGCGGCGCCGGTGGAGGCGGAAGGGGAAGCCGCCCGGTAGGGGCGCGGCTCAGCGCCAGCCGTAGCGTTCCCGCAGGCGGTGGACCACCGAGTTGAAGCGCATACGGTCCAGGGCGCAGGCCTCGCGGCGCATGCCGGCCTCGTGCAGGCGCAGCACCCGGTCCACGGCCACCCACGAGTCGCGCCCCGAGCGGTCCCACGGCCCGCTGCCGATCGGCACCCAGTCCCGGTCTCCCGCGTGTGCCTTGCTGGAGAGCTGGACGGCGAGCAGGGTGCCCCCGGACTCCCGGGCCACCACCAGGACCGGGCGGTCCTTGCCGCGGCCGTCGTTCTCCTCGTAGGGCACCCAGGTCCAGACGATCTCACCGGGGTCGGGGTCACCGTCGTGCGCGGGCGCGTACTCGGTGCGCACCCGGCCCACGTCGCGCGGTTCGGCCTCGGTGGTCGCCGACGGCCCGTAACGGC